>JBLNBX010000263.1:0-23282 GCA_050260275.1 bacterium
GATCTGGCGCGCGATGTCGCGCACCGTGCGGTCAATCTCTTCGATTGACTGGAGGCAGAACGCCTGGCCGCCCGTCGCGCGGGCCACATCCTCCAACTCGGCGCGCGCCCTCCGGGCCTTCTCGTCGTCCGTCTCGTGCAGCAGCCCGATCGGGTAAACGATCACGCCGGTTTGCTGCGCCATTTTTATGAGATACTCGCGGCCCGTGTGGCTGGAGTTGTCTTCGCCGTCGGTGACTACGAGCAGCACCTTCTTATCCTCGCGGGCGCGCCGCTCCAGGTGCGTTATGGCGAGCCGGAGGGCATCTCGCATGGAGGTGGTGCCGCGCGAATCGAAGTTCGTCAGGCCGCGCTCCAGCTTGCCAATGTCGTTCGTAAAATCCGTATCGAGGTAGCTTTTCTCGTTGAAATGCAGGACGAAAACCTCGTCCTCGGGATGCGAAGCGCGGACGAACCCGAGCCCGGCCGCCGCCACCTTGTCGCGGCGCGGGCCCATGCTGCCGGAATCGTCTATCACGAGCCCGATTGAGACCGGCGCGTCTTCGTGGCGGAAGAACTTGATGTCCTGCTTTACGCCGTCCTCATAGATGCTGAACGCGCTGCCCGGAAGATCCGTAACCAGGTTGCCCTTCGCGTCCACCACGGTGGCGTGAACCACCACCAGCCGCGCATCGCTGCGGAAAACGACCGGCTCATCCTGCGCCCCCGCCGGGCAGGCCAGAACTATAAGAAGAGCGCATATTGCGCAATAAAGCCGGAACATAGGAGTATTCTGCCTTATCTGCTCGCGCGTGCACACCACCGCACGCTCGTGATTTGGACGTAATTGAGCGGGTTCCGGCTTCCTCGAACGCGGGCTGTGCGCTCAGGCGACGCTTGGAAGAGTCACGCGTTCGTTGTTTTCCGTTACTGCGCTTTCAACGGTCATGTTTGGCACGGGATCCTGGGTGCGGCGGTAACGGGGCGAATCGAACTGAACGCGTGACTCACGCTCCACGCCGCAGATTAGGCAGCTCTGAATGTGGCGGTCACCCCTGCGCCTTGGCCAACCCCAGTTGTGCCTGAATACGCATGCCATAGCTATCACCCTCCTGTGATGACGTTCGTGACGCCCGCCGCCCCCTCTGAAGGCAGCTAATCCGACCGCTCAGCAGCGCAGCAACAGCTTGCGAAAGCAGCTCGGTGAATAGATCTTAACCGTCTTTGATCCGTCTTTCAAGTGACAAATGCGTCCGGAAATGTCAATTGATAGGGCGCCGCAACGCCCTATTATTCCGGCGGCGAGCGCTTTCGTTGCGCAACAGAACATAGCTATAATGTTCCCTACTTGCCATCCCATCTGCCTGCTTGAAAACGGACTCGTCGGATGTACATGAATGAACCGTCGTGCCTCTCGGGGTGCCCAATGCTGAGCAGCATGCCAACGGACCGCGAAAACCACCGAACCGCGGTCTCGACGTGCCCGTTGGGCGACCGGGGAGCAACCAGACTGAGTTGCCCCGCGTGCGGGGCTCTGGTCAGCCATCGCTCGCACAGGCGCGGTCTGCTGGAACGGCTCATCATCTACACAGGCGGGCGAATCCGGCGGTGCGAGGCGTGTTCGGCGCGGTTCGTGCGGTTCGGCTCCTCCGCTGCGCTGATGGAGGATGTTCGCCAGATGAATCAGCGCGCGGTGGCGCTGTTCCTGAAACTCATAGTCCTGACGGTTGGCATCCTCGGAGGGCTTGCTTTTCTGGTGTGGGTCTGGACGCGCGTCCCCGGCTCGTAGGCCGGTATTTCGCGAGGGCGCGTCCAAAAAGCCGCTGTGCGGAAGACTTGCGCGTTCACCCAGCCACCATCGAGGAAGTAGCCCACGGCGCAAGCCGTTGGGTTCTTCGATGCTTCTGAGAGCAAGCCCCCGGACGGGGGCGTAAGGCTTTGGCCCGGCGATGCATTGCCCGCGTCCTTACGCCCCTTTCAGGGGCTGCCAGCATTGGCTCGGCTTTCCCATGGCTTGCGCCATGGGCTACTGTCTTTCGCCCTGATGGGCTTCGTTCCAGACTTCGCACGGCCCTGGGGGTCCGGCGCGGACGTGTGCGTCCGCCCCACATCGATGCGACGTGAAGACCACAGCTTTGTGGGGCGGACCCCCTGGTCCGCGGGCGACCCCCTGGTCGCCCATCGGGCGCTAAGCGCTATCGACTTCACTTCACAATTCCAGCCAAGCCGGACCAAGCGATCAGGGGGCTGATTACAGTCCGCTGCGGAGCTTCAGCTCCGCGGAGGGCGGTTGCTGTGATGATTGCGCTTGAGATCCAGGGGCTGAAGCCCTGCGCTGGCCCGAATGCCTTACGGTGAATGACGCGTTGGCGCTCTTCAGCCCTCCGGGCTGGGGCGCGCCTGCGGCTCAGCTTCCGCCGCCGGGTTTCGCGGCGCGAAACAGCTTCGCGAACGGAACGGGCGGCAGTTCCCGCTTCATGCTCTCGTCCGGCCGGGTCTTCTTCTCGAACGGGGCGAGCGCGACCGGCTTCTGCGTGCGGATGGATTCCAGCATCGCATCGACGATGCGCACGTCGGCCAGCCCTTCGCGCCCATCCGGTTCGGGATCGGTGTTATTGAGAATGCAGTCGGCAAAATAGGCGAGTTCCCCGCCGAACTCGTTGCAGCGCGGGAACGCCTCTTCCTCGAAGCTGCCGCCGATGGAGAGCGCGAGGCGCTTCTGCTGGCCGAAATCGAACCCGGGCGAGAGCCGCAGCCAGCCTTCCGCGCCCACCAGGTACGAGGAATCGCTGGAGGCCGCGCCGAAGCTGCATGTGAAGTTGGCCACGCGCTCGCCGGGGAAGCGCATGATGGCGGAGACGGCCTCGTGAACGCCGTCGAAGCGCGGATCGCCGCGGTCGAGACCGGTTGCGCTAACCTCAACCGGCTCTTCGCGAAAGAGATAGCGCGCGGCGTTGATCTGGTAGACGCCCATGTCGGGCAGAGGGCCGCCAGCGGCATCCTTTCGCACGCGGATGTTGCCCTGCTGCACCTGCTGGCAGAAGACGGATGTGAACACGCGCGGCTCGCCAATGCGGCCGGAGGCGACGAGCGAGATAGCCTTGAGGTTTGCGGGCTCGAAGTGCAGGCGGTATCCGATCATGATTTTCGCGCCGCCCTGCTCCGCAGCGCGGATCATCTCCTCGCACTCGGCCGCGTTCGCCGCCATCGGTTTTTCGCAAAGCGCGTGGACGCCGGCTCGCACGGCGGCGATGGTGAAGTCCTTGTGAAGGTGGTTCGGCAGCGCGATGAATACGGCGTCGATGTCGCCGCTTCGCACCAGCTTCTCATAATCGTCGTACGATGCGGTCCTGCGAACGCCGTAGCGGCTTCCGATCTCGCGCGCCTTCTCCGGGTCTCCCGTCACCAGAGCAGCGAGCTCACAGTTCGGCGTGTTTGCGAACGCCGGCAGGACGCATTCCTGGGCGATCCAGCCCAGGCCCACCACCGCGTAACGAACCTTGCGTGATTGTTCCGGCATGCTCCCGAGTCACCTCCGGATTCAGTGTATCGGGCTTGACGGCGCGATTGCTCGGCGCGCACTTTGCGCGCGGTGAAAACGGGATATCGAGTCCGCGATAGAAGCTAAGCGCTGGTTTGAGTGCTGATATGCGCCTCGTGGCCGTGCGCGCGAAGGCGGCTTCCGAGCAGGCGCATAAACGCCCGGCCGCGCTGGCGGCCGTTGTTCACCTGCCAATGCAGCCTTTGCAGGAAGACGAGCATCCCGAGCACATCCGCGTCCCGGATGGACGTCATCCCCTCCCGCTGGCGCACCGTCTCTCGGAACTTGTCGATACTCTCCCGGACTCTGTCGTATATGCGCGCTGCGATCAGGTTCTCCGGGCGGCTTTCGTAGTACAGGCCGCTCTCGAGCGTGCGGTATGTGCGCGTGAGCCCGTCGAGCGCCTCGCGAACGTCGCTATCCACCGCCGAGCTGTCGGCTGAAGCGGCCTCAAACACCTCGTGCCAGAGGAACTCGCCCAGTAAGCCGTTCTTCGCTATGAACTCGTCCGTGATGCGGATGTCGGGGTTGGGCGCACTGGCGGGGTCGAGCTGCCGAGGACGCTCGTGTGCCTGCGCTTCGATGAGGTACTCGCAATCCACCGGGCAGGCGATGCTGTTCTCGCGCTCAGAGCCGCAACAGGCGGGGCAGATGTCGCTGCGCAGGCCCGGGCAGTGCCGGCGCGGGCGGCGGGCGTTACACACTGTACACTTCATGTCTCATCTACCAGTATCGTTGAATATGGAGTGAGATGCCCCGTTCAGACCTGTTCCTGAAGATCGAGATCGTGCATGACGACAACGAGCGCCCCGACCGGCGCGGCGAGGAGATCTGCCGCGCCATCCGTAAGATGCACGGCGTGCGCTCGGCGGAGGTGTCGAGCTGGGTCGCGACGGAACCGGAAACGGACGGCGTGCAGCCGGCATCCTGACGCGGCCTGCCCCGGACGGTGACACGCCCAGCCGGAGGAGCGGTCACGAAACGGGCGGCGCGGATCATCTCCGCGCCACCCTGGCAACGGAGCGCCGAAAGACTACGCGCGGGCGGTTTCGAAATAGCCTTGCGCCAGTTCCGGTTTAGCCTCGAGAGCCCGGCTCCAGCAGTTGCGCGCCTCTTCGATGCGGCCGAGCGATTTGAGCACATGGCCGAGGTTCACCAGCGCCTCCGCGAAATCAGGGTTCTCGGCCAGCGCTTCACGGTACAGCCGCACGGCCTCCTCCGGCTGGTTGGACTTCTGAAGCAGAAGCGCGGTGTTGTACAGCAGCTCGGGAGTGCGGTCGCCCAGATCCACCAGCCTGCCGTGATACTCGAGCGCCTGCTCCATATCGCTGCGCTCGAGGGCAAGCTCGGCAAGCCCGCGCAGAGCGTCGAGAGATTTCGGATCGGAGTTCAGCGCCTGCTCGTAGGCAAGCTGCGCCAGCTCGCGGTCGCCAATCTTCCAGTACGCGAGGCCCAGGTTCATCTGCGCCTCGATCCAGTCCTTGCGCTTCTTCAGGCAGCTCTCGAAGGACTCGGCCGCGCCGCGGTAGTCGCCCTTCTGAAGGCGGACGTAGCCGATCCTGAAGCGCGGCTCGGCGTTGTCGGGATCCTTCTCGAGCACCTTGGCGTAGGCCTTTTCGGCCTCGTCCAGCTCGCCTGACTGCTCGAGCGCCAGCGCCAGATTCCACAGCGCATTGAGCGCGCCGGGGTCCAGCTTGACGGCCTGCTGGTAGGCATCGCGCGCTTCCTTGAGGGCGCCCAGTTCCTGCCGCACGACTCCGAGGTTCGTGTATGCCGCGGCGGAGTCGGGCTTCACCTTGATGGCTTCCTGATACGCCTCCGAGGCCTGCTGCAGGCGGCCGCTCTTCTGGTGCGCGAGAGCCAGGTTGAACCAGCCCTCGAAATGCGACGGTTCGACATCCACGAGCAGCGTGCAGAACTTGGCGGTCAGCTCGTACTCGCCGCGCGCGGTAGCCCACGCGGCCAGGCCTTCGAGCGCCGTGGGCGATTGCGGCTTCACCTCGAGCAGCTTCTCCGCGTTCTGGCGCACCAGGTCCCAGTCGCGCTTCGCCATACCCAGAGCGATCAGGTTCGACAGCGCGTCTTCGTTGTTCGGGTTGCGCGCGAGCACCTTGCGGTAGGCCTCGGCGGCTTCGTCGTAGCGAGACGCGAGGTGCAGCGCGGTGGCTTTGCCGAACTGCGCGGTTTCGTTGTCGGGATCGAGCGCGAGGCAGCGGTCGAAGGCGTTCTGCGCAACCTGAGCCTGCTTCAGGTGCAGCGACGCGATGCCCCACCCGAGGAAAGCGTCGGTCCGCTCCGGATTCAGCTCGAGCGCCTTCTGGAAAGCCTCCGAGGCTTCCTGCCAGTTGCTCATCCGCTCCAGGCAGAGCGCCAGGTTGAACCACCCGCTGACGTTTTTCGGATCGAGGTCGACCAGTTCACGGTAGCTGTTGACCGCTCCCTCATACTGGCCTATCTCGAACTGGATCAGCGCCATGGCCGAGTAGATGTCGGCCGTCTTCTCGCCCTTTGCTATGGCGCGCTGCAGCTCCCTGAGCGCGTCTTCCGGCTTGCCGTCCAGATGCAGAGCCGCCGCCCTGGCATAGTGCCGGGACGCTTTGGGAGTCTCGGTGCGCGGGACAAATTCGATTGGCCCGGCGCCCATCGGTTTTCTAGGAGTCATACGTTACGACCTCGCCTTTTCCGAACTGCCCTGCGGCTCGCAGCCTCCCGGCCCGCTCCGCCGGACTCGAATGCAATTGCTAAGAAATTCCGGATATCCACGCGCACACCCTGCCGAGCGCATCGTCCTGGTGCCGCACGCGCATCCAGTAGATCCGCGGCCGGTCCTCCGGCTCGCCCATGAAACCCACTCCGCCTGATTGCAGCAGGTCGTCGCGGAAGAAATCGACCACCCGGCCCTCGATAGAGGTCCTGAAATCGCTCCCGCGCACCTGCACCTCGATTCGCAGAGGCTTTTCCAAATCCAGGCGCTCGCGAATCGGGATCTGAACCCGCGTCAGTACCTCGCCTCCGATCACCACCGAGCGCTCCAGCACCAGCGGCGATCCGGGTGCATCCGGGGCGATCAGGCGCGCGGCGTAATAGTTTCTGAGGTCCGCGGCGCGGAAAACCCATCCCAGGCTGCGCCGGGCGATCTGTCCCGCAAACTCGAAATCGTAGTTCGCGAGCCGCACCGAGGGGCGGTGCAGCATCAGCCGCCCCACCCTGACGGCGCTGCGCTCTTGCATCCACCCTCGCGTCCAGTTGCCGTCTCCGTACCACCCGTCCAACGGCTTGGCAAAATCCGCTTCGATCGTGACGGCGGCGCGCTGCTCGATAGCGTCCTGCAGCGTTGCTCCGGCCGGGCTGGAGAGCAGACCCAGCAGCGCCATCACGATAGCTATCGTGGCCAGTACCCAATTCGGCACGCGCGCGTGGAAAGGCTGGCCAGGAGTCGCACCCGACGAAGCGCTCATTCAAAGCACCTCCTCACCGGAAGAACCTCGAAGCCGTTACCCAGATTCTGTTGCCCTCCCAGCGATCCGGCACGGCCGCCAGCAGCTCGTCGCGGTCCTCAGTATCCGGACCAGCATTCAGGGCGGGAAGCCGAGGCCGCCGGCCGCGAGACAGGATGGCATCCGCGGGCACAGTTGCGCGGTCGCCTGCCTGCGCCGCAACGAACCCGGTCATCTCACCCGGCTGGGGCAGCTTTCCCTGCGCGCGCGGCGCGGCCTTGCTCGCCGGGATGGTCAGCGCCGGCGGCAACTCCTCTACTGGCCTGGTGCGGGCGTGCCTGCGATCGTCGTAGTCGAGCATCTCGTACAACGTGAAACCGAACATCGGGTAGCCGGCTCGCGGCAGCACGGCGGGGTTTGCCGGTACGCCGAACCTGCCCGCGGAGTGGACGTGGCAAAGCGCCACCTGCGCGGCCTCCTCGCGCCGCTTCGGACGCGGCAGGCCGAGACGCTCGAGCCCCGGCGAATATGGCGCCGCCACGGCCCTGGGTGAGTGAACCGGCATTGCCGCCGTGAGTTCTGCGTCCGCGCACCCAGGGGCCGCCACAGCGGCCAGCGCAAACTGCCTGGCCGCAGTTCGCTCCACGGCTCGCGGGTTGAGCGGCAGGGCCGCCACTTCCGTTACGCCCGCCAGTGCAGCGGGGACCTGGTCGCGTGCCCCCGGCAGAACGATGCTGGGGACGGACGCGAAAGCGTCCTCGCTGCCAAGCAACATGATGCGCGCTGCGGCGGCAAGCGCCTTCCGTATCTCAGACCCGTGCGCCAGCTTCGCCACCGGCGAGATGTTTGCGGTGCGCGAAGCCATCGCAAGCTTCAACGCTGCCTCGCGCGACTCGTACTGCCGGAGGTTGGCCGGGCAGTCGAGCCGCCGCATGACCTCGCCAGCGGGTTGCAGGTCCAGCCGGTCGAGCGCGCGGCGCACCGGGGCAGCCGGCATAGTCATTCCCAGCCTGATCGCCGGACCTCGGAACGCAGGAGCCGGCCCGGGCTCCCGGGAGAAATCCAACTTCGGTGCGAAGGATCGCATCGGCGCGGCGATCTTGCTGTAGGGCCGCACGGCAAGTCCGGCGGGTTTCCAGAAGCCGTCGCCGGCGGGACAGGGCGGCAGGCTCGCGGAGCGCGGCGAGAAGTCCGCGGATGCACAAGACGGGGCATGCGGCTTGCCGACAGGAGCGATATCGCGGTATTCGAACGTCGTTACGTTGATGCCCGGAGCAGGCTTGCCGGACAGGAGCGATTGGAACCGGGGCGGCGCAGGAGCGAACGGCGTGACCGCGGAATGGCAGCCGCTCGCGTGCGCCTGGGCGCGCGGAACCCCGAACCTGACCTCGCCGGCGGAGCGCACGGAACCCGCCGCGGAAACGCGCACGGCCCGAGGCGCAGGCGGAACGGCGCGGGCTTCGAAAGAAACCTCCGCCGGCCGCGGCTCTCTTTGCCCCACGATGGCGGCGACGGGCTCGGGCGCCATACGCCCGGCATCGATGCGACCCGCAGGCGCCAGCCTGGCCGCGCTGGCAGGGAGCACCAGCGCTGAGGCCGATGCACCGGCAATGGGGACCGTCTCGAATCGCGCCGCCGAGGCAGCGATCCACAGCTTCGGAAGCTTCGCGGGCGCCGGACCCGACGGCGGCAGGTCCCGCCGGCCACCCGCGGCCCGCTCGACTTTGGGAATTCGCACGCTTGGGGGCCGGATGATGCCGCCAACTCCCTCCATCGGCGCGGATTCCATCGTCTGCGGCCTGCAGCGGAACGGAATAGGGTTGGTGGTATCAACCCGGCCGCGGCGAATCCCTGGCGCGAACACTGGCAGCGCCACCGCTCGCGGGGTGAAGCCGCCGACGTCGACGCGCGTCTCCGCCGCCGCGCGCGCCGGCAGCAAATCGAACGCCTTAGTGCCGCCGCTCGCCGGCATTCCCGAAACAGCGCCCGACGCCGGGAGCTGCAGCGCGACACCGCCAGCCAGCGCGCCGAACCCGTGCTCCACGATCGCAGCCCTGCTCTGGTGGTCGCACGGGCGGCTCCCGAAGCGGTCCATGATGCCGCATTCCGCAAGCGCCAGACCGGCGAGCCGCGGCAAGGGAGAGGTCAACCGGCACACCGGCGCGACATCGAACCGGACGCTGGAGGCCTGAACCGGCGGCAGACAGACCAGGGCGCGGCTCGCACCCAGAGGTGTCGTGCCGCACACGATGGTACGCCCGAACTGCGGCTCCGGCGCGGTGAGCACGGGCGCAACAGCCGCCGGAGGACGAATGGCCAGGCGATCCAGGACGGGAACCAGCGATCCCCGCCGCGGAGCTGGCGCGAGGTTCATGAAGTCGCAGGCCCGGGCCGATTCCGGCCTTGCCGGGCGAATGTTTCTCGCTCCGTCTGGCAACGCAATCCAAGCGGGCAGCCGGACGGCGGCGGCGCTCTTGAGAGCGACATCCGAGGCGGTGGAAGGGCTATAGACGCCCACCAGGCTCTGCGGCGGGCGCGCTATCGCTTTCGCCTCGGCGATGCCGCGCAGTGCGAGCACAACGGGCTCCCTGGAACCGGTGACGAGCCGGACCGTGAGCCTCGGTGGAGGAACGGCTCTCGACCGGGCGTAGCGGCGGCGTGGCCGACCCTCGAGGACGGCGAAATCGAACGGCCCGATCTGCGGCTCGACCCACCCGCTCCTGCCCTCGACGGGCCCCATCAGGAGGCCGGGGACGGCTATATCAACCGGGCCCTCTACGCGCGCGGCCCCCTGCAGACCGGAGGCGGGCAAGACCGCCGGAACGGTGAAGAAACCGAAGGCTTCATCCCCGCCGGGCCCTCGCGCGGCAATTGCCTCCCGCGCCAAGGCAAGCGCATCGATGTGGAACACGGGCCGGGCGCTGAGCTCGATTCCAACAGCGGGCAGCGGCTGGGAACCGTTGTCGACCATGGCGAGAGGCCTACGCGCCAGGTCGCACATGGTCGGGGTAGGCGGTTCCACAACAACCAGCCTCGGTCCGGGCCCCTGCGCCGGCCGCCTGCGGGCGGCCGCGGCGTGCTTCGCCATCTCCTGCGCTCTCGGCCGAAGCACATGCGTCCGCAGGGTATGCTCTTCGTCCGGTGCGTCGTCCAGACCGCCCAAGCGCCTTAGCGCCGCCCTCGCTATGTCGTGATAAAGCCGGCGGTGCTCGTCGGAGCAGAAGTCCGGATCGGCCATCTGCCTGACCATCGAGACACGCTTGCCGCAATACAGACACGCCATGCGCCGGGTTCCCTAGATGCCTGTCCCGCTACGCGCGCGCCTCGCACGCGCTCCGGGGCCGCGCTCAATTATACGGACATTTGACCCTGATTTTTCAAGCCAAATTTCATTGTTTTCACTAACTTGTCCTTATTCTTACTAGAGATAGACGCACGATATTTACGTTAGACAACAGTACTGGCGGGGTATGATAAACCCCCGGTCATGGGAAGTGGACCCTGGCGGCTCCAAACCGCGGTCTTGTTGATATCTACCCGCAACTGGGCCCTCTCATAGCTACAATCGAAGGTGTTGCGAGGGACCCGGCCGCCGTTTTCAGGCACAATGAAGCGGGCAACCCTCTGACCGTGACCGAATGAACATCGAATCCGCGCTGCTAAACGTGGCGCTTTTCTGGATAATCACTACTCCCCACGAGTTTGCACACGCATGGGCCGCGACGCGGCTGGGCGACAACACTCCCGTTCGCGAAGGACGCCTGACGCTCAACCCGCTGGCGCACGTCGACTGGCTCGGCACGGTTCTGCTTCCCGCGATCACATCGCTGTTCGGAGCGGGTTTCCTCGGATGGGGGAAACCCGTCGGAACCGACGTCTCAAGGCTGAAAGGCGGCTGGAATGGGCTCGCGATCGTCGCACTTGCCGGACCGGCCAGCAACATTGTCCTGGCGATGATCTTCGGGCTCTCGGCGAGCGCGCTGGCGGTGTCGTTCCCCTCGGCGGCTCAGGCCGCGGCACACGCGACGCTGCTCAGCATCTATCTGGCGCTGTTCAACCTGATTCCTGTGCCCCCGCTCGACGGCTCGAAGCTGTTGCTGGCGGCGCGGGTTCCGCCGTTCATCTACGAGGAACTGGCGCGGTTCGGGTTCATTCTTCTGGTGGTCGCCTTCGGTGCCTCAGGACTCGGCAGGTGGCTTGCGGAACTGAGCTGGATCGGCACGCGGGCCATCCTGGGCCTGTTCGGCTGAGCCTAGCACTCCTCCGGCAGCGAGAGCGAGGACTTGGCGAGCGCTCGCCGGACCATCAGAGAGGCTTGCTCGACAGTCAGCCCTCGCGAGATGGAGATCTCGTGCACGAGCATCTGCCGCGCGCGGTCGAGCATCTTCTTTTCGCGGAATGACAGCGGTTTGCAGCGCTGAAGCAGCAACAGGCACTTCAGGACCTCCGCTATCTGGAGCAAACCGCCAACACGAATCTTCTCAGAGTTCGTTTTGAAGCGGCTCTTCCAGTCCTGGTCCACCTGGCAGTCGCCCTCCGCCAAAAACGCCAGCACGCGCGTGAGCTCGCCGTTGCGAGTCACCTTGCGCAGGCCGACATCCTTGACGTGGGAGAACGGAACCATAACCACAAGACCGGGGCTGGTCAGGCGCAGGAGGTAGAACTTCTCGGCGTGCGTCCCGAATGAGCGTTCCGAGATGTTCTCGATCGTCCCGATCCCCTGGGTGGGGTACACCACTTTATCACCGATCTGAAACGTCATGCACAAACCCTCAAACGGATTGGGCAGTCGTTTTAGTCCGGCGGGGGACGAACTAAGAAGTAATTATCAAGGGAGTAATTACTAAAGTCAACCCCGCTGGCGGCTGGTAAGTGACATCGGCGCACGGATTTTGGCTCGCTTAATGTAAAGGTAATTTAACCGCGTCTCGACAGCCTTTAAATGCAGTAAACAAACGGCGTTGCGCGTCTGGGCTCAGCCGCGGATCCGCGAACTCTGACTACGTATGAGGCTCGATTACTTACCGCCTCTGGGGCGTGTTTCTGCCATCGCATTTCAGTTTGCATCTTCTGCAAATAGTTTTGCGGTTTGACACGAATTGATTCGCGGTTCTCGACGTAATAGCCGGACCAGTATCAAACGCGAACGGCCTTCAGCAGCTCACGGCCCTGCCTGGCGGTGTCCCGCCAGCCGGCCTGCTCCACGGCTGTTGATGATGACCACAGGGGATGAAACTGAAACCATCAGGAAGGGTTGGTTTGATTACTACACGGCCCGCGCTGTCCGTATAGCGGGCCACTTACCACCGCGCTCGAACCGCACGGGAGCATACGGGCGCACTGTGGCATCACGCGCCAGGAGGCTCGCAGCTCAGGAACACAGCGCTAGCGCGTCTGACTGTGCGCGTCCGCGGACGACTGAAGCCATACCCTGATACGGGCCTCAACGCGGATTCCGCACCGTCTTCAGGAAAACTGGGCGGCGCCGCCGGTTAGCTCCACGGCCCGGCCCCTGCACTGGGACCAGCCTACTCCAGCACGCGCGCGCCATTCAGGTCGATCAAGCGCCAGCCCTCGCTGGTACGGACCCGCGCCACTCCGTTCTTGAAGGATTCGACTTCCTCGAACTGCAACGGGATGACCACCGTTCCGGTTCGGTCTACAAAGCCCCAGCGCCCGCCTCTTGCAATCGTCTGGGAGCCTTCCTGCCTCGTCTTGCACTTTTCGCAAACGGCGGCGCGGCCTTCCGAAAACGGCATTCCGAAGTCGAACTGCGCAGGAATCACTACTTTGCCCTTCGTGTCGAAATATCCAATCTTGCGGCCGGACGTGAACCTCGCCAGACCCTCGATGAAGTAATCCGGACCGTTGTCTGATACCAGGGGCCGCACTAGCTCCCGGCCTTGCGTGTCGATGTAAACCCACCCCTTGTCATCCAGCACGGGGGCGATGCCGTCAGGGGTGAACCCCCCGGCCAAGCGATACTTAGGTTCGATAACGACGTTCCCTTCTGCGTCCACAAATCCCCATTTCCCTTTTGACTCAAGGCGCTGGGGTAGTCCAGGGCCCGCCGACACGGCCTGGAACAGATATGCGCAAAGGAGGACAGAGACAATTCTCATCGGCTTACGACCCGAATTATCAGGCTGACTATACATCAATATCCCGTTGAGGGCAAACGGAAATGTTAGAAAACCGGCGCCGTGCCGCTTCTCGCCGCTCAGGATAGGCTATAGGTAACAACAGGGCGCGCCGGCGGCTAGTTGCGCGTCCGCGCGGGTAGATTGTTCTTACTACCCGCACGGCGCAGCAGTCCGCGCGTGAAGCCCGAGAGAATCTTCGCGCTTTCGGGCGGCGCGCGCTGCGGCGCCCAGCGGCCGCCCGGGCGGGGTGAGGGAGAGTCAGTCGTAGCCGCCTAAGCCGAGCGCGGCGCGGCGCTTTCCATCCGCGGCACGATCCCCTCGAAGCGCTTGAAATTATCGTGGAAGCGCCGGGCCAGCTCAGCGGCGGCGCGGTCATATGCGGCCGGATCGCTCCACTGCGCGCGGGGATCGAGCAACCGGGGCGCGACTCCCGGCACGCTCTCTGGCACCAGGACCTGGAAGACGGGATGCGGGCGCATGGTCACCTGATTGAGCCGCGCGTCGAGCGCGGCAGCCAGCATGGCGCGGGTCTGCGTCAGGTCAATGCGCCGCCCGACGCCGTAGCCGCCGCCGATCCAGCCCGTATTGAGGAGCCAGCAATCGCAGTTGTGCTTGCGCAGCCGGTCGCCCAGCATGCGCGCGTAGACGCCGGGGTGGCGCGGAAGAAACGGCTCGCCGAAGCACGCGCTGAAGGTGGCTTTGGGTTCGCTGCCGAGTCCGCTCTCGGTTCCCGCTACCTTTGCGGTGTAGCCGCTGAGGAAGTGGTACATTGCCTGGTCCGCCGAGAGGCGGGAGATTGGCGGGAGCACGCCGAATGCATCGGTGGTGAGGAACACTATGGTGGACGGGTGGCCGGCGACGCTGGGGAGTATCGCGTTATCTATGAACGCAAGACGGTAAGCCGCGCGGGTATTCTCGGTGTACTCGTCCGAGTCGAAATCGAGCAGGCGCGTGCGCGTGGAGATCACGACATTCTCGAGTATCGAGCCGAAGCGTATGGCGTTCCATATCTGCGGCTCTTTCTCGCGCGAGAGGCGGATGGTCTTCGCATAGCAGCCGCCCTCGAAGTTGAATATTCCGTCGTCGCTCCAGCCGTGCTCGTCATCGCCGATAAGCCGGCGCTCCGGGTCCGCCGATAGCGTCGTCTTGCCCGTTCCGGAAAGTCCGAAGAACAGCGCCACGCGCCCGTCGCGGCCCTGGTTTGCCGCGCAGTGCATGGGAAGGACGCCGCGCTCCGGCAACAGGTAGTTAAGGATGGTGAAGATAGCCTTCTTCATCTCGCCGGCATAGCTTGTGCCGGCGATTATGACGAGCTTGCGCTTGAAACTTACGGCTATCGCCGTTTCGGTCTTCGTGCCGTCCTCTTCCGGATGGGCGTGAAAAGCCGGAGCGAAGAGCACGGTGAACTCCGGCACATGCTCGTCGGTCTTGAGGGGATCGGGCCGGATGAAGAGCTGGCGGGCGAAGAGATTGTGCCAGGCGCGCTGGGTGACGATGCGGATGGGCAAGGTGAACCTCGGATCAGCCCCGGCGAAGCAGTCCTGCACGAAGGCGTCCTGCCCCTGCCAGAAGGCAATCATTTTGGCGTGCAGCATGTCGAAGTGAGCCTCCGACATCTCCTGATTCACCGGCCCCCAGTTGACGGAATTCTCAGTTGCCGAGTCGCGGACGATGAACTTGTCACGCGGCGAACGCCCTGTGAACTGGCCGGTCCGGACGACAAACGACCCGCCGCTGGCGAACAGCCCCTCGTGCCGCTGCACCGCGTGCTCAAGAAGCTGCGCCGTCCCGAGATTCCAGTAGGCTATGTTGATGTTCCGGAAACCGTGCTCCCGCAAGCCATGCCGGCTGGGGCCAACGCCCACGTTCTGCATCAGCCGTGCCCTCCTTAGGGCTCAATCTAACATGCGATGGGTGGCTTAACTGGCGGCCAAGGGCGAAAACAGACCTTTTCCGGTCATAATGGTGAGCGTATGGCGCGGTGCCTGGTGTTCGCCGCCGCCGCAGCGGCTCTCGCCTGCGCCGCGAGCGCGCAGGTGATCGAGTTCGAATCGAGCGGGCTTCGCTACCGGACCCTCAGCCGTGAGGGCGTCACGGTGATGCTGGCATACTTGCCGGCCCAGTTGCGGAACTACGAGATCGTGCAGGTGGCCGTGTCGAACGGTTCGCCTTCGACGGTGACCATCCGGCCGGAGGATTTCGCTTTCCATGCCGCCGGCGGAGGGCTCACGCAGGCCGCGCCGGCGAGCACGGTGGTGTACGGTCTGCTCCAGCACGCGGGCCGCGACGACGTGATCAAGCTTGTCAGCGCGTACGAATCCAGCCTGTTCGGCATCCCGCATCAGCGCTCGACGAACGGGTACGAGCAGCGGCGTGATGCGTTTCTCGCCGAGATGGGGTCCAACAAGCTGCGTGCGGCTGCGGCGGCGTCTGCGATCGCGCTCGTGACCACAAAACTGACGCCCGGCGACTCCACCGACGGAGCTGTGTTTTTCCCGACGAACGGCAAACCGCTCGGCAGTGGAAAGATAACCGTGACGGTGCGCGGCAACCTCTTTGAGTTCGAGGCCGATCCGGAGGGCGGCGGCCGGCCGCTGCGCCGCCGGACCGAGACCCCCGCGCAGGCTGCTCCTCAGTCCGGGCAGGTAAAGTAGCCGGCACCCGCGCCAACCTGGGAGGCGATTGAACGTACGGAGGCCGCCCGATGCGCCTCCGTGCCAATTCCAAAATGGCTCGCGCCAGAGGCGGCGTCCGGCGCCGTGCTACCCGCTCTTCAGCACGTTTCGGCGATCACCGCCCCGGCCCGGGGGAGTGAATCTCGCAAGCCCTACAGGTGATCCCAGAACGACCGCTCCGGTTCGAGCTCGCGCTCGCGGCGCTCCGTCGTAAAGTGGCGCCGGGCAAGCGTCGCCAACCCGACCGCCAGGCCCGCGGCGGCGCCCGCGAACAGGATGACGAAGCCGGCCAGGAACACCGTCCGGGCGAAGTTGAGATGATCGGCCGCCGCGACTACCGCTACAACAATGACGGCCACCCTAACCGCCGAAGCCACCGTTCGCGGCCGGCTGAGACCCTCGTTGGACGCCCACACCAGCGTACTGCGGCCGACGTACTGCCCAACCCAGAGCCCGGCCAGAATGATCGCGCCCGCCGTGACGAGCTTCGGCAGGAGCACTATCGCGCCCTCGATCAGGCGCGACGTGAGCGCCGTGTCGAGCGCGCTAAGCGCGACAAGAACGGTCACGGTGATGGCGATCCAGTAGATCGTCCCGGCCACGACGCGGGATGTCCTGAAGCGGCCGGAGAGCCCCAGAAGCGATGCCAGCCCGCTTTGGGCAAGGAATCGATCCACCCCGGCCGCCTTGATGGTGCCCGCCGCTATGCGGCGGAGCAGCACTGCCACAAGCACCCCCAGCCCGACTATCAGCGCAGCCGCGATCAGGCGAGGGAGAAAAGCCACGGCCGGGCCCGAAATGCGCGAGAACGCCTCGGACATAATACGCTCTAAACTCGCAATCATCTTGAAGCCTCCATCTCGGCGCCGCGCGCCGCGCTTTCCCTTGCCGGCTCAACCGGCGCATCGCCCTTCCAGAGCGCTTCGAGATACGGTTTGTGCCGCTCGAAAGCCACGCACAGCCGCTCGATCCTTTCCTCAACCTCGTCCGAAATAAGTGGTTCGGTCTCGATAACGAACGATGCCACCCTCCCCATATAGAGCGGCGTCAGCGAGCGCAGCAGGTGCGCCCGCTCGAACGGCTTGCGTTTGTGCGCGCATGCAAACTCGAGGATGATGCGCGCCCATAACTCATTCGGAATGTGGAACTTCTTGGGGTCGACGTGCTGCGACAGCCGCAACACCTCGGCCAGAGTTGCCGGCTCCAGCGCGAGTGCCCAGATCTCCCGCAGATCCTGGCACCCGCGCCGGAACAGGTCGAGCATCCGGCCCAGGTTCACCTGGACCGGATCCAAGCCCACATCAAATCGAAATCCGTAAAGGTCGGCCGGCTGGCTGCCATTCGTCTTTCGCCAGACGTCCTCGTACTCGATCATCAGCGTGTAAACGCTGCCGACCACCTGGTGCAGCATCGCGCTCAGGTCCGCGCCGGGGTCCTTCGCATCGTGGAGCTTCGCGCCCAGGAAGCTCTGGCAGACGCGGAAACCCTCGGCCACGGCCAGCGTGGTCATCCAGATGTCGATGCCGTAGCGCGCTACGTCGGTTTCCCAGTCCGTGCGCTCCAGGTAGCGGTTGAACATGCGCGCGGAGAGGCCGAAATCTCCGCCGATGGGCTGCCGAAGGCGAAGGCCGTAGAGCGCGCGCGTGAGCGGGTAGACGATGCTGTTTGTGATGGTGCCGTCGTACTTGTGGCGGTGGTAGTAAGGCGCGACGAAGTCGTAGTCGGCGAACAGCACCGGCCGCAACAGCAGGTCAATCCACTCCGGCGTGATGGAGCGCAGGTCCGAATCCACCACGGCGCAGGCCTTTGCGCCGAGACTCTTGGCCATCCGGAAGATCATGCGGAAGGCGCTGCCCTTGCCCGGGATGCCGTGGTACGGGAACGACAGCCGGTGCACGGGCAGCAAGGGAGTGGACAACAGAAGGAGGTGCGCCTCCTCGACACGCGCGGAAAGCACCTGTTCCCGGGTGCCATCGCGCGAGCCCCCGTCCGAGTTGACGATCACCGAGGAGAATTGTGGGAAGTACTTTGCCAGACCTGCCTGCGCGGCGCGGACGACGTGGCCGATGGTGCTGGCATTGTTGTAGCTCGGTATGCCGACAACGATATCGGCGCTGCCAAGCTCACGGATAGCCCGGCGGCCTTCTTCCGGAATTTCGTCGGGTGCAGGTCGCATAGTCAGACCGCGGCGGCGCGTATCGCCGTCCAGGGCTCCTCAACGGCCACAACCGGCCGAGGCGTTTCGGCCGCATTAACGGCCTCTCGAAGCATCTCGAAGAAATTGGGTAAAGCCGATATGACGCGGTTCCAGGCCGGGATGGGAGGCAATCCCAACGGGTCCTGGCAATAGTCCTCCGCGGCGGTGCGGAGGCTCTGCGCAAACGTGGCCACCGCCTGCTCCTCGGCGTGGCGGTCAAAGACCAGGCCGTTCAGCAGCGCGTCGGCGTAGTAGCGGTTGATGGTGTCCTCTGCCAGCCGGACGTAGCGCACCTGAAGGGCGCGGAAGTGCTCCCGGCCGAATACGACGCCCTCGCCCGCCAAGGTGCGGAAGAGGCACTTGGCTATGTCGGCGGACATCCGCCGCAGACCCGCCTTGGCGTCGTGGCTCGAGAGCGATTGGTGCTTGTGCTCGTACTTGTCGGCGAGGTCCACCTGGCAGATGCGGTCCGGCGCGCAGTTGCGGAAGACCTCCGCCAGCATTCCCACCTCAAGCCCCCAGTCGCTCGGGATGCGGCTGACGCGGGCCAGGTTGATCTTCATGGCGAACTCGCCGGACAGCGCGTAGCGGAAGCTGTCCAGGAACTTGAGGAAGGCGGTCTGCGGCGCCATGCCGGAGATGGCGCGGATAAGCGGCGTCACGAAGAGGCGGGTCACCCGGCCGTGCATACGGTCCGTCACTCGCGCGTAGTAGCCCTTCACGAACTCGAAGCTCAGGTTGGGATTGACGATCGGGTAGCAGAGCCTGGCAAGCAGTTGCCGGTCGTAGGAGAGAATGTCGCAGTCGTGAAGGGCGACGGCGTCGCAATCACCGCAGGCGAGCAGGTAGCCGTAGGACAGCCAGCAGGAGCGGCCCTTGCCGTCCGCGCCGGCGCTGAGGCCCATGTCGTCCAGCATCCGGAGGAGCCGCTGGACCGGCTCGCTATCAATCCAGATGACGGTAACCGGCGTCCGGCAGCCGTCAAAGAAACTCTTGGCGTGTTCGTACTGCTCCCGGTTGGCGCGGCCAAGGGCCAGCACGATGCGCTTCAAGTACCGCACCTCGCGCAGCTCCCGGGCAATCTTAGCCATGGCCGGGGTCTCGAACTCCGAGTACAAAGCAGGTAGCACCAGGCCGATTGGCGTGTCCTCGGCGTGCCGTTCCAGCTCTGTTTCCAGGCGCCCTAACCCGTCCGGGCTAAGGCGGTGAAGGGTGGCGACGACGCCGGTTTGATAGAAATCGGCCATAGGGGATACCTCCGATGTATCCAGCCTAAGGTCTGGGCGGCTGTCGAACCATACCCTGAGCACGGGACTTAGGCTCGGAAAATCCGGTATTCGGCGGTTGGGAGTGGTGGCCGGGTCGCCGGCAGCGGCGGGCTGGAGAGCCCCAGCACGCGGTATGCAGAGCTGAAGCTCAGTGCGGGGTCGAATTAGCCGGGCTTCGGGGTCGCCCAGCAGGCCAGCGCTGATTCCGTCCCCCAGTGAGTGTCGTCCGGCCCGCCCGGCGTGATGCGACTCCACGGGCAAGTCATCGCCCGCAGGCCGGCCTTCGGCGAAGTCTACTCCGCGCCGTGTGAAATCGTGAACATTACGAAGGCTTTTTCGCCCCCACCGCGCGTCAACAGAAGCGGACGGGCTATCATTAGAATTTAAGCGGAAAGGAGCCTTATAAGCTGTTGTCTCCCGCCATCGTATTGCTCCAGTACAGCATCTGGGATATGGTCAGCCGGACGCGGCCGCTCCCGTTGACGGTGCTCGTGATTCTGGTGATCTCGTCGGTTATCTCCTGGGCCATCATATTCTCGAAATGGAGGGCACTTGCCCGGGCGCGCATGGCGAACGCCCGCTTCCTGCGCGCGTTCCGCAAGTCTAGCGGCCTCGACGCAGTGTCGGCCGCGAGCGAGCAGTTCCGCCCGTGCCCGTTGGTGTCGGTGTTCGATTTCGGCTACGAAGAGGTGAAGCGGCAGGTGCGCCGTAAGGGTGCGGTTACGAACGCGGACGCCGTCGAGCGCTCATTGCAACTGGGCCTGAGCGAGGAGGTAGCAAACCTCGAGCGGAACATGAACTGGCTGGCCACGGTGGCCACCGTCACTCCGTTCATCGGCCTGTTCGGCACGGTCTGGGGCATCATCGACGCCTTCCAGGCACTCGGGCTCGCCGGCAGCGCCAGCCTGCGCGCGGTTGCGCCCGGCATCGCCGAGGCGCTGTTCGCAACTGCTATGGGCCTGGCGGCGGCCATTCCGGCGGCCATCTTCTACAACCATTACGGCCACGTCATCCGGGAGATCGGGGCGAGGATGGAAGACTTCTCGTTGGAGTTCATCAACCTCGCGGAGAGGAACTTCGAGGAGTAGCCGATGGCGTTCTCACTCGGGGGCGGGAGCGGGGTTGGCCGCAGCCGCTTCCGCGGCACCAGTTCGCTCTCAGACATCAACATCGTCCCCCTGGTGGACGTGATGATGGTGCTGCTGGTGATCTTCATGATCACGGCCAACGTGATGGAGTTCGGCCTCGAGGTGGAGGTCCCCAAGGTCAAGCAGGTGAAGACCACGGCGGAGGACCTGCCCGTGATAACGATCACCAAGAACGGGCTCCTGTCGCTCAACGAAAAGGACATCAACATCAACGAGATCGGGCCAGCGGTGCGGCAACGCTTCGGCGCGAATGCGAACGCGGTCTACGTGCGCGCCGACAAGGACGCCATCTGGGACGTCATCGCCCAGGTGGTGAGCGCTCTCGACGAGGAGAAAATCCAGGTCCGCATGGTGACGCAACCTATTGACGAGGCGGACCGTCCCAGGCGCTAGACGCATGAACGGCCATGTGGACATCCTCGAGAATCGTGATTCTCTGCGGCGGCCGCTGATTCTGTCGGCGGTCTGCCACGGACTGCTGTTCACGGTGCTAGGGATCTCAACGACGATCGGGAAACACGGGCACGTTCAGTGGGGCACGCCGACTTCGCTCGGCGGCGGCTCGGTTGGCATAACGGCGGTGAAGCAGCTCCCGCTCCCTCCGCGCTCCGGGTTGGCTAACCCGCTCGCCAATGACACGGAATCGCGGGTGCCGGCCCCGCCAAAGCCCGAACCGCGCCGCGCGCCCCGGGAGGAGCCCGACGCTATCCCGATCCGCGCCCGCGCAAAGCCGGCCACCCAACAGCCGCGGTACGGGCAGCAAGCGCGGAGCACCACCTCGGCGCAGGGTAGACCGAACCAACTCTACTCAACCGCCGGGCAGGCGCTCTCGTCTAATATGTACGGAAACGCGAGTGGGACCGGAGGTGTCGGCGTGGGTTCCGGCAGCGCCTTCGGCTACCGCTATGGCTGGTACCGCGACCTGCTGGAGCGGCGGATCGCCGAGAAGTGGCGCACGGACGAGGTGGACCCCCGCCTCCAGACAGCGCCCCCGGTGATCGTGACGTTCACAATCTTGAGAAACGGGAGCGTGCGCAACCTGCGCGTGCTTCAGGGCAGCGGAAACTACGCGCTGGATACCTCCGCCAGGCGGGCGATCATGGAAGCCGCGCCATTCCAGGAGCTGCCGCGCGATTTTGAACGCGATGAGGCGCAAATCGAGATCTGGTTTCAGTTAAAGCGATGAAAAAAAGAGCTCTTCTATTCGCCATCGTCGCCGCGGCCCTGATAGTCGCGGCGCAGGAAAGCGACATTCTCATCAAGATCAGCAAGGGCGACAAGACTGCCATCGCGGTGCCGGACTTCCGGGCGAGCGGCGCTGCGGCCCAGTACATGGCCGTCTTCAACCAGACGCTGTGGAACGATCTGGACAGCTCGGGTCTGTTCAAGATGGTTTCGAAGAGCCTGTACCCGCTCACGGTGCCGCAGCAACCGTCGGACCGGACACCGCCCCGGATGGCGCCGGCGCGCCGGGGCCAGCCGCCGCGGGCGGTTCCGCAGGGCCCCTGGTTGACCGACTGGGCCAACCCGCCGGTAAGCGCGAACTACCTGGCGATGGGCTTCGCGGCCGAGGCCGGGGGCGCGTTCGCCCTGCGCGGCTGGCTGATGAACGTGGGCCAGCAGGACGTCGCGAACGCGACTGTGTTCGGGAAGACCTACGCCGGCGAGTTGAGTGAGGAGGGTGCGCGGAAGGTGGCGCACGAGTATGCCGCCGACATCCTGCAGCGGTTCGGAGGGGTGACCCTGACGGGCACGAAAATATACTGGGTGCACGAGTCGAAGCCAGGGATAAAAGAAATCTGGCAGATGGACGCGGACGGCAGCAACAAGAAGCCCATCACGCAGTACAACTCAATTTCGATAACCCCGGCAGTATCTCATGATGGGACCCGGCTCGCCTTCACTTCCTACGCCCGCGGCAATCCTGCTATATTTGTACACTCATTGGAAACCGGAAGGCGGCTGCCGTTTTACAGCCCGGTGTCGACAATGACGGCGACGCCCGAGTTCACTCCGGACGGCCGGTACATTTTGTTCGCGACCTCGATTTCGGGGTCGGCCCAGATTCACATCGCGAATCTGGACGGTACCGGTCTGCGGCGCCTCACGTACTCAGGGGCTATCGACATGGAGCCGAAGGTGAACCCGAAGACTGGCGAACAGATCGTCTTCACATCGGGGCGCAGCGGCCTGCCGCAGATCTACCGTATGAACCGCGAAGGAGCGGACGTGCAGCGGCTGACCTCGGGCGAGGGTGAGGCCGTGAATCCAGCGTGGCACCCCGACGGTCAGTTCATCGCGTTCGCCTGGACGCGCGGGTACGCTCCCGGTAACTACAACATTTTCGTGATGGATGTGGCCACGCGGCAGTACAATCAACTGACGCATGGCACCGGCCGAAATGAGAATCCAAGCTGGGCGCCGGACGGGCGTCACATTGTTTTCTCGTCGACCCGCAGTGGTTCGCCGCAGATCTGGACCATGCTGGCCGATGGGACCCAGCTTCGGCAGTTAACTACACAGGGGCAGAATACGCAGCCTGTGTGGGGAAAGTGAGATGCGAGTCGTTTCGAAACCTCAGGAGGCGAAGTCAACAGGATGAACAAGCGAACCCAGAGCCTATTGCTGCTGCTGTCCTTGTCCGTAGCACTTCTGATAACCGGCTGCAAGAAGAAAGCGCCGCCGCCGCCACCACCGCCGCCGCCGGCCCCCACGGCACCGGCTCCCCCGCCGGCAAAGCCGTCGATCTCGTTCACGGCTGAGCCGGGCACCATCGAGCGTGGCCAGGCCTCGACGCTCCGCTGGTCCGTCAGTGACGCGACGGAGGTTTCCATTTCCCCCGGCGTGGGGACCGTGGACGCGCGCGGCGACCGGCAGGTGTTTCCGACGAACACG
>JBLNBX010000264.1:0-14459 GCA_050260275.1 bacterium
GCCATTATGGCGATGGATACCGCGATCGCCGCCGCGCCCTTTCTTCCTCCGCGGCGCGCGCCCCAGGCCTGGCACATGTCCGCCGCCACGGTGCTGAACACCACCACGGCAACCAGCAGCCATTTCGTCACTGGCGCATCTCCGTGCGGCCCACGACAGCCGCGCCCGCGACGATAAGCAGCGTGCCCAGCCAGCGCTTCGGGCTGACCTGTTCAGATAACAGCGTTTGGCCGAGCAGGGCGTTGAGGATGTACCCCACCGAGGTCGCCGGCACAACGTACGTCAAATCCGCCAGCTTAAAAAACCACAGCCGGGAGATCAGCCACAGCAGCAGAAGCGCGATGCCGAGACCCACCCACGGATTCAGCAAAGCCTCAATGTTCTCCCAACCTTTCAAGGCAGCGCCGTGGTGCCTGAGCCCGCGGCTCATGAAGAAGTTGCCGAGCGTGTTCGACAGCACGACGACGGCGACCAGCACGGCGGCCGGAGTCTTCCGGGCAGGTTTCACCTGGCCGCCCTGTGCTCCAGCACGAACCGTTTGCGCTTGGCCCTGAGCGCCAGGTACTCGCGCGCTTCTTTGGCCAGCCTCCGCCGGTCGGCGGAGTTGAACATGGCGCGTCTGACAATGCGCCAGATCACGCGCGGGCGGAAGAAGTACTCACCGTAGAACCGCTCCACCCAGTCGACCAGCTCGGCGCGGTCTAACCCCGGGTAGCGGATGTTCGGGAGCTGGTGCCCGCTCTCATCCGTCATGCCGTCAATGGTTATCAGGCCGTTGTCCTCGCAGTAACGGTAGAATTCGGTCCCCGGATACGGGTGCGCTATCGAGACCTGGATGGTCTCGCAATCCAGCCGCTTGGCGAACTCGATAGTGCGTCGCAGGCTATCGCGGGTCTCTCCGGGCAGGCCGACGATAAAGTCGCCGTGGACCAGAATACCTAGTTTCTTGCAGTCGCGCGTGAAGCGCTCGGCCATCTCGATGGTAGCGCCCTTCCTGATGTTCTTCAGGATCTGCGGATCGCCGGTTTCGTACCCTACTATGAGCAGCCGGCAGCCCGCCTCTTTCATGGCCTTGAGCGTTTCGTAATCCGTGGTGACGCGCGACGTACACGACCACGTGAACTTCAGCGGCTTCAGCGCGCGGCACAGTTCCACCGTGCGCGCCTTCTGGTAGTTGAACGTGTCGTCGTCGAAGAAGATCTCGCGCAGGTTAGGGAACTGCTCCAGCGCGAAGCGGACCTCCGCCGCTACATCGCCTGCCGAACGCACCCTCCAGCGGTGGCCCGAGTGCGTCTGCGGCCACAGACAGTAGGTGCACATGGCCGGGCAGCCGCGCGACGTATAGAACGCGATGAAGGGGTGCAGCAGGAACGGGACGTTGTAGCGGGTGATGTCGAGGTCGCGCTTGTATATCCGCGTCACCCAGGGCAACTCGTCCAGGTTCTCGATGAAAGGGCCTGTCGGGTTGTGCCGGAAGCCGCCGTTCTCGCGCCAGCTCGCTCCCGGCAACTGCTCCACCGGCTTGCCATGGGCGTAGTCCACCACCTGCCGCTCGAACTCGCCGCGGATGATGAAGTCGATAGCGGTTGACGCGCTTAGCGTCCCTTCGGGATCCACAGCCACAGGCGGCCCCACGAACGCGATCTTCAGGCGTGGGTTGGCGTCCTTCATCATCCCGGCGATGCGGACGTCCACGTGAAATCCCGGAGTTGAGGTGAACAGAACGACGAACTCGTAGTCGCGCGCGATCTCCACCGCCTGCGCGATACTGATGCCGTGCGGCGGGGCATCCAACACCCTGCTGTCCTCGAGCATCCCGGCCGGGTAGCAGAGCCACACGGGATACCAGTAGGACTCGATCTCCCGGGTGGCCGGCCAGCGCGAGCTTGCGCCGCCGTCGAAGCGCTCGAAGGAAGGAGGGTTCAGGAAGAGAGTGCGCATCAGCCTCGTTTTTGAGATTACGTTAGTGCCGCCAAAGGGCACAATGGTTTAGCAGCGAACGGTCAGTTTCCGAAGCTGGCTCGCGCCGTGGCCATTCCGCCGTTGGCGACGGGCGCTGGCGGCTCCTGGGCCGGCGCGTATTTGTCGAACCAGATGGTCATGTTTGCACGCCCGACAATGCGCGTATCCACGTTCGTGATGATCCGCCGCGGAACGGAGATACCGTCCGAGATGTGATAGTCACGGACGAAATAAACATTCTTGAGGAAAACCGACGGGTTCTTTACGAGCTCGCCCCACTCGCGCAGCGGCAGCCCCGTCTGGGCGTCCACCCACAGTTCCCCCCGGAACAGGCCCACACGCTTCTTCCGCGGCGTTAACTGGAAAACGTGCGCCGTGCGTTCAAGATAAGCCGTGGTGCCCTTGTACTTGAACTTATAGTTCGCAGGCGTGATCGATAGCGAGCCGGAGTAATCCGACCGGGCCGTCGCTTCGGCCTCGAGATACCGCGCTATCAGTTCTTTCTTGACGGTGTTGTCGCCTTCGTACCGCAGGGCGTCGTAGACGATCTGGCCGACGCGCGTTATGAAGCGCAACGCGTGCAGACGTCCGGTCTTCTTCAGCCGCGGGATCTCGCCGTCGATATCCATCTCCATACGCATGGAACGCGGCTGGTTTTTCTGCATCTCGATAGCAGACCAATACCGGTCCAGGATGGCAGTCGTGGGATCGGCCGCGGCGGATGCCGGACCATCGGCCAGGACGGGCACAGCGAACAGCAGATACAAAAAGAGATTAAGCCGTTTCAAGGAAATCCGCCTGCTCAGCACCATTACTGTAGCACAGCAGCCGATGCGGACCCCAACGCGCTGACGCCCTCGCGGCCATCACAGCCGGCCCCGCTCAGCCCCTTGCGGCCGTCTCCAGAGCAAGTTCTCTCCGCCGCGCCAGCCGCATCCGGTCGCGATATTCCTGAATCAGCGTGCCGAACCCGGCCCAGTAGTAGCCGGCCACGAAAAGCAGCAGAAACGGGATTGAGAAGAAGTTGTAAACTTCGATCGCGTACGCGGCCATGCCCAGGAAGTACGTGCCGACCGCGATCTCGATAAACGGCAGAATGCCGCTCCTGCGCCGGTATTTCGCTGTCTCGATGCGCTTCTGGCCCGAACCCAGGGCATACTTCGGCGTGCGGACGAAGCCGCTCTTAACGCCCAGCAGCGCCTCCAGCACGGCCCGCGTGTTGATCACCGTCAGAGCCACGCCCACGGCCAGCAGCGCCGGCAACAGGAAAATCGCCCGCTTCCACCGGTCGGGGAAAAGCTCCCGCTGCGCAATAAGATAGAATGCCGAGATGGACCAGAACGAGGCTACTATCAGCGGCAGGTCCAGGAAAACCATCTGGAACCAGCCCATGTAGAACCGCACGATCATCACCGGCAGCATCAGTGCGGAGACGACCAGCATCATCGGGTAGCTGATATTCGGCGTCAGGTGGAAAAAGGCTTCCAGCTTCACGCGCAACGGCAGCTTCGCCCGCCAGATCGACGGAAGCAGCTTGCGCGCGCACTGCATAAGGCCCTTGGCCCACCGGAACTGCTGCACCTGAAAGCCGTACATCTCGACCGGCAGTTCCGAGGGGCAGTCCAGCCCGGGCAGATAGACGAACCGCCAGCCGCGCAGTTGCGCCCGATAGCTGAGGTCCGAATCCTCGGTCAGCGTATCGTGCTGCCACCCGCCGGCGTCCTCGATCATGCTGCGCCTGAGGATGCCGCCGGTCCCGTTAAAGTTGAAAAACAGCCCGCGCCCGCAGCGCGCAACGTGCTCCAGGACAAAGTGCCCATCGAGCAGCATGGCCTGCACTTCCGTCAGCACGTTAGAGTCGCGGTTCAGATAGCTCCAGCGCGTCTGAACGACGCCCACCTTCGGGTCAGCGAAGTAGTGCACCGTCCGCATGAGGAAATCGGGCGGCGGGACGAAGTCGGCGTCGAAGATGGCGATTAGCTCGCCGGTTGCCGTTTTGAGCCCTTCTTGCAGCGCCCCGGCTTTGAAACCGGTCCGGTCGGTCCGGTGGTGGTACTCGATGGGATGGCCAAGGCCGCGGTAGTGCGCCACGAGCCGTTCGGCGAACGCGTGCGTTTCATCCGTGGAGTCGTCCAGCACCTGAATCTGCAACAGATGCCGCGGATACTCGATCTTCAGCACGGATTCGAGCAGGCGCTCGACTACAAACCGCTCGTTGTAGAGCGGCAGTTGGATCGTGACCGGCGGAAGTTCCTCGAATCGCGTGGGAGGCTCCTTCGGCAGTTTCTTCCGGTGGCGATAGTAAGTGCGGATAATCTCGTACCGGTGCAGGCCGTATATCGAGAGTATGATCAGCAGCCCGAAATAGGGAATCATCAGCGACCAGTCGAACCATTCGAGCTGATGGATGCCGGCGAACGTGTCGTCGAACATCGCGCGCCGCATCTGCTCGAAGGCCGAAGGTGGAGCCAATCCCAGAATGAATGCAAGCATCAGACGGTGCTCCATTTTACACCCCGCGCAGGTTAATCGGCGTTCTCTTTTCGGCCGCCTGGGCTGGATTGGCGGCCTCCAGATGATTGCGCGCCCGCGTGAACACGTTCCGGAGCATCGCGTAGGTGAGCTTTCCGGTGGCGGTGTTCTGCTGACTGGGGTGATAGGAACTGATCAGCAGCGGCCTTCCGGCTCCGGGATGCTCGGCATCGTGCGCGAACACGAACGCGGAGCGCGAAGCGATCCTGCCGCTGTCGCGCAGTATGGAAAGATACACGTCGAAAGCAATACGTCCAAGCGTTACAACGACTTGTAGGTTACCGAGAAGCGGGAGTTCGCGTTCCAGATACTCGCGGCAGTTGCGGATCTCGGACGGCAGCGGCCGGTTGTCGGGTGGCGCGCACCGGACTACGGCGCTGATATATGCGTCCGTGAGCCTGAGCCCGTCGTCGCGCGACTGGCTGACCGGCTGGGACGCGAAGCCCGTCTCATAGAGCGCGCGAAACAGGAAATCCCCCGAGCGGTCGCCCGTAAACATCCTGCCGGTCCGGTTGGCGCCGTGCGCGGCGGGCGCGAGGCCCAGTATGAGCACGCGGGCGTTTGGGTCTCCGAACGACGGCACCGGGCGGCCCCAGTACTCCCAGTTACGGTAGGCGAGGCGCTTCTCGCGGGCGACCTTTTCGCGGTACTCAACCAGGCGCGGGCAGCGCACGCACACCACAACTTCACCCTGGACTACTGCGAGTGTTTCGCGCTTCGGCACATATTCCATTATCGCGCGTCCGGAGTGGATTAAATGGTTTCTAAGTTCAACTGGTCAAAGGGGAAACGATTCCATGGCGAGTCGCTGTCGGAGGAGGGAATCGTAGGCTACACTATTCTTGAGATTCCATCCCATGCGATTCTTGTCTTCCTTCGTAGTTCTCGGCGCCGGCCTTATGTACGCCCAGGCGCAGCAGCCTTCGCAGGCTGAGATCGAGCAGATGAAGGCCGCCGCGGAGGCTGCCATCAAGCAGGCGCAGCCGAAACCAGCCGCGAGCCAGCCCCAGGCGGCGAAACCCGCCGCTGCGGCCGCGGCCGAGCCGCCCACCATCCGCGTGGACCTGATGAACATGCTGCCTTCTGCGGTGGTGGCGACCGTCGATGGCGAACAGGTGACCGCCGGCACGCTTCGCGCCATCATCGCCAACATCGCTCCGCAGATGCAGCAGCAGGCCCTTCAGAACCCGCGCCAGCTTCTGGAACAGTACGCGATCATGCGCCGCCTGGCCAGGGAGGCCGAAGAAGCCAACCTCGACAAGCAGACGCCGGTAAAAGAGAGTCTCGAAGCGGCGCGAATGCAGATTCTCGCGCAGGCGGGCATGGGCCATCGCATCGATTCGCTCCCGGTGACAGAGGAGGAGGTGGCCGCGCGGTACGAAGCCTCCAAAGCCGAGTTCACACAGGCTCGCGTCAAGGCCATCTACCTGCCCTTTGGCGAGGCCTCACCGCAGGCGGATCCTAAGGAGCCCAAACCCATGACGGAGGCGGAGGCCAAGGCCAAGGCCGACAGCCTCGTGAAAGAGGCGCGCGCGGGCGCGGACTTCGTAAAGCTCGTCAAGGAGCACTCGAAGGATCCCAACTCGGTCGCGAAAGATGGTGATTTCGGTTTGATATCACGCTCCGCGCCGATCCCGGCCGAAGCCAAGAACAACATATTCGGCGCTAAGGCCGGCGAGATCACGGACCCTGTCCGCATGCCCAACGGGTACTACATTTTCCGGATAGAGGAGATGGTGACGCCGCCGCTGGATCAGGTGCGGAGCACGCTGACCCAGCAGGTGCGCAGCATCAAATTCGGCGAATGGATCAGAGCGCAGCAG
The DNA here is from genome assembly GCA_050260275.1 of bacterium. GTDB lineage: Bacteria > Acidobacteriota > Terriglobia > Bryobacterales > Bryobacteraceae > DATMXS01. Next base: position 6,318 of record JBLNBX010000264.1, read on the forward strand.
GCCACCGTGAAGATCGAAGAGGCGACCTCGCCCGCAGCGCCGCAGCCGCAGCCGCCCGCGCCGGGCGCCAAGTAAACCTGGCGCCGATTGAGACCGCGCTCCGGCGGCTGCCGGTCTTGAGCGGCCGACACATACACGTGCGGGTCATCCCGGACCCGCACGCCCTCAATGGACGCCTGCTCTCAGGGGGCGTTCGCGGCCAGGAAGTCCATGCCGGCTCGCGCATACCGGCGCGGGAGATGGTCCTGGACGTCGCCCTCCTGGATCATCCTCACGAGTTTGCCCGCATATTTCTCCACGAACTGTTTCACTTCGTCTGGGTTCGTCTGGGAAACCAGTGCAGATACACCTATGAACAGCTCCTGATGGGGGAGCGCGCCGGGGGAGAACTGGGGTGGTCGGCCGAGATGCGCAAGCTCTCGCTGACGCCTGCCGACGTTAGCAACCGGAGCAGGCGCTGGCGCGAGTACGCCTGCGAGAGTTTCTGCGACACCGGCTCGTGGTACAGCTCCGGGATAGCGAAACACCCCGAGTTCACTCTGCCCGGGCCCGCCCGCCATGCGCGCCACCGCTGGTTCGCCAAGCTGTGCAGTCGGGACGAACTGCGGTTCTGAGCGGCTTGGGCATGCGCGGCCGTTTGTGAGACGTGCGGTATCCACAGCGCTTTCCGCACAGGCGGCCTTCAGCTCCGGGCGGAATGTCCATCCGGACTTCCCGGGGAATGCCGGGGATTTACACGAGATCGCTCCACCGGACGCGTGGCTGGTTCAGCCCTGGGCGATAATGGATTCTCGGAGGAGACTGCTTGCGACGCGCTCTCGCTGCTACTGCCGTGCTAATTTTGGCAACGTGTGCCGCTTGCTCCTCGCAGGCGGACAGACCCGCCGAGGCGCGCAAGCCCGCCTACCCTTTCTCGCTCAAGGACTCCAATGGCCAGGCCGTGCAGCTTTCCGACTACCGCGGAAAGGTCGTATTGCTGAATTTCTGGGCAACCTGGTGCGGCCCTTGCAAGGTGGAGATCCCCTGGTTCGTTGAGTTCGAACGGCAGTACAGGGACCGCGGCTTCGCCGTGCTCGGCATCTCGATGGACGAAGAAGGGTGGGACGTGGTGAAGCCGTTTCTGGCTGGCATGAACGTTAACTACCGCGTTCTGATGGGCGATGAGGACGTCGCGCGGGCTTACGGCGGCGTGGAGTCGCTTCCGACCTCGTTTATCATCGATCGCGAAGGCAGGATAGCCGCGACGCACGTAGGCCTCGTCAGCAAGTCCGCTTACGTGAAGGATCTTGAGGCGCTGCTGTAGGGAGCTGGCGAGCGTATGAAGAAAGCCATTGTGGCCTTTTTCGCAGTCACGGCGATCGCCGCGGCGCAGAGCATCCTCAATGTAGCCCCGCCGCGGAAGGTGACGGTCAAGCGCGGCGCAGCCGTCGAGGCGAAGCTCGATATCAGTCTTCAGCCCGGCTTCCACGTGAACAGCGACAAACCCGATGACGAGTACCTCATCCCGCTCCGCCTCCGCTGGGAGCAGGGGCCGCTAGCGCCTGTCGAGATCGTCTACCCGGCGGCCGAGCACAAGAAGTACTCGTACTCGGAGAAGCCGCTCTCGGTTTTCGCCCAGCGGTTTCAGATCGTTACCCGCTTTAAGGCCGCCGCGGACGCGCCTCCCGGCCCGGGCATCCTCACGGGCAAGCTGCGCTACCAGGCTTGCGCCGAGGACCGCTGCTACCCGCCGAGAACGGTAGACGTCAAGCTGCCGTACACCATCGAGTAGACCGCCTTGCCCCTGCGCAGGCTCATCATCAGGCCCGGCGCTATCGGCGACTGCATCCTGTCCCTGCCCGCGATGGAGCACCTGCGCGCGGACTACACCGAGGTCTGGGTAGCGCGGCAGAACGTGCCGCTGATACGCTTCGCCGATCGCGTTCGCGCCATTCAGGACACCGGCCTGGACCTGCTGGGGTTGCCCGATGTCGAGCCGCCCGCGGCGGTGCTCCGGGCCCTGGCAGGCTTCGACTCGATTGTTTCCTGGTACGGCGCGACGCGCGAGGAGTTCCGCACGGCGGTTGGCCACCTGCCCTTTACATTCTTGAGAGCCTTGCCGGAGAAGGCTCCTGAAGGCACCCCCGCGATGCATGCGGCCGACTGGTTCCTGATGCAAGCCGGCGGCAGCGGCACGGCCGTGCCACGCATCGAGTGCCGGCCTCCCGAACCACAGTCTCTGCAAGACAACACAGCGCACGTGGCGCGAAGCGGTCCATATGCCGTGATTCACCCTTTTTCCGGCAGCCCGAAGAAGAACTGGCCGCTGGAGTGGTTCAGGGCGGTTGCCGCGCGCCTTTCCGTACCCGTCTGCTGGTGCGCCGGGCCCGAGGAGGAGCTTGACGGCGCGGTCCGTTTCGACAACCTCTACGAGCTGGCCTGCTGGCTGGCTCAGGCGAGCCTGTACATAGGTAATGATTCGGGCATCACACACCTCGCCGCTGCCGTGGGCACGCCTGTTGTGGCCCTTTTTGGCCCGACCGATCCCGCAGTTTGGGCTCCGCGAGGGCCGTCCGTATGCGTGGTCCGCGCCCCCGGGGGCCGGATGGAGAACCTGGGCGTAGATGACGTTCTCGCGGCGCTGGAGCGGGCGCCTGTTACGGCCTGAAGCATCGGCCGCGTTTCGCCGTCCGGAGGCCGGACCAGGGGTCCGGCGCGGACGAGGGCGTCCGCCCCACATCGCGGGCGCGGAACCGGGGGCCGGATGGAGAGTTTGGACGGTGGCTGACATCCTCACAGCCGTGCCCGGCCATTGACACTCACACTGCCGGCCGACACAATCGGTTGATGCCTGGAATACCGCCGCATGGAACCGATGTGGGGCCCATCCGTCCGCGCCAGTCGTGGCGGACGGTGTTGTGGGTGCTGGCCGCGGCGCTTATGATCTACCTCCTCAGCGCCGGCCCGTTCACCTGACAGCGCTAGCCGCGCGGCCGTGCGCCGTTCGCTGAACACATAGAGAGAACCGCTACGCCTCCCGCACTACCTCCAAAGGAGTATGGCGCTCTTTCACACCCGAAGTGCGGCCGTTTACGGCGTCGAAGCCCACGAGATCCACGTCGAAGTGGACATGTATCCCGGGGGAGTGGCCCGGGATTTCATCACCGTGGGGATGCCGGACACCTCCGTTCGCGAGAGCCGCGAACGCATCAAGTCCGCGTTGATGAACTCCGGCTTCGGGTACCCGAACAAGTCCGTCACGATCAACCTCGCGCCCGCCGACCTTCGCAAAGAGGGCGCGAGTTTCGACCTTCCCATGGCCGTGGGCATCCTTGGCGCGATGGGAGTGGTTGGCTCGGTGGACGGGTTCCTCATCGCGGGCGAACTCTCGCTTGACGGCGGCGTGCGGCCCATCCGCGGCGCGCTCTCGATGGCCGTGTGCGCGAGCAAAGCGGGCATACCTTCGTTCATCGTCCCGGCGGACAACGCTCGAGAAGCGTCGGTGGTGGATGGCGTGAAGGTTTACGGCGTGCGGCACCTTTCCGAGGTTGTTTCGCTGATAGCACAGCCTGCGCAGTTCACTCCGGCGCGGTACGAGCCCGCGGCCGCCAGGCCCGAAGATGAGGTCGAGTTACCCGATTTCCGGGACGTGCGCGGCCAGCAGACCGCCAAACGCGCGCTCGAAGTGGCCGCCGCGGGTGGACATAACGTGCTCATGATCGGCCCTCCGGGTTCGGGAAAGACGATGCTCGCCAAACGCCTGGCGAGCATCCTGCCGCCGCTGACTTTCCAGGAGGCGCTTGAGACCACACAGGTGCACAGCGTCGCGGGGGTTCTGCCGCGCGGCGCGGGCTTGCTCTCAGTGCGGCCGTTCCGCGCGCCGCACCACACGGTTTCGGAAGCGGGGCTGATCGGCGGCGGCATGGGCGTGCCGCACCCGGGCGAGGCCAGCCTGGCGCACAACGGCGTGCTGTTCCTGGATGAGTTGCCGGAGTTTCCGCGAAGCGTGCTTGAACTGCTGCGGCAGCCGCTGGAAGACCGAGCGGTGACCATCGCGCGTTCCACGATGACCCTGACGTTCCCGGCAAACTTCATGCTGGTGAGCGGAATGAACCCCTGCCCGTGCGGTTTTCTTGGCGACTCCACGCGCGAGTGCCGCTGCACGGGCGCCATGGTGCAGCGGTACCTGAACCGCATCAGCGGGCCGCTGCTCGATCGCATCGACCTGCACATCGAGGTGCCGGCTGTGGCGTACAAGGAGATGCGCGCGGGCGATGGCGGCGCTTCGTCGGCCGAGATACGAGCCCGCGTGGAGCGGGCGCGTGAGGTGCAGCGGGCCCGCGGGTGGTACAACTCGCAGTTGCCCACGCGCATGCTGCGCAAGCTGTGCGAACTGGACGACGCCGGCGAGCGCACGCTCGAGATGGCCATGGAGCGGCTCGGCCTCTCCGCGCGCGCCCACGACCGGATACTCAAGGTTGCGCGCACCATCGCCGACCTGGCCGAATCGGAGTCCGTATCCGCGAAGCACGTGGCCGAGGCAGTACAGTACAGGAGCCTGGACAGGAACTATTGGGCGTAGCGCAGATCCGAAGCGGCGCGCAACCTGCCGTGACGGCGCTCAGCGAGAGGCTTGGTGCGGTCACCGCGCTCTCCATTCGACATGACTACATGAGCGGCGCACCCGCGGTTCGCGGCGTGCGCACACTATCGGGGCCGGCACGCTCCTTCGCGGGTTGCCCCTTCCCGGCGCTCGTCCTCTATATAATTGACTGGTCGGTGAAACGGATTGCCGCTCCGGCGCGGGGTGCGATCCGGCTCGCCGGCTGCGGAGGTCCGGGATGAGGAGACTCCATGGATGAGACCGGCGCTCAGCCGGCGAGCCGCCCGTGAACCGGTTCCGGCTCTATTTGCAGGCGCGGGAAGCATCAAACGCCTGGAGTTTTCCTAGACGCGACATGTGAGCGTTCCCGGAATTCATCGCCAAGGAGAAACAAGCATGAGTTGTGGTGAAAAGCACGAAGCAAACCCCGGAGTCTCCGGCGCAAACCCGGCCGCCGCGCCGGCGCCGATTCAGTTGCATTGCGACCTGCTGCTCGACCCGGCACGCGAACAGGAGATGCTTGAGAATTACAAGAACATCTTCCGGCCGGTGATCACCAAGCAACCCGGCTTCGTCGCCGTCAAGCTGTTGAAGCTCCGCTCAGCGCTGCAGGGCGAGGCTCCGCAAAACTGCTCTTATCGCCTGATCATCAGCTTCGAAACCGAAGAGCAGAGACTGACGTGGGTTGCATCGGACGAGCACCAGCGGGTTTGGCCCACGGTCGAGAACACGCTTCTTGGCATCAAGTTCCACGCGCTGCTGTACGATCCCGTGGATTGATGCCGGTTGGATGAACGATTGCGGCGCGGCCGCGTTGACAAACGTGGCCGCAGACCTCAGAGTGGAGGCGATATGAGGGCACTAATCCTGGTTGCACTGGCGTTCCCGCTGTGTGCGCAAGGTCCTCTGGCGGACCGAATCGTACGTTCCGACCCCGCGCAGTACAGGGGAGTGACAAAGGTGCATGACGGGGCCGGTGAGCTGCGCATGCAGACGCTAGTGGGGCGCGGCGTTCTGAGAGACCTGGCGTTCGTCCACCGCGGGCACCTGATGCCGAAGAGTTCGATCGGCCATCACTTTCACAACGATGCCGACGAGACGTTTTTCATCCTGAACGGAGAAGCCCAGTTCACCGTTGACGGCCGCACGTCGATTCTGCGGGGGCCCGTCGGGGTGCCCTGCCGCGCCGGACACTCGCACGCCCTGTACAACGCCTCGGACGAGCCGCTCGAGTGGATGAACATCAACGTTCGCGTGGCGAACGCGCCGACTGGCGGCCCGGGTTCCCGCGATCCGACGTCGGTGGTCAACCTCGACGATGACCGTGTCAACGTGCCGCTCGATCCGAAGCCGGTGTTCATGTCATTCAGTTTCGACCGCGCGCTCCTGCGTCCCACGAAGGCGCTCCATGGCGGCAACGGGACGGCGCAGTACCGCCGGGTCGCGGGACAGACGCTGTTCGCGTCGCAGTGGGCGTATATCGATCACATCGTGCTTCCGGCCGATAGCTCGTTCGGCACGCACTTCCACAAGGGCGTTGACGAGTTTCTCTTCGTGCTCAACGGAACGGGCAAGCTGACGGTGGGTTCCGAGTCCGCTCCCATCAAGAAGTGGGAGGGCATCGCCCTGCGCGCATCTGAAATACACGGGCTGGCAAACTCGGGCGCAGAGGATCTCGAGGTGCTGGTGATCGGGATCGCGCAGGACAAGAACGCGCTGGATACGACCGTGGTGCCGGCGCAGACTGCTCAGAACGCGCGCAACTGACGCCCACCGGCGGCGGGAATCCTGGGCGGCTGTGCGCAAGCGTGTGTTTTGCGCTCAGTGGCGCCAGCCCGGCCGGAGCCGGCTGGAAGCGCACCGGCCCACTCCGAGTGAAGTGTCTACGTATGCCCGCGCGCCGCGGCGGACCGAGCGGCGCGCCAGCGTGCTCGGGCGTGCTCCAAACGCCGCCGGGGCAGGGCGAGGTGCTTGCCCGGCGGCTTCGCGGCGTTCGCGGCGCCAGCCAGCCGCCCGGGCAATTGGTTCAGCTATTCGGCGCGCCTGCGCCGCCGCATGACGAGCAGGGCCAGAAAGAGCACCGCCAGCGCCGCGCACACTATCCGAATCGTGCTTGCGTCCATGCCATCTCCTTTCACAAGTTCCGCATCATCGGGAGCAGCTCCCTGCTGATGCGCACCATCACGGGTCCGACCGTCACCACGAACAGCGACGGCAATATGCAAAAGAAAATCGGGAACACCAGTTTCACGCCCAGCTTGGCGGCCTTCTCCTCGGCTATCTGGCGGGCCTGCACGCGCATGTAGTCCGAGTGCGCGCGCAGGCTCTGCGCCACGCCGGTTCCGAAGCGGTCCGCCTGTATCAGGACGGCAACGAGCTTCTTGATATCGTCCACGCCGGTGCGATCAGCCAGGTTGCGGAGTGCCTCGGCGCGACGCTTGCCCGCCCTCAGCTCCAGGTTGACCAGCAAGAACTCCTGGCTGATTTCCGGATGCGCTCGGTCGAGTTCCTTGGAGACCTGCATGATGGCCTGGTCCAACCCCAGGCCGGACTCTACGCACACCACCAGCAGGTCTAGCGCGTTGGGCAACCCCTGGCGCAGGCGCTTCGAGCGCCTCCGCCCCGCCATCCGCACCAGCTCGTTCGGCGCGAGAAAACCTGCGGCCGCGGCAGTCGCCACGGTCATGAATTTCCGCTCGGGGGTCACGGGCGACCGCACCGACAGCACGATAGCCGCCAGCACGCCGGCCGCCGCCAAGACCGCCTTGGCCCCGTAGAACATCCCTACGGCGTTCGGGCCGCGGAAACCGGCGCGAATGAGCCGGCGCTGGATCAAGTTAGCCGACGCAGGAGATTGCGGCACCATCATGCCGAGCTTCGCCACGAGTTCGCGGAAGGCAAGGCTGGGGTGCGCCGTTTCCCTTGCCGGCCCAATCGACCCAGCGCCCGTCACGCGCTCGATCGCCGCCTTGGGCTTCGCCCAGTAGCGCGTCAGCACGAACCCGGACACCGCCGCCACAACTGCGAACAGGACCGCCGCCGCGAGCATCTCCATTCGTCACACCTCGATCGAGACGATCTTGCGGATGATGCCGAAGCCGAGAAGCTGCAGCAGAATCGCTCCGGCGATGAGTTGCCGCCCCGTCTCCTCCTGCGAAAAGAAGCGCGCATAGTCCGGGTTCACGTAGCACATGATGAGCCCCACGGCGGCCGGGATTATCGAGAGCACGACGCCCGTCATCTTGCCGTGCGCGCTGATGGCGCGAATGCGCCCGCGCAGCTTGAACCGCTCGCGTATCAAAGAGGCGAGCTTGTCCAGCAGCTCCGCCAGATTGCCCCCGGTTCGCTTCTGAAGAACAACCGCGGAGACGAAGAAGTGGACATCCATCGAGGGCACCCGCTGGGCCATGTTGGCGAGCGCGACTTCGAGCGGCAAGCCCAGGTTCTGCTCTTCATACGCCCTGCGGAACTCGCCCGCGAGCGGCTCACGAAACTCGGAGTGGATCAGTGCCAGCGAGACCGAGAAAGCGTGGCCCGCCCGCATCGACCGCGACAAGAAT
>JBLNBX010000265.1:0-10567 GCA_050260275.1 bacterium
GTCCACCGTCAGGGCTTGCGCCACCGAGTCGCCCGCATCGCCGGCCGCGACGGCGAATGACTCCGATGTCCCCCAGCTCTGAGTGCTCCACTGGGTGCCCGAAGCGTGCACGCCGGCATCCGCGCGTCCCGAAACTGCCGTCTCAGCCGCCGCCGCAGTCCGCGCCAGCAGGCTCGTTCCGCCCCACCTCACGTCTATCGCGAACTGGCTTGACGTGCCTGTATGTGCGTAATCGAACCTGATGTCCACGCGGTCGCCGGCTTTGAGCAGGTTCGCCGGGATCGTGCAGCTTCCAAGCCGCGTCAAGGCCGTCGAGCTGGTGGCTGTCCCGGCGCTGCTGCACAGCACCTGCACCGCCGTATGTGTCTGCCCCAGGTGCACTGCCTTGTGCGCGTTAGCAGTCGTGCTGTACCAGACGTCGCCGCTCGACGGAGCCGTGGGATCTGTCGACGTTCCCGCGTCCTGCCAGGCCGCCCGCGTGCTCGAACTCGCCGCCTTGAAAGACGGAGCCTGCACGCGGCCGTCCGCCTCGATGCGCCCCAGCTCCGTTCCGCCTGCCGTCAACCACCGCTGCAGCGGGTCCGCGCCCTGCCCCTGCCCTGCCCGGATGGTCAGGCTGGTTGCTCCCGTTGCCGGCTCGGCGTCGAAAACGTAGAGCGTCGTCCCGCCGTTATTGTTGCCGACCGAAAGCTTCCGGTTCGCGTTATCCCACGTCAGCCGCGCCGCATTCGATGCCAGGTTGCCGGTGGCATCTACGAACGGCACCGAGCCCGCGGTGAAGCCGGTATACAGGCATGCATTCCACTGCGCGTCGACGCCGTTCGACACCAGGCAGCGGCCCGCCGGCGCGATTGGCAGCCGCGCCCACTGCACCGGCGAGGATCCCTGCGCCACGATCAGGTCGCCGCGGGCCGGGTTCGCCGTAACGGTGTCGGAGTGCGCGGGGCCCAGCAGCGCGTGTCCCATCGGTTCACGGGCGTCCGACATGCGCGGGTCCGCGTCCGTAACGTACCTGTTCGTCTCCGAAGGGACGCCCGCCGTCCCCGCCAGCGCTGCCTTCTCGGTCGCGCTCGGGTCGTTCGCGTTGCTGTGCGTCGCGAAGTTGAGCGCCAGCTTCGATTCCCGGATGCCCGCCACATCTGAAACGTTGGCATCGGACACCACTCCCATGCCCAGCGAGGGGTTCGGGTACGTTCCCGTCAGAGCGCCGCCCGCCGTCCCCGTCGGATTCGACGCATCGCCGATGCGGTAGCTCGCCACCAGTTCATCGCCGAACTGTGGGATGGACTCCGCCGCGAACGTGATCGTGCTTCCATCCAGCTTGTAATCCACACCGGCCTTCTGCAGGACGCCGTTCCGGTACAACTGCAGGCTCTCAGCCGGCATCGGCGCGCCGGCGAGCGCGAAGACGGCATTTACTCCGTTCACCACGCCCGTGGGCGTCTCCGCATCCGCGAATCCCGGACCCGCCCCCACAGCGGAGCCGCACGGACCCGCCGTGCCGTCCACTCGCACGCAGTCCGTCAGGTTCCCGACCACCGCTTCGAGCGAACCGTCAGCCGCTATCATCGCTGCCCGCGACGGCGCGAATCCCGCCCCCTTCACCGGCCTGACTGCGAGGTCGTTGAGCAACCCAACAACGGCCGACTGCGGGATCTCGGTCTCCGCCGCCGGAGGCTGCACCACGCCGCCCGGAGTCGCCGGGCCCGTGATGCGAACGTCCTTCAGCCGCAGCACAGCGGTGCTCGGCGGCACCGCCCACATCTCCTCGAACTGGATCCTGCCGTTGCTGTTGTAGCGCACCACGTAGTAGCCCGCCGGCACCGCGTTGGTCGTTGGCACCAGTTGCACGCGCACCACGCCGTTCACGACGGGCAGCGTGATGCTCTGCATTCCGATGACTGATGAATCGTTCGCCTGAAAACTCTTCCACTCGATGAAAAGAACACCCTCGAACGGGCTGCCGTCGGCCTTGTAGACGACGTCCTGGATGGTTGTGAGCTGCGGAGCGGCGCTAAGCGACACAGCCATTGCCATCAACGCCGCGATTGACCGGAACATGCCTCAGCCTCCTGAGCTATGGGAAGAAAGAGGCCCGGACCCATTCGTGGCCCGGGCCGTGAGCGCGAGGAGCGCACTACCGGCCTCAGTCTATAAGCCCGGTTGTGCGGCAGACGGCCCCGGCCCGGGGCTAAGTGCCTGAGTAAGTGGAGAAAAAATCCTTCTCGCCGGCGCGAATCGCAACGCCGGTGTTACGCGATGTCGCCCTGTTTCGTTATCCGCTCGGCGTTCATATAGGGCCGCAGCGCCTCGGGTATCAGCACCTCGCCGTCGCGCTGCTGGTAGTTCTCAAGAATCGCAATCCACGTCCTGCCGATCGCCAGCCCGCTGCCGTTCAGCGTGTGGACGTAATACGGCTTTCCCTTCGCCGACTTCGCCCGAATCGACGCGCGCCGCGCCTGGAAAGCCTCGAAGTTCGAGCACGAGGAGATCTCCTTGTACGCGTTCAGCCCGGGCAGCCACACCTCGATGTCGTACGTCTTCGCGGACGAAAAGCCGATGTCGCCGGTGCACAGAGCCACCGTGCGGAACGGCAGCCCCAGACGCCGCAGGATGTCCTCGGCGTCGTCTGTCAGCTTCTCCAGTTCGTCGTAGCTCGTCTCCGGCTCGGCGAACTTAACCAGCTCCACTTTCTGAAACTGGTGCTGCCGGATGATGCCCCGCACGTCGCGCCCGTAGGCGCCCGCTTCGCTCCGAAAACACGCGGTAAACGCGCACAGCTTGACCGGAAGCCGCTCCGCCTCGATCGTCTCCTTCCGGTAGAGGTTAGTCACCGGCACCTCGGCTGTCGGCACAAGCCACAGGTCGGAGCTCTCGCACTTGAACAGGTCCTCGGCGAACTTGGGAAGCTGGCCGGTGCCGTACAGGCTGTCGGAGTTGACCATGAACGGCGGCAGCACCTCGGTGTAGCCGTGCTCGCGCGTGTGTACGTCGAGCATGAAGTTCGCCAGCGCGCGCTCCAGCCGCGCGCCCGCGCCCCAGTACACCGCGAACCGCGCGCCCGTTATTTTCGCCGCCCGTTCCATGTCGAGCACGCCCAGTTCCGGCCCCAGGTCCCAGTGCGCCTTCGGTTCGAAATCGAACTCGCGCGGCGTGCCCCACCGCCGCACCTCGACGTTTTCCGCTTCGCTCTTGCCCACCGGCACGGACTCGTGCGGCACGTTCGGAACTCGCGCCAGCGCCTCGCGAAACTCCTCATCCACGGCCTCCGCCGCCGCGTCCAGCTCGGCTATGCGGTCGCCAATCGCGCGCACCTTCTGCTGCCGTTCGGTAGTGTCGACGCCCGCGCGCCGCAGCTTCCCTATCTCCGCGGTCTCCGCATTGCGCTGTGCCTTGAGCGCTTCGGCCTCGGTGAGCGCCGCGCGCCGTCGCGAATCCATCTCCCGGAACTTATCTACATCCAGCGTGAACCCGCGCGTGGCCAGCCGCCGCGCTATCTCGTCGAGGTTGTTCTGGAAATATGCCAAATCGTACATAGACCTAGTGCTGCTCCTATCGCGCGCCAGCGAAAGCGGCCGCGTTCGGGTTGTTCGCGTTCCACTCCGGCGCCTGCTCGCTGTTTGCGAGCCGCGCCACGCCCTCGGCCACAAAGCGCGTAATCTTCTCCATGTTCGCGTAGTCGAGCTTGTGCCACTCGTCAGACACTTTGTGGTAGTCCGGGAACTCGAGCGCGACGCTCATCGTGTGTGCCGGAATCCCCCTGGCCGCGAAACTCACGTTGTCGCTTCTGGCGAAGTACTCGTCCCACTGGGGATTGCGCACGAACCTCACGCCCATCTCTTCCGCCGCGCGCGCGAAAGCGTCTCCCACGCCGCTGTAGTCCGCCCCGGTCATTCCCGCGCTGCCGTGAGCGGGTCCGGCGGGGTCGTCGATGCGCCCCATCTGTTCGAGGTTGACGTTGGCGATCGTCTTCGCCAGCGGTTCAAGCGGCTTCGAAACGTAGTGACGCGACCCGAACAGCCCCAGCTCCTCGCCGAACCAGGCGATGAACAGGACGCTCCTGCGCGGGGGCGCCGCCACCAGCGCGTTGGCCACCTCGATCATCGACGCCGTCCCGCTGGCGTTGTCGTTCGCGCCGTTCATGATGCGGTCGTCTGCATCTCCGGGCAGCAGGCCCATGTGATCGTAGTGCGCCGAGACGATGACGTACGTGTCGCGCAGTTTAGGGTCCGTTCCGCGCACGAGCCCCGCCACGTTGCGGAGCCGAACCGGTTCGCGCTCGGGTTCGGCGACGTGAACGGTCGCCTTGAACGCCTGGCCCTCGCGGAAGGCCTTGAGCAGGTCGGCATCCCCCGCGCTCAGCCACAGCGCCTGGGGCTCCTCCATGCTCACCAGCCGCCTGGACGCCTGAGCGGGCCCGGGCAGCGTGGTCTCGCCGATCACTATCACGACTGCCGCGCGTGCACCGTCTATCCTGTCTCGCAGTTCAAGAAAAGAGCGGTATGCGTTTCGCCGCGCCTCCGCGCCTCGTAGCGCGTTGTAGTCCGGCGCTTCCACCAGCACCACTTTGTTCTCGATGCGCGCCGGGGTGGCCTCCTCCACGGTGGTTACCTTCACGGCCTCCATGCCGTCGAGCTTCGCGCCGCGCGCCTGCGCCCCGACGACAGTGATGTGCTCCGCCGGGATCGCATACGTCTTCCCCTCGGCCTCTATCGCGACCTCTGCGCCGTCCAGATTCGCCTTCACCAGCGCGAAATTCGCGTTCTGGAAGTAGCTTCCGCCGCCGCCTGCCGGCTCGAGGCCGAGCCGCATGAACTGCGCCGCGATGTACTCCGCTGCCGCCTCCTGCCCCCTCGATGGCGTGCCCCGGCCTTCCAGAGCGTCCGACGCCAGGAAGGCCACGTGAGCCTTCAGTGCCCCCGCCGAGATCCGTTCGAGCGCCTCGCTCGGCAGCTCCGTCGCGCACACGGACCCCACGGCAAAGCACAGCAGCAGAGACAAACGTCGCATTAACAATACTTTCGCACGTCCGCGCGCTCCGCGCGTTGCGCCTATTCCGCCTATAGATTATTTCGATTGGCTTACGGCGCGTACCCGGCCTTATGCTTGACTCGTGCAGCGTTTCTGCACGGAGGATCAATGACCGCCAAAGAAGTTCTCGACTTCGCCCGGAAGAACACAGCGAGGCAGATCGACCTGCGCTTCAGCGACATCCCGGGATTGTGGCACCACGTTTCGTACCCCATTTCCGAGCTGTCTGAGGAATCCTTCGAAGAAGGCTTCGGCTTCGACGGCTCCAGTATTCGTGCCTGGGCGTCCATCAGCGAGAGCGATATGCTGCTCATGCCCGACGCCTCTACAGCCTTCATGGATCCCTTCGCGGCGACTCCGACGCTCGTCATGTACTGCGATGTGATCGACCCCATCACTCGACAGCACTACGAGCGTGACCCGCGCTGGATAGCGCGTAAGGCCGAGATGTATGTCAAGAACACCGGCCTCGCCGATACCGTCTACTTCGGCGCGGAAGCCGAGTTCTTCGTCTTCGACAACATCAGGTTCGACCAGAACGAGCACAGCGGTTATTACTTCATCGATGCGGATGAGGGCCGCTGGAATTCCGGCCGCGAGGGCGAAAACCTCGGCTACCGGCCCCGCTACAAGCAGGGTTACTTCCCCGTTCCTCCCACCGATCACCATCAGGACCTGCGCACCGAGATGGTCCAGACCATGCAGAGCTGTGGCCTGACCGTCGAGGCGCATCACCACGAGGTTGCCACCGCCGGCCAGGCGGAAATCGACCTGCGCTTCGACCGGCTGCTCAAGTCGGCGGACAACATGATGCTGTACAAGTACATCGTCCGCAACGTCGCGAACAAGCACGGAAAGACGGCGACGTTCATGCCGAAGCCGATCTTCGCCGACAACGGCAGCGGCATGCACTGCCACCAGAGCCTCTGGAAAGAAGGCCAGCCGCTGTTTGCCGGCGACTGCTACGCCGGGCTGAGCCAGACGGCGCTGTACTATATCGGCGGCCTGCTCAAGCACGCGCGCGCGCTGTCCGCCCTCATCGCACCCACCACCAACAGCTATAAGCGCCTGGTGCCGGGGTACGAGGCTCCCGTCAACCTGGCCTACTCGCGCCGCAACCGCTCGGCCGCCGTGCGCATCCCGATGTACTCGTCCAACCCGAAAGCGAAGCGCGTCGAGTTCCGGCCGCCGGACCCGTCTTGCAACCCGTACCTCGCTTTCGCGGCGATGGCGATGGCCGGCATGGACGGCGTGCTCAACAAGTACAACCCCGGCGAACCGCTCGATAAGGACATCTACGACATGGCGCCTGAAGAGCTCCGCGATGTGCCCTCGATGCCCGCTTCGCTCGACGAGGCCCTCAACTGCCTCGAAGAGGACCACGCCTTCCTGCTCAAGGGCGACGTGTTCACCGAAGAGATGCTCGAGGCCTTCATCGACTACAAGCGCAAGAACGAGGCCGATGCGGTGCGCCTGCGCCCGCATCCGTACGAGTTCGCCCTGTACTACGACATCTAGTCCGCGCTCTATATCGCAGTCCTGCGCCCCGCGAGAAGCCAGAGGGCTCCTCGCGGGGCAGACTATTTCCTGGGCTGAATCCGCGCCACTTGTGGTGCGCGAGCCGTCCGGAATAGAAGGGCTGAACGGCAGGCCCGCGGCTTGCGCAATGCATGCTGCAAGGTTTTCCGCGGTCATATGATCGCGGCTCGATTGAGGCCTCCCAGTTAGTAACTAGGCCGACCTTTTCAGACCATTTCCGCGGTCACGTGACCGCGGCCCACTGAAGCGTGGCGGTTTTCCGGCCTCGCCTCCACCCGCTGAGCCTGATCATCTCCTTCCCTTATTCCGCGGTCATATGATCGCGGCCCCATTGAAGCCAAACAAAGGAAGCTGCTTGAGCTAGCTCACGGAAAACGGCAGCGCGGCAGGCTACACTTCGCGCCGGTTCTCCAGCGACTTCGACATGGTGACCTCGTCGGCGTACTCGAGGTCGCTGCCCACCGGAACACCCATGGCAATGCGCGTGACGCGCACGCCGAGGGGCTTGAGCAGCCGCGAAAGATACGCCGCCGTGGCCTCGCCCTCGACCGTCGGGTTCGTCGCCAGAATGATCTCCCGCACGTTGCCGCTCTCGAGCCGCTCAAGCAGGCTGCGGATTCGGAGCTGGTCCGGACCCACGCCCCGCAGCGGCGAGATTGCGCCGTGCAGGACGTGGTACATGCCTGAATACTGGCGCGTGGTCTCGATGGGCAGAATGTTGTGCGGTTCCTCGACCACGCAGATCACCGTGCGATCGCGCGAGACGTCGGAGCAGAACGGGCACATCTCGGTGTCGCTGATGTTGTTGCACACCTCGCAGAGCCCGAGCTTGTCTTTCACGTCGAGCAGCGCCTGCGCGAGCCGCGCCGCGTCCTCGCGGTCCGCGCGCAGGACGTGAAAAGCCATCCTCTGCGCGGATTTCTGCCCCACTCCGGGCAGGCGCTTGAATTCCTGTATGAGCCGCGCGAGCGGCTCGGCAAAATCAGGCATAGCTACATCGGCGACTAGAACAGACCCGGGGGCAGGCCGAGCCCGCCCAGCATGCCCGACATCTTCTGCTGCGCCTCTTCGTCCACCTTCTTCGTGGCCTCGTTGAAGGCGGCCATAACCATGTCCTGCAGCATCTCGACGTCGCCGGCAACCTCGGGGTCGATCTTCACGCCAAGCACGTGCTTCTGGCCGTCCATGTTGACCGTCACCATCCCGCCACCGGCCGAGGCTTCGACGCGAATCTGGGCGATCTCCTCCTGCAATTTCTGCTGCATGGCCTGCGCCTGCCGCATGATGTTCTGCATGTTTCCGGGCATCTTCATGGCTGTTTCCCTATTGTTTCAGATTGCGGTACTCCGGTGCGTGCGCATCCGCCGTGTTGACGCTGCGGCCGCGCCGGAACTCCAGTTTTCCAGCTTCAGCTCACGGCCGCCAGCCAGCCGTCCCTCTCCACAGGCCCGGCCGTCAGGTGGAACGCGCGCTCGATGCGGGCAAGGTCCCTGTCCTTGAAGCCGCCCAGAACGAGCGCGCCGCCACGGGCGCGGATGCGCTCCAGGTCCGCCGCCAGCTCTATCAACGTCACGGCGTTCAGGTTGGCCAGCACGATATCGACGGAGGCATCCCGCACGGATCGCAAGGACCCCGTGAAGACGTGCACACCGATGTTCTCGTCGCGGAATCGCTGCGCCGCGATGACCGCGGCCTCGTGGTCGATATCACAGGCGTAGATCCGCCCGGCGCCGAGCAGCGCGGCGGCGGAGGACAGTATGCCCGCGCCGGTGCCAACGTCGAGGACGGCCGCGCCCGGCTTCACGACCTTCTCCATCACCTCGAGCACCAATTGCGTCGGTACGGCCCAGCCGGTTCCGCAGGCGCGCCCGGGGCGCATCGCGAGCCGCAGCCGTCCGGGGGGCGCGGGTTCGGCGCTCCACTCCGGGACGAGGTAGAAGCGCTCTCCGACTGGCAGGGGCGTCCATTGCGAACGCGCCACCTCGATCCAATCCTGCTCTTCTGACACGCGCCAGCGCGGAAAGTAGTGCTCGAAAAGCGCAGTATCGATCGGGAGTTCAAAGTAGGCGGCGAGGATGCAGCGCCCGTCCGGCGTCTCGCGCTCTTCGATGCCGGCCACGCCGCGCGAGTACAACTCGGCCACTAGGTTCTCGGCTTCGGCGGGCGGGCATTCGAGTTCGAGTATGTGCATGGCAGGCAGGGGTATCAGTCGAGTATAAGCTGCGTGCGGCGAAAGCGGGCCATGGCCGCGAGGATCAGCGCGAGGTCGGTGGCCGCAAGCGCCGCGACAGCGACGAGCTCGATGCTCAGGCTGTTGCCCGCCGTCACGAACTGCATGAAGACGCGGCGCGCCTCCGGCGGGACGAACCTCAGTCCGAAACCGAGCAGAAGGAAGACCAGCAGCAGGGCGATGCTGAGCGTTTGCTGAGCCTGCCGGACGGTGCCGGAGCGCAGGGATATGAGCACGCCGGCCGCACTCGTGAGCGTGGCGCCCAGCAGGCTCAGAAGCACCATGACCGCAAGGGTCCCCGCCGGGAACATCGCGAAACCGCCCCCGCGGGATACCACGTTCACGGTGACCACGTTGAGCGCCAGCCCGGCCAGCGCCAGTCCCCAGCCGTAGCCGACTGCGCCTGCGATTTTTCCGAACAGGATCGCCGTGTCCGACAGCCGCGAGGCCAGCAGCGTCTCGAGCGTGTGGCGCTCCCGCTCGCCGGCAAAAGCGTCGCAGATCACGGTGGCGCAGATGAAGATGGGGAACCAGGTCCACAGCACCGGCGGGAGCGGCGATGTAAGCCACTCGCGCCCGTTCTGCGCCGGAAGCCAGACGCCTAGCAAGAGCAGCGGCACTCCGAGGGCGGCCAGCAGGCCCGCACGCATCGAGGCGCGCTGGAAGACGATCTCCATCCACTCCTTCCGGGCTAC
The DNA here is from genome assembly GCA_050260275.1 of bacterium. Lineage (GTDB taxonomy): Bacteria > Acidobacteriota > Terriglobia > Bryobacterales > Bryobacteraceae > DATMXS01. Next base: position 9,496 of record JBLNBX010000265.1, read on the forward strand.
GGTCAGGATGTCGCGAATCATCGTGCCTTCCGCGGCGTCACTTACTGTTCCTCCTCCATGAGCGCGAGAAACACCTCTTCGAGGCTGGCGGGGCCTTTTCGGACCTCCTCGATGGCCGCTCCGGCCGCCACGAGCAGGCTCACGATGGGCGCGACCTCGGAGCCTGATGCCAGGTCTATGCTCAGGCGGCCGTTTGAGACCGCCGCCGCAGTCACCTCCGGCCGCGCGCGGATGGCTTCGAGCGCCGGTTCGAATCCGCTGCCGGTGATCTCTGCGCGCAGCGGGCCGTTGCGCGAGCGCAGTTCATATGGCGAACCCACGGCCAGCAGTCTGCCGCGCCTGATGACCGCCACCGTTGCGCACAGCTTTTCGGCCTCGGTGAGGTTGTGCGTGGTGAGAAACACGGTTACGCCTTCGCGCGACGCAAGCGCGGCGAGGTCGTCGCGAAGCGCGGCCGCGGCGATGGGGTCGAGGCCGGCCGTGGGCTCGTCCAGAAAGATCAGCTCCGGGTGGTGCAGCATGGCCCGCGCAATGGCGAGTTTCTGCTTCATGCCGCGGCTCCACTTTCCCACGAACTCGTTGCGCCGCTCCCAGAGTCCGAGCCTTTCCATCAGGGCCTGAATGCGCGCCCGGCGCTTCTCGCCTGGTATGCCCCAGATGCGCGCGTAGTAGTCGAGATTATCTATGGCGCGGAAACGCTCGTACAGGCCGTGGTGCTCCAGCAGCGCGCCGGAGCGTTTCCGGATCTCGCTGCTCTGGGTACGGACACCGAAGCCCAGCACCTCGGCACGGCCAGCGGTGGGCTCCAGGAGTCCGAGGAGCATGCGAATGGTGGTGGTCTTGCCCGATCCGTTCGGGCCGAGAAACCCAAAGATGGTGCCGCGCGGCACCTGGATCGAGAGCGAAGACACGGCGCGGTTAGCGTTGAAATCGCGCGTCAGGTCTTCGGTGCGGATCACCCATTCAGACATGAGCGCCTATGCTACCCCGCCATGCCGGCGGCCTTCTTGCGCAGCCTGAGCCAGACGGGGAACGCGTCGGGGTTCTCGAGCCAGGTGAGCATCCAAAGAAT
>JBLNBX010000266.1:0-20419 GCA_050260275.1 bacterium
TGCCCTAAAAGTGACCGCATTAGAGTGAGCACGCTGCGGCCACGGCTACGACAAGTATAGGGTAAGTCCCAAGCAGGGGTCAAGTACCCGCGGACGTTTAGAAACAACAGGTTGAAGCCGAACGTTAGGCTAGACCCCTCCCCCGGGTGGCTAAGGGCAACATTCGGGACTAAGATGTTGCAAACGCAGTAGTTGGTCAGGACGCCTGTATCTCAGCCGCTCAGAAGGTCACCACGGCGCACTTAGATGGTTTCAGGTCTGGAGAAAACACCACTGGAGAATCCCTCGTTTCAGGATCTGGCCGCTCGAGAAAGCAGCTGCCGCAAGGGGAAAGATAATCCGCGTAAAGATTTTATAAGACAACTACTCGCGTGAATTCGCGCGTATTCTCGCAGAAATTAGTAAGGCGACTTCACAAACTGCAGAAGATTTTTGCCGTGCCGGTGTCGCGAAGTGTGGGCATGTGTGTGCGCGCTTCAGCCGGACGCCGCGGGCCCGGCGGTAGCCTGCGCGCGCGCCGCCTTGATAGCCTCAGCCAGACGCACCGCAGTGTACGGCTTTTGCAGGAAGCCGGCCAGCCCTTGCGAGCGGAAGCGTTTGACCGCTTCCTCCGCGCTGTAACCACTCGACAGGATGACGGGAAGATCCGGGCGAAGCTCACGCAAGTGGCGCAAAGTCTCTTCGCCGCTCATGATGGGCATGGTGAGGTCCAGCACCACGGCGACTATACTCGCGTCCCGACGCACGATCTCGATCGCTCTCCTGCCGTTCTCTGCGGTCAGAACATCGTAGCCGTAGCGCTGCAGAGCAGTGGCTGCGCTGGAGCGCACGATCTCCTCGTCGTCCACGACGAGGATGGTGCCGGAGCCCTGCAGATCCGACTTCGCAGGCGCCGGCTCGGGTTCGCGTTCTGCCGATACCGGAAACAGGACAGAAAACCTGCTGCCTTTTCCGGGTTCACTCTGAACCTCGATGTAGCCCTTGTGGCCGCGCACGATTCCGAGGGCGGCGGCCAGGCCGAGCCCGCGCCCGGTGAATTTCGTGGTGAAGAACGGATCGAAAATGCGCTCGCGCGTTGGCTCGTCCATGCCGGAGCCGGTGTCTTCGACGACGATCTCTACATAACGCCCCGGTTTCAGCGCCTGTAAGCCGCTTCCCGCCGGCGGAGTCTGCAAACCGCTTTCCTCCGGCGGGCCCGCGAGATCACGCTCGCGCGTGCGCACCGTCACCGTGCCATCGCTCTCGCCGATGGCTTCGGCGGCGTTGATCACCAGGTTCATAATGAGCTGCTGGATCTGAGAGGCATCCGCATGGATGGATGCACTCGCCTGGAGGTCGAGCACCAGCACGGCGTTCTGGACCGAAGCCTCAATGAGGCGCACCGTCTCGCGGATCAGGTCCGATATATTGACTGGCTCGATAACGAAGCGGCCTTTTCCCGAGTAGGCGAGCAACTGCCGCACGAGGTCGGCCGCGCGCTCGCCGGCCTGCTGGATGGCTTCGAGGCGTGCGCGCAACGGGCTGTCGGGCGGCGTGGCTTCGAGCGCCAGGCCGGCATTGCCGATAACACCTACGAGCAGGTTGTTGAAGTCGTGTGCGATGCCGCCGGCCAGCACGCCCAGGCTCTCGAGCTTTGCTGTCTCGCGAAGCTGTTCCTCGATCCGCTTGCGGGCGGTTATGTCGGTGATGAACGCAATCCCCAGCCGGCTGTCGCCGTCCTCGAAATAGCTGAGACTTATTTCAACCGGGAATTCCGTGCCGTCTTTCTTTAAACCCGTAAGCTCAAGGCCGACGCCCATCGGCCTCTGTTTGGGGTTCCGGAAGTAACCCGCCACATTGGCCGCGTGCCGCTCACGGAAACGCTTCGGGATAAGAATATCCAGCGGACTCCCGAGCAGCTCCTCGCGCGAATATCCGAACTGCTCCTCGATTTTGGCGTTGACGAGCACGATGCGGGAGCTCTCGTCAATGGCAAGAATTCCCTGCGCTGCCGCTTCGAGGAACGCGCGCAGCTTCGCCTCGCCGGCATCCCGGGCGCGGGCTACGGTGTCTCCCAAAACATCCTTGTTACGCCCCCCATTGGCCATAGTACTTAGCTGGTCCAAACTGCCTCCAGCAGATATCGCACAGCACTGCTTACAGATCGGCTTTCCGGATCGAGCAGGGCTTCCCTTTAGAATAACGTGAAAAAGAGCCCTTGGAGCTGCGTCTCAGCATGGGCTCGGGAGGCGCGGCTGCAAGGGCTCGAGGGACGGCCTGCCTCGGCCGGAGCCGACAGCGGCGTGCGGCTCCGGCCGTGCAGCGCATCGCGCGGCTGCGCGTTGCGCTGACGTGGTGTGTGCAGCCCGCTTGCCACACCGGAAGTGGTTTCGCGACAACGGCCGGGAATGCGGCTCCGGTGTAAGAATTACCTCCGGCTCCAGCGCGTAATGCCGTATAGAGCCATGCTCGCGAGCGCCGCCCCGAGCAGCACCTTGCCCATTCCCCTGCCCGGCGCGGGAGGTACCGAGACCAGCCCTCGTTCGCTGGCCACAGCAGGCGTGTGTACATAGCGTCCGTGAGCCGGGCGCGCGACGCGGTCGAAGTTGTCGGCCAGGTACTGCAGCGCGGTCTGCATCTCGGCGCCCGCCATTGGCCGCCCGTGCCCCGGCGCGACAACGTTGGGGCTGAGCGCTGCGAGGCGTGCGACGGAGAGTTTCGCTGCGTCCCAGTCCTGTGTGTAGTACGGCGGAGGCCCGTGAATTTCGGGCCGCTGAGTCGCGACGGCGGCCAGCGACGCCTGGTTCGTCGTGGTGAACGCATCTCCGGCGATCAGCACGCGATCGTCGCCGCGAAAGAAGGATACGTGGCCGGGAGTGTGGCCGGGCGTCGCGATCCAGCTCCAACCCGGCAGTCCGGGTACAGAGCGGTCCGCCGGCAGCTCCCTGATGCGGTCCGACACGTCGATCGGCCGGCGCGGGTAGAGCGGCGCCATCATCGAAAGCAGGCCACCCCCGACGGCCGAATCGGGCGGCGGGTACTTCGAGCGGCCAGTCAGGTACGGCAGCTCGAGCGTGTGCGCGTAAACAGGAACGTCCCAGTAATCAGCGAGCGTGCGCAGTCCTCCGACATGATCGAAGTGCGCGTGCGTGAGCACGATCGCCTCCGGCCGCGTCTCTCCGTGCTGTTCCTCGACCCAGCGCCGGATCCGGGCCGCCGAGAAAGGCAGCCCGGCATCGATGAGAACCCACCGGTGATCCGGCCGCGAAACGGCGAACACGTTCACCATGAGTATCCGGAGGCCGGTGACTCCCTCCGCCACGTGGTCCAGCGGCGCAATATCGTATGAGGGCAGTCCGATTCCTTCGTCCATAGCGCTCCCCTTGCGCCCGCCAAATGCGGGTTGATGATGGGACGCTGCGCCGCAGTGCTCAGTTCCCCGCTGCCCAGCGGCAATTCGCGCTCACAAGATGCGAACTCACGAAGCAGCGCCGCCGTATATGCCTGTTAGACCATCTGCGGAGGCAATATGCTGTCTGACTTGCGGTTCGGCCTGAAGCTGCTGTGGAAAGACCGTGCGTTCACCGCTACGGCGCTGTTAACGCTGGCGTTGTGCATCGGCGCGAACACGGCGATCTTCACGATTCTGAACGGTGTTGTGCTCGAGCCGCTGCCGTACCCCGAATCGGAGCGGCTTGTCACGATGTACAACGTCTACCCCGGCATCGGAGTGATTGACCGTGGCGCGAACGCCGTTCCGGACTATCTGGACCGCAAGAAGCTCACAGACGTTTTCGACAGTGTCACCCTCATCGGCAACTCAGGCTACGATTTCGGACAGCAGGGCACGCCACAGCGCATCGAAGGCACATACGTAACGCCCGACTACTTCCGCGTTCTCCGCGTCCAGCCCTTCATTGGCCGCGCGTTCACGGAAGAGGAAGCCACCCTCGGAAAGGAACGCGTTGCGGTGCTGATGTATCCGTTCTGGAAGCAAGCATTCGGCGGGGACCCCGGCATCGTCGGCAAGGACATCCGCCTCAGCGGCAACCCCTACCGGGTAATGGGCGTGATGCCGGCGCACTTCGAGGTGATTGGAAACAACGAGACGCGAGTGATTGTCCCGTTCGCTTTCCGGCCTGAGCAAACCACGAACGTTGCGCGCCATAGCAACGCCTGGGGCATGGTCGCGCGGCTGAAGCCGGGAGTCACCGTTGAGCAGGCGCAGAAACGCATCGACGCGCTCAACGCGGCGAATCTGGACCTCTTGCCGGAGGCCAAACAGCTTCTCCTGGACGCCCGGTTCGGCACGGTTGTGCGCGGGCTCAAGGACCAGGTGGTCCGCGACATCCGGCCCACGCTTTACCTGCTGCAAGCGGCTGTTGCGTTCGTCCTCCTGATCGGGTGCGTGAACATCGCGAACCTGATGCTCGTGCGGTCGAACATTCGCATCAAGGAATTGGCCATCCGATTCAGCCTCGGGGCGGGGCGCGCGCGCCTGGCGCGGCAACTGCTGACCGAGAGCGTGGCGCTCGCGGCCCTCGGCGGCGCGTTGGGCATCGGCCTGGGCTACTTCGGATTCCGCCTGCTGGTGTACCTCGGTGCGGAGAGACTGCCGCGCGCGGAGAATCTGACCCTCAACGGAACCGTGCTGGCTGCCAGCGCGGTGGTTGCGCTGGCGACGGGGCTCATCTTCGGCTCGGTGCCCATATTCCACCTCTTCAGGCGCAATCTCAACGCCGTCTTCAGGCAGACCGAGCGCACCGGCACCGCGCAGCGGCACGCCATGTGGACGCGCTCCGCGTTGGTCGTGTGCCAGGTTTCGCTCGCGTTCATGCTGCTCATCGGAGCGGGGCTCCTGACGCTGAGCTTCTCGCGGACTATGAACGTGGATCCGGGATTCCAGCCCGAAGGCGTCCTGACTGCCCAATTCTCCTTGCCCGAGAACCGGTACCCCGATGACGCCGCGCGCAGGGCGTTCGTGTCGCGCCTGATGGAGGAGGTGCGCGCCATCCCCGGCGTGAAGCACGCCGGCGCCACTACGTACCTCCCGTTCAGCAACAGCGCCAACGCGAGCGTCATCGCGATAGTCGGCCGGCCGCTCAAGCCCGGCGAGAAGCCGCCGGTTCCAGGCTGGAGTCGCGTGGACTGGGGATACTTCCAGGCGATGGGACTCCACCCTTTGCAGGGCCGCGTGTTCAATGCCAGCGACGGCCCCGAATCTCAGCCGGTGGTCGTCATCGACGAGTACCTGGCCAAGAACCGCTGGCCGGAGGGCAATGCCGTAGGGGCTCGGATCATGCGAGGGCTGGAGGAAGACAAGCAATGGACCATCGTGGGCGTCGTCCCCAGCGTGAAGACGCTTAACCTGGCTGAGAACAATCCCGTCGGCCAGGTCTATTTTCCTGTCACGCAGTTCCCCGCGGCGCAGATGCGGCTTGTGGTGAAGACCGACGGCGGCAGGCAGGTCGCCGCTGACCTGCGCCGCGTTCTGCAGAAGGCCGATCCGGAACTGCCGCTGTTCGACGTGAAGACCATGCCGGAGCGCATCGCCGAGTCGCTGGTCAACCGCAAGGCCACGATGGTGATCTGCCTGGTTTTCGCGGGCCTCGCGCTGCTGCTGTCGGCGGTGGGCATCTACGGTGTGCTGGCGTACACCGTCACGCAGCGCACGCGCGAGTTCGGGATTCGCGTCGCGCTGGGCGCAACGGTGCGCGACGTGGTGGGGAAGGTCGTCGGGCAGGGCCTGAAACTGGCTGGCATCGGCCTGGTGATCGGTTTCGCGGGCGCGCTCGCGCTTACGCGCTTCATGACAACGCTGCTTTTCGAAGTACGGCCCACCGACCCGGGCGTCTTCGTTGCGGTGGCGGTGGCTCTGACCGTGGTGGCGGTTGTCGCCTCCTTCGTACCGTCACTGCGCGCGCTGCGCATACGGCCGGCGAACGCGTTGCGGTACGAATAGCGGGTCGCGGGGGGTGGGCTTCAGCCCGCGCAGGATTTCAGTCCCGCAACCTATTTGAGCTGTGGCGCCAAGGCGCTCGCGCCGGCAACAACCGAGCGCTGTCGTTGCGGTACGAATAGAGGAGGATGCCGAAGGTCACGTTCTTGCCGTCGAACACGGTAGCCGAGTTCGACGAGCTGCCCTACCGCGGCCACGGGCGGCCGCGCTCGCTGCTCGACGTAGCGCTGAATTTCGGCGTGCCGCTCGATCACGCGTGCGGCGGCAATTGCGCGTGCACCACCTGCCACGTCATCGTGCGCGAGGGCGAGGCCAACCTCACGCCGATGGAGGACAACGAGGCGGACCGGCTGGAGCTCGCCTCCGGCCTCACGCTGCACTCGCGGCTCGCCTGCCAGGCGGTGGTACTGGGCGATGTCACCGTGGAGATACCGTAGCCCGGCGCCCGTAGGTGAGTTCTGAGTGGCCCAGAACTACGCGTTGGAGGCGGGCTAAGCCGGAGCGCGCAAAGGCACACAGGTTAACCTGCACGGTGCGGAGCTGAAGCTCCGCAGCGGACTGAAGTCCGCCCCCCAATGCGATCCCTGCGCTTTGAGCATGTCTGAGTGCGGAGCTAAAGTCCGCCCCTGACAAACTGCCGAGCTGCGAACGCCGTGAGCCTGCTCACGCCGTGGGGGGCGGGCTTCGAGCCCGCGCAGGGCTTCAGCCCTGCACGTCACTTCACCAGCCCATCCACCTGCTCCGGCGTGAACGCAGCTTCGATTGTGACAACACGGTCCTGCCGCTCAATGCGGATGCCCTCGATCGCTTTCGCGGCCGCAGCGTCGCGAGCCGATACACGCGCCAGCGCCGCAAGCGCGCTCAGTCCGCCCTCGAGCGTGGCGGCCTCCTTATCTGAGTTCGCTACGATCTTCGCCGAGAGCCGGGCGTCCCTGTCGAAGCTAAGGGCCGCCCACACGGACTCGGCAGCCGTGAGGACCTGCGCGAAATTGGCCGCGTTGCCGCGCACATCCGGTGCGCGCCCGCCGATCGCGACAAGCCACGCGTGGCTCTCCGGCGGCAGCTCGCCCATCAGCTTCTTCAGCGCCGCGGGCGGCCCTGCCATACGGCCGCGCTCGGCGAGCAGCCACGCGACATCCTCGCGCGAGCCCGCGGCCAGCGTCGATTCATCGAGAAATATCGCCGAACCCTCGCCCGCACCCAATCGTTCGCCGGTGCGCCCATCGAAGCGGCCGCGCGCGAGACCGATGAAGTGCACTCCGTCCCAAACGAGAAGCGCCTCGTCGATATCGCGCTCAAGATCGAGGCCTGCGTCACGCGCCGCCGCCTCGTCGGGAAGCGCGGAGCGCATCAGCGATCGTCCTCGCGCGCTCCATCCCGGGGTGTCGCGCAGCCTGTCCCCGCGGATGCCGGCGAGCATGCTTGCGTCGCCCGGCACCAGCCGCTCAAGCGAACGGTGAATGCGCGCATCACGCGACCCGCACCCGCAAAGCGCGACGCAGGCGAGCGCCAGAGCGGCCGCGCGCATCACTCCCGCACCAGCACTTCCCGGAAGTACACCACCGATTTGGGATCGTGGTTCTGCAGGCCGATGTAGCCGACGTCTGGCCGCGGACCGCGCACCGGCTCAAACCATATGCGGCGCGGCGGTACTTGCTGGCTGCCGTGAAACTCGTTCACCTTCTCGCCATTGAGATAGACCGTCGTTAGCTGGCCCTTGAGCTCTATATCTAGCGTGTTCCATTCGCCGGCAGGTTTCTGCGCCCGTTTCGAAACCTTGCTCAACGAGTAGATCGAGCCAGTGCAGTGCCACTCGTCGCCGCCCGCATCAATCTGAACCTCGTACCCGTTGTGGACGCCGTACCATGGGTCCTTCGGCAGCTCCGGCATGCGGATGTACACTCCCGAGTTGGCGTTGCGCGACGCGGTCTTGAACACGACGCGCAAGGTGGCGTTGCCGACCTTCGCACGATCGTAGACCAGCAGCCCCATGCCGCCCTCGGTCTTGAGCATTCCGTCTTCGACTACGAACCGCCCGGGGCCCACCATGGTCCATCCAGTCAGGTCCTTGCCGTTGAAAAGCGGCTTCCACTCGGCTGCGGAGCCGAGGCCGCAGGCCAGCAGCATCGCAACGAACACTCGCATAGCTTTGGATTGTACCGAGGTCCGCCGCTGGCATGTTGCCGTGTGCCGGCGCACTCACTATCCCGCGTCCACTTCACCTTTACCGGACACTGGCGGGCTCGATGTCACGAATACCTGACCCTTTACAGCCGCCCGCCGTCCCACACCAGACGTAAGGCGCTGTAACGGCATTAACCGGGCAACGGCGCGAGTAGTCCGGAGGTCACACAGTCAGCGGTACAGGCGGGACCAGGAGTCGCCGCCGGACAAGGGGGTTCGTATGCCAAGGTACCTGGCCGAATTCGTCGGCACGTTCGTTCTGATCTTCTCGGGCGTCGGCGCGGCCGTGCTCGCCGGGGACCGGATCGGCTATACCGGGGTTGCACTCGCCTTTGGTCTATCCTTGCTCGCGATGGTGTATACCATCGGCCACATCTCAGGCTGCCACATCAATCCGGCGGTCACCTTGGGAGTGCTTCTCAGCGGAAAAATGGACAAGAGACTCGCGCCGGGATATTGGGCGGCCCAAATCGCCGGAGGCATTGCTGCCGCGGCCGTACTTCTCGTGATCGCGAAAGGATCCGTCGCCGGCTACGACGCCGGGCTGCAGGGGTTCGCGGCGAACGGTTACGGCGCGCATTCACCGGGGCAGTATGGCATGGTAGCCGCTCTCCTGATTGAGATCGTGCTCACCTTCTTTCTGGTAATAACCGTCATCGGCGCGACAGAGGTGCGGGCGCCCGTTGGTTTTGCCGGAATAGCGATCGGGCTGATCCTGGGCGTCGGCAACCTGGTGGGCATTCCCGTGACGAACGCGTCCATCAACCCGGCGCGTAGCATCGGACCGGCGGTATTCGCCGGTGGATGGGCGCTCAGCCAGCTCTGGTTGTTCATCGTGGCGCCTCTGGCCGGTGGAGCGATCGCCGCGCTGGTGTATCGCGGACTGAGCAGAGGACCGGCTGTGGCGGTATCGGAGGCGGAACGCGCGCTCCCGAGCGAGCAGGCGGAACAGCTTCGCGACCGTGGCGAGAGGTGATCCCCGGGATCTCCGGGTTTCTTCAGGAACCCAGCGCCATACCGCTCAGTTGAACGTATTTGGCGTCGTTCTCCCTGGCTGCCGCACCGTCCGCCGTCTTGCGAGCCAGCACCGCATCCCAGACGTGGCGGTTGTAGATGCAGCCGGGGTCGCCCGCTGTCATATCGCCCGTGTAAGCGAACGCGCGCGCCCGGCATCCGCCGCAGTACAGCTTGTAGTCGCACACCGCGCAGTGGTCGCCCCGATCGTCGCGGTCGGCGAGGATGCGGAACGGCTCGGAGTTGAAAAGATCCAGCAGCGTCTGCGTGCGCAGGTTGCCAACCTCCGGCGACGGCATGTACACGCACGGCGTTACCGCCCCGTTCGGCTGGATGGAGCAATAGCACCGGCCGGCGCCGCATCCACCGAGGTACCGCGCAAGAACCCGCGTCTTCTCCCCTGCCCCGAGCCCCGCGTGGCCGGTCGGGTATATGTCGTTGAGCGCGCCATACATGATGCAGTTCCGTCCGAACTGCGGCGCGGTAGAGAAGATGCCGATGCGCGCTTCCTGAAGGTGGTCGTTGAGCCTCCGCAGGACCATTTCGCGCTGTTCGGGCTCGAGATCGTCGCCGGCCATCTCAATTCCCCGCCCCACCGGGATGAAGTTGAAGTGCGAGAACGTACTGCAGCCGAGGTCGATGGCGAAGTTCACGAGGTCGTCCACCTGGTTTGCAGTGTGGCGCGTGATGCAGGCGGCGAAAGCGGTCCGGATGCCAGCGGCAACCGAGTTCCGGATGCCCTGAACGGAACGCGCCCAGGCTCCGGGCTGCCCGCGGAAGCGGTCGTGCTCCTCCGGACGCACGCTGTCAACGCTGACCTCGACGTAGCGCACGCCGCACTCGCGCAGTCGCGCCGCGGTTTCGGGCGTAAGCAGGGTTCCGTTCGTGGCCAGCGTCAGGTGGATGTGGTTCCGGCGCGCGTGCTCGAGCACCGGCCAGATGTCCTTTGAGACCAGAGGCTCGCCCCCCGCCAGCGCCAGAAACGGCACGCCCGCCGCGGCCAACTGGTCCACAACCATGAGGCGCTCCTCGAGCGTCAGTTCGTCGCTCAGCGGCCGCCGAGTGGCCACCTGATAGCAGTGTTTGCACGTGAGATTGCACGCCTGCGTGAAGTTCCAGACCACCGTCAGCGGCGCCACGAAGCGCTGCGGCGCGGTGAAGCCGTACTTCGCGATGCTGCGGGCGGTGAGCGCGAGCGCCCGCACCGTCGGGGGGTGATGGAACAAGCGGGCCTTCAGCGCCTCGCGGTTCCCGCCATAGTGCCTTATGAAGCAATCGATGATCGCCGTAGCCGCGCCGTACGCCACGCGGGACAAGCCGGTGAGCTCCGGGTTATCGTAGTTCTCGCACAGCCGCTCGAACAGGCACTTGTTGTCGCTCTTGAGCTCGGTCAGCCACCCAAGCAGCCTTCGGGTGGACGGTTTGGCGAGTATGTCTTCCAGCTTGTGATGCGGCTCATTCGGAGGAGCCGTAAGGCGTGTCGCGGCAGGACGTTGTGATGTCCTCACCTTCTCAAGGGAATCGCCGAGATACATGCGCAACCCCCAAGCACGTAATGCTTCTTGCTTCATCTACACACTATCAGCAGGCGAGAGCAATCTCAATGGGAGCGGCGGGCCGGCATCGCCGCGGCGCCGTTAGCGGCGCGCGCGCCGAGTGTGACATGCTTGGATCGAACGATGGGGCGTATCGCTATACACTGGCGCGGACTGCGCAAGCGTGCCTCGCGGCAGCCGGTGACGCTTGCCGGGTTCGTGTTCACCATGGTTCTGGTGCTGGTGGGCGCGGCGGCTCTCGTAACCGCCAACAACCTGCTCTTCCTGATACTTGCGGCCATGCTCTCGACGCTGCTGGTGTCGGGCTTCATGAACCGGCTCTCCCTCGCGGCGCTTGAGATCGATTTCGTGCTACCGGATCACATCGCAGCCCGCAGCAAGGTAGCCGGGCGCATCCGCCTGCGCAACGCAAAAAGCTGGCTGCCGTCGTTCTCGGTTCATCTGAGCGGAACCGGGGACACGGTGCTCACAACGCTGTACTTCCCCGTGATCCCGGGCGGCGCGAAGCTCGAAGAGACAGTCGAGGCGCTGTTTCAGAAGCGCGGCATCTATCGCGAGAACGGTTTCCAGTTCTCCAGCAGCTTTCCGTTCGGCTTTCTGGAGCGCCGCGCGCAGGTGACCCTGCGCAGGGATGTTCTGGTCTACCCTCCCATCGACCCTCAGCCGGGTTTCGAAGATCTGCTCGCGGCGGTCCGCGGAGACATGGAGTCGCTGGTACGCGGGCGCGGTCACGACTTCTACCGGATTCGCCCCTACGAGGCCCTCGAAAGCGCGCGCCACGTGGACTGGAAGGCTACCGCACACACGGGCGCGCTGCAGGTGCGCGAGTTCGCGCGCGAGCAGGACCGTGTGCTGGAGGTTTTCCTCGACCTCGACGTTCCCGCAGGCGAAGAGGCCTGGTTCGAGCAGGCGGTGAACGCGTGCGCCTACCTGGCGTGGTCCATCGGATCCCGCGGCGGGCGAATCCGCTTCCGCACGCAGGAGTACGACGTGGCCGTGCCGGAGATGGGCGACGTGTACGCGATTCTCAAGTATCTGGCGACCGTGTCGCCGCGGCGCGGCAAGCTTTCGGCGGGTCCGGCGGACGACAACAGTTGCCAGGTGGTGTTCAGCGCCGCGGCCGTGCTCGAAGTCGCCCACGCCGGATGGGCGCAGGCGCGCATTCTCGGTCCGGGAGCTTTTCCTCCGGCGTAGAGCCGGGCGCTTTCATCCGCTCCCGGCTTTTCTGCGCAGGCTGGGCCGCTGGCTACGCGGCGGCTTTCGGACGCCCGCGTGCAGCAGGCGCTTGACGGAGCGGATCAACTGCGGCACTTCGTTCGCGCTCTTGGCGATCACGACGTCCGCACCGGTGTTCTGCTCGTCGAAGCCCATCATGTCCGCGTATCCGGATATGAGGATGATGGGCGTCTCCGGCGAACGCGCCCGGATCTCGGCTATCAGCTTGAGCCCGTTCATGCGCGGCATGCGGAAATCCGTCACGACGACGTCAAAGTGGCCGGTGGTGAACAGACCGAGCGCTTCCTGCCCTTCGGTGGCGGTGGTGACATCGTAGGACTGCTCTTCGAGCAGGGCTTTGCGCGCGGCCAGACCCAACCGGTTATCGTCGACGAGAAGAATCCGCGCAGTCGCGTTGGATGAACTTGAGCGGGTGCTGTTCATGTCCGGGGTATCGCGAAGGTAGCAAAGCGCCCGATGCGGTGTCAACGCCTTTGTAAGAAGTTGTATAAACGCGAGATCAAATGCTTGACATCGAGCGCATAAATCGCTAATGCTGAGCGCTCTCGTTTCTGTGCGCTCATATCATCGCGCGATGCAGCGCTGGCCGGAACAAAAAACTGAAATTTGTGTGAGAGTTTTCCCCGTGTGCTGATACTAGGTTACTTACTGCCCAGTATTTTGCGGGCAGACCCAGTTATTCGACTTCGCGCGGAGCAGTGTAACCGTTTTTCGCAATAATCTGATATTTCACGGGCTTACCGTTCACCGTCACCTTCAACGGCTTGCCCGTGGCCGGATCCACAAGCTCCACTTTGATCCTGCGGAACTTGCCGTCGCGCGCCTGGTTGGTGGGCGAGTACGCCATCGTGTACTGGTTGCGCAGCGCCTCGGAGATGGAACGGAAGATGCCCGGAAACTCGCCGTAGAACCGGGGCAGGAACACCATTCCGCCGGTCTCCTTCGCGAACGTGCGCAGTTGGTTGTCTGCCTGAAGCCCGTCCAGCCGCGCGATGGGCCCCAGATACCCCAGTGAATCGTAGTACATCCGCAGCGCCTGAGCCATACCAATCGCGTAGACCGGCACTCCGCCAAGCTGCAGTTTTTTTCGCGTCTCGTCGTAGGTGAGCTTGCTGAATGTATCCCAGCCCGAGGAGATCAGCACAATGGCCTTGCGCCCCTCGATATCCTGCATGCGCTCAACGGTGAACACCAGCGCGTCATACAGATTCGATTCCGTATACGCCGGGATCCGCAGCCGGCGCATAGCCTCATACGCCTCGCGCTTGTCCTGGGTAAAGTCGGTTAACACCTCGGGACGCATGTCGTAGGCGACGATCGCTACGTAATCTTCCGGTTTAAGCGTGTCAAGAAAACCGTAGGCGGCGGTCAGTGTCTGATACCAGGTCTCGGTATAGTACTGCTGCCACAGGTTGCTGAACTCGATCACGAGGACGACCGTCATCGGCGCTTCGCCCGCTCCGAACTGCGTGATGGTCTGCGGAACGTTGTCTTCAAGGATGCGGAAGTTCTCTTTCGGGATGCCGGGTATGAAACGGCCCTTGTTGTCGATGACCGTCACGTCGAGGGACACCGTAGTCACATCGCTGCGAAACGTCGGCGCTCCCTCGGGCACGTCGCCCTCTTTCTTGCGGCCGAACTTCGAGGGGATCTTTTCCTGCTCTTCGGCTGCCGCACCGGGAGCGGTATCGGTGGTCTTCTTGCGCGGCCTCGCGACCGTCTCGCTGCCCTCTCGGGCCGGACCCTGCTGCGCCAGCGCTTCCATGCCGAAAGCGCCTGCGAAACAAAGGGTCAAAAGCATCAACGCGATCCGTTTCATGGCCTTGTTTCCCTGAACCTCAGCATATCAGAGCGGTTCCGCTCTGAAGCCTTTGACGGGCCGTTGGAGAAATGTGTTTCCGGCTACTGCACCCAGGGGCCGCGATCGCCACCGTGCCTGCGCATGTAGACCTGGAATCTGCGCCGGGCTCGCTCCCGCTTCCAGCGCTGGTAGCGCTCACCGGCCCATCCGAGCAGGTTCGCGCGCGGCATCCTCACCTTCAGGAAGATGTAGCCGAACACCATGCCGCCCAGATGTGCCACGTGGCTCACATTTCCGCCGCCCTGGAACGAGTTCAGGAACACGATGCCCCCGATGATCATGACGAAGTACTTTGCTTTCATCGGGAACAAAAAGAAGAACAGGACGGTGCGGTCCGGATACAGCACGCCATACGCGAGCAGAATGCCGTAGATCGCGCCGGATGCGCCGATGGTGCGGTAGGCCGCGCCTCCGAACAGCATGCTCGCTATCACCACGGTCAGCCCTGCCCCTATGCCACACAGGAAGTAGTACCGCAGGAACCGCCGCGTGCCCCAGTCGCGCTCGAGGTCCGACCCGAACATCCACAGCGCCAGCATGTTGAACAGCAGGTGCATGACGCCGCCGTGGAGGAACAGATACGTGCCCAGTTCCCAGATGCGCAGGCCGAACACCACCTCCAGCGGCACCAGCCCGAGCCAGCGCAGGCTCACTCCGGTGAACAACGCCGAGAAGAACTCGAGCAGGAACACGCCGGTGTTTATGATGAGCAGCCACTTCACACCTGGCGGTACGAATTGCGAAAAGCCTCCGCCGTAGTAGTTGCTTTGCCGGGCGTATTGCATTTGGGAGGAACGACTCACTGTCAGGATACCAGACAGTCTCAGCCGAGGCACCCCGAAAAACGGAGCGCCACTGTTACATATAGGGGCGTTGAGACCGCTGCGGAGCTTCAGCTCAGCACACCTCGGCTTGCTGTGACGACGGCGCTTGAGGTCCAGGGGCTGAAGCCCGTGAACTTCACGGCCCTATTCGGCCCGACTGAAGTCGGGCCCTGATACGAAGCATTCATCCAAGGTTCAGCGTACGGGGAAGCCGGGCCATGGGGTCCGGCGCGGACAAGGGCGTCCGCCTCACTGGAGGCGTGGACTCGGTGGCATAGGATGCAGTGCTCGCATCGGGGGGCGGCCTTCAGGCCGCTGCGGAGCTTCAGCTCCGCACACTCCGGCGCGGCGCCGTTGGGCTTCGTATCATGGCACGGCTTCAGCCGTGCAGATACACGCCACCGGGATTGGGCTTCAGCTCCAGTCTTGATAGCGCTCGACAGGCAGGGTTGAGGCCCTGCGTGGGCTCAATCCCGCCCCGTGAACAGCATCCACCTCAAGAAACCGCCTCGTCGCCTCCGCCCCGGCCGAACCGGTTCAGCACGGATGCGCACGTCCGCAGCCCCGCGGCCATCATCAGCCAGACCTGCCAGTGCGACAGCAGCCCCGTAGAAAACACGAACTCGCCGGTCCACTGGAGGTCAGCCGCCAGCCGCCACAAGCCGAGCACCGCCGCCATCACGGCGGCCGGGGTCAGTAGTGCGGCGGTCAGGCTCGCAAGCTCTCTATTGCGCTCCAGGTGTTTGGCGAAGGCCGGCCCCAATCGCAGCCTTATCCGCACTTTCATGGGAAAATCGTTCTTCAATTCTACTACGGCGTCCCGCCGCGCCGCGTTCTGGTACATTGACTTGTGGCAAGCACCACCCAGGAAAGGATGGAACATGGCGAAGATCAAGACCGCCGTCATCGGCACCGGTTTCATGGGCAGAGTCCACACGGAGGCAATCCGCCGGCTCGGCAACGTTGATATCGTTGCGGTCGCGGGCGAAACTCCCGAACTGGCTTCGAGTTTCGCCGCGCAGGTGGGCATCGAGCGCGCTACCGCCGACTATCGCGAGGTCCTGAACGACCCGCAGATCCAGGCCGTGCACATCTGCACGCCCAACGCGCTGCACTATCCCATCGCGAAGCAGGCCATGCTGGCGGGCAAGGCCGTGCTGTGCGAAAAGCCGCTCGCCATCTCGTCGGCCGAGGCCCGCGAACTCGTAGAGATCGCCCGCGCGCAGAACGTTCCCAACTGCCTGAATCACAACCTGCGCTTCTACCCCATGGTTCAGCAGATGCGCCGCATGATCGAGAACGGCGAAATCGGCGACGTCCTCGTCGTTCAGGGCACGTACTCGCAAGACTGGCTGCTCTTCGATACCGACTACAACTGGCGCATCGACGCCAAGGACAACGGCCCGCTGCGCGTGATGGGCGACATCGGCTCGCACTGGATGGACGGTATCCAGCACATTACGGGGCTGCGCATCACGTCCGTCTGCGCCGACTACGCTATCATCCACAAGACCCGCAAGCGGCCCAAGGTGGCCGTCGAGACGTTCGCCGGCAAGACGCTGCGCCCTGAGGACTACGACGAGGTTCCCATCACTACCGAGGATTTCGGCGCTGTCCTGCTGCGGCTCTCCAACGGCGCGCACGGCGCCTTCACCGTCAGCCAGGTGAGCTGCGGCTGCAAGAACCGCTTCCAGATGGAGGTGTTCGGCACGAAAGCCGGCCTCATGTGGAACCAGGAGCGGCCCGACGAGTTGTGGATCGGCCAGCGCAACACGCCGAACCAGATCATCATCAAGGACCCGTCGCTCATGACGGACAAGGCGCGCTCCTATGCCGACCTCCCCGGCGGGCACAGCGAGGGCTACGACGACGCGCACAAGATGTGCTTCCGGCGCTTCTACGCGCGCGTCGCGGATCCGTCCGCGCCCATCGAGTACCCGACGTTCGAGGACGGCTACCGGATGATGGTGACGCTCGAGACGTGCACCGCCAGCGCGAAGTCTCGCACTTGGGTGGACGTCCCTGCCGTCGCCGCCGAAGCGACCGCGTAACTGCTTCGCCGCGAAGCCGGAGTGTTCCGGCCCCGGCGCGAACCAAGCTGTGCTGTTACGATCTCAAAGGCCTGCCTTCGGGCAGGCCTTTTTACGTGAGTGGTCCCGGGGCGAGCATAATCCGCGCAAGGTTTTGCGCCGTCTCCGTGCGTCAGACGCGATCTGCCGGCCGGCGAAGCCACACGGAGCCAGTCCAGCGCCCTTGGCAGATTGCGTGTGGCTCCGAGGCGCGGCCGTGAGGATCTTTGTATCAAGGCCCGACTTCAGTCAGGCCCAACAGCGCCGGCAAAACAGATGGGCCTCAGCCCCTGCATGAATGTCGTTGAGCACAGGGGCTGAAGCCCTCTCTCAGGCTGCGACTATGGGCCCGGCTGAAGCCGTGCCCTGATACGAGGCTCTTCTTGGTGAGGCTCAGTGGTGAGGAGGAGCCGCACCAGGGCGTCCGGCGCGGACGAGGGCGTCCGCCCCACTAGAAGCGCGGGCTTGGTGGCACAGGGTTCGGTGCTCGCATCAGGGGGGGGCGGACTTCAGTCCGCTGCGGAGCTTCAGCTCCGAAAACTTCGGCCTGCTGTAGCGACAGCACCTGAGATCCAGAGCTGAACCCCTCGAAACATCCCACCTTGTCCAGCCTGCTAGAGCCGTACCCTGACACGAAGCTCTCCAAGGGTGCGCGGCGCTCATGACGCTCGTGTCAGAGCATGGCGTCAGCCATGCCAACAGAGCGCGTGTCAAATCGGGCTTCAACCCCTAACTGCTGATAGTGCTCGATTCATCAGGGCCGAAGCCCTGCGCGGGCGCAAGCCCGCCCCCACTGCACGGTGTTGGGCAGGCCCCCGTGATGCGCGCACCCGCTCACTTTGACCCACAAAAGCGAGAGAAACGATTTCCGCAGCCTGTTAGCATACACAGGATCACCGCGCCTGACGTAGAATGGTGTCCGACCTTAGGAGGGGCAAGCGCGTGCCGCAGACTATCCTGGTGATCGAAGACGAAGCGCCTGTTCTGAGGCTCGTCGCCGCGCTACTCAGGCACAGCGGGCGCAACGTGCTGGCCGCAGATGGCGGCCCTCAGGCGCTCGAGATCGCACGGACTCACGAAGGCCCGATCGATCTCGTGATCTCGGATGTTCTGCTGGGCAGCCAAAAAGGGCCCGAAATTGTGCGCGACCTGCTCGCGCTGCGGCCCGGCGTTCCGTGCCTGTTCGTATCCGGTTCTCCGCAGGACCATGCCGATAGCCCCGAGTTCGAGGAGATCCGCCGCATCCCGTCTGCCCGTGTTCGTTTCCTTGCGAAACCGTTCAAGCCGTCCGATCTCCTCGCTGCAGTTGAGTCACTATCGCTCTTGTAGGCAGAGTGCCCGGGTACGATATGGTACGCACGGCGTATGGGAATACCACTCAAGTAATGCTATTCTCACCTACGTCTGATACGACCTTCCCCTCCGGCTGGGCTGTATCGCATCGCTATGGCGACAATCCTAGTCCTGGATGACGAACCGAGCAATCTCGAGGTGATCTCGGCGATGCTGGCCCGCCGCGGCCACAACGTCCTGACCGCATCAACCGGTGCAGACGCCGTCAACATATGCAGGACGCACCCGGAGGCCATAGACCTCGTCATCGCGGACGTCTTTCTGCGCGGGTCGAATGCGGCGGCCATCACCCGGGAGGTCGCGCCTCTGCGCCCCGGCGTACCGTTTCTTTACGTCTCCGGCACGAGCAAAGAGGTTCTGGACGAATTGCTTGCTTCCGAAGCGGGCGAGCGCCCCCGCGCCCGGTTCCTGGCCAAGCCATTCACGACCGGCCAGTTGATCTCCGAGGTCGAGCTTCTCCTTCAGGCTCCGGAGTAGCCGCCCGCGGCGCGCTCCGAGTTGCGCAGTCGATGCTGGCATAGTGCGACACACGCACAGCCAGCGCCCATGCTTCGGGCTCGCAGCGAAGCCGCTGTGAGCTACTGCACCAGCCGCAGAATCTCGGAGGCCACTCTATCGAAAGCGTCCTTCAGTTCGTCCTGAGTGGGGGCCATCACGTAGAACCCCGTGGGCTTCTCGGGCCGGTACAGGCTGTGGACCAGGGAGTTGTTCGGGTCATCCACGTTCGCGATCATCTTCATCAACGTCTCATCGGGGATCTCGTCGTTGCCCGAGTAGCCGATGGTGTAGATGGTGGGATTGATCGAGGAGTCATTACGAATTCGCCTGACAACGTCGGCGGTGGCGTTCCATGATGCCAGGCCGATCTGGTAAGGCGAGTCGATCCCGTTCATGTCGAGCCGGATCCGCTTGCCGTTCTTGTCGGACGAGCCCAGGTAGAGCGCCGAAGCCATATAGTCGTCCCGGTCGGTCCGATTGCCGTAATAATCCACGTCCGGGATCTTCTTTATGTCGTTCCGAACCTTCGTCTTGTCGGGTTTGTAGGCGCAGTCCTGAGGCGGAAGACCCGTAATCACGTCCTCATCCGGATGGGCCATCCAGGCCAGCACATCCGCGCCCCCGGACTCGCCTGCGTACGAATTCTGGTTCGCGAGCCGCTGCACGCCGACAGTGGTACCGGTCGTCGCGAAGTTCGACCACTGAGAGATGAAACCTATCATGCGTGTCGCCGGGCTCGTCACCTTCTTGTATTTGCATCCCGATGACTGCTTGATCAGGTTCCTGCTGTCGTCCGGATCGTTAAAGAACGCAGTGATTCCGTTCGGAAGTCCATCAGTGAACAACACCAGCACATTGAGAGCGCCGGGCAGTTCGCTCTTCTTCAGTTCCTGATATCCCAGCCAGAGCGCCTCCGCCATGCCGGTATTGGATCCGTGTTTGATCGCCGAGATGATCTCCGGGACAGAGGGGCGTGCCGTCCTGAAGTTCGAGGCAGGCCCGGTGCCGCTATTCGGGTTCGATACATCCCGGGGAGGAAATGCCACGATCGCGCTGCCGCCGAACACGACCAGGCCGACCTGATCGCGCTCGTTCGCGAAGTTGCTTACGAACTCGATCGCTTTTCCCTTCAGGGTCTCGATGGCCGAGGCCATCGAGGCGGAACGGTCGAGCACCAGCACCAGCCGAACGTCCCGCCTCGCGGCCACGGCGCTCGCCGCTACAGTTGTGTATTCCCGGCCGAAGATTCGCAGGAAGATCAGCGGTGCGTCCACGCGCCCGGCTACGGAGACGGTGCGCCGCCGGTTGTTCGGGTCATTGATCTGCCGTACCTCGATATCGGGGTCGAAGCGGAGGTTCTTTGTGCCCCAGTAGTTCTCCGGGAAGTTGGCGAGAACGAACTCGCGCGCGGTCTGCTTTGCGGCGGCCTCTTGCGCTTCCATAGTCAGCCCGGCGTTGAGCGCCCGCGCCGCCGCCAGCGCTCCGGCATCCACCGCGGCCGAGAGTTTCGCTTTCACCATGAACAGAATTGCGCCGTCGATGCCCAGCCCGACCATGGGAATGATGAGTGTCGGCAGCAGCAGCGTGAACAAGACCAGCGCGCTGCCCTTGCGGCGCAGCAAACGTACTACCGACCGGGACACACGTCCCTCTATCGTTCTCTCGCGGTCAGAAAATCGCATGGACGTACACCGTTCCATCTCCGGGCAGCCCCGGAAGTCTCGGCGCCCTGAAGGCGGCCTCGACGAGATATGCGTACTGGCCGGCCTGGAAACCTCCGCTGCCGTCCACAGGGGGCGCCGGCAGCAGGTTGAAGTTGCTCACGCGCGCTCCTTCCTTCCTGACCCTGTCGCTTGCCGAGATCCGTCCGCCGGCCTGCAGCAATG
>JBLNBX010000267.1:0-6465 GCA_050260275.1 bacterium
AGGAAAGGCAGCCGCAACTCCAGGCTGGTCTCGCCGCCGATGCCGTGCGTCAGCACTGCCTCGCGCGCCGTCACGCGCTCGTCGAGCGCGGCCTCGAACAGCGGCGAGACGTTGCCGCCCAGCGCAGCCATGTACAGGGCCAGGCCCTTCGCATCGGGCGCAAACGTCGCATCGACAAGCGCCTCGTGACGCCACGACCGTCCCGCGCGCCAGTTCAGCTCCGCGGTAAGCCTCTTCGCGATGGCGTCCGCCACATGCGAGTAGACGCGGCGCGCGAGCGCAAGCGCTCCCGCCACCGCCGCTGCCGCCGAAGTCGAACCTATCGCTTCAGCGACGCGCTCGCGCAGCCACGCGTCCAGGTTTTCCGCCGTTCCCTCGAGCGCCTGTTCCAGCTTGTCGATGCCCAACTCCGCCGCGGCGTACTCGCGGAGAAGCGACAGCGCCCGCTCCACGCCGGCCTCGCTCAGAAACGCCTCCGTCCGCGCGGCCGCGTTGCGAAGCTGCTTCCATGCGTTCTCGTCGACGATTGCGGTAAGCACGCTGCCCGTCACAGCTTCTATCGCAGCCGCTGCCGGAGAGCGCAAGAACGCAGGCGATGACGCAACGGCCTCCCTTAGCAGCGACGCCAGCTCTGCCCTGCTCTCGACGGCCGCGATCTTCTGCATCCACTCGCGCACGCCGCCGATGGCTTCGCTATCGCCGAGCGCCTTCCAGAGCACCGCCGCCAGGCGCGTATCCAGGCCGCGCCAGAAATCCAGCGCGCGGCTGAGTGTGTCCTGCGCGATTCGAAGCTTCGCGGCGATAGCCGCGCCGTACTCGCCCGTAAGCGACCGCAGCCACTGCGAGTCGTGAACACCCAGCAGCGCGCGCACCAGATCTTCGGGTTTGTCGGGCAACTCGCCTTCGAGGCCTGCCGCTATCCGCACGCTCGCCGAAAGCCAGTTCGCGTCGGTGCGCCTGAATACACGCAGGCGAATTGCGTCGCCCTCGCGCGTGAGCGCGACCAGGAATTCCCCGGCTAGCGCCACTTTGAGCGCCGCCTCCGCAACGGCCTGCAGCGCAAGCCCCGCATCGCCCGCGAACTTGCCAGAGGCAATCTCGCGGTACCAGGTGCAATCCAGGCCCGCGCGCGTGGAAGCGCGTGCGCTGAGTTCGCCGCTGATTGTTGCGACGAAAACCGCGCCGGGGGGCAGCGTGAACGGCGCATCTTCAACCGAAGGCAGCGGAATCGCGTCGCCCGCAGTAATTACCGCGCGGCGCAGAACGCGGTTCGCGCTGCCCTCGAGCGTGACTTTCGCCAGTGGCCCGGCGGCCTCGGGCGAACCCGACGCGCCGGCGCGCGTCTCGTCCACAACAACCGTCCAGCGGCCCGGCGGCGCGCTGAGATCGGGAGGGACCGGCAGCGCGCCCGCTACTGCCGCCCACGCCGCCGCGAAGCTTGAATAGGAGTTGGTTTCCATAGCGAAAAGGCACCCGATTATACTGGCGGGCCTCCAAGAAACCGCCCCTGCCGCCCTCTGCCCCGTCGCTAGAAACCCAACAGGCTGAACCGATTAGGCCGCAAAAAACGAATTCGACATACGTTGTGAACGGCTTCGCCGGTGTACCATATCCGCATGGATCGCAGGAGCTTTCTCGGCGCGGCTGGACTGGCGGCCGCGGCCGCGCCCCGCGCTGCCTCGCAAGCGCGCCGCGGGCGCGTGAAGCAGTCCGTTTCCAAGTGGTGCTACGACAAGTGGTGGAGCCTCGACCAGCTCTGCGCCAACGCCGTCAAGTTCGGCCTGAAGGCCATCGACCTCGTGGGGCCAGACGACTTAGCCGTGTTGAAGAAATACGGCCTGACGTGCTCGATGATGATGCCCGGCGGCGGCAGCATTCCTGACGGATGGAACCGCCGCGAGAACCACGCCGCCATCGAACGCGAGCTCCGCGAGCGCATCCCGATCTGCGCGGCCGCCGGTGTGCCGAACATCATCACGTTCTCCGGCAACCGGCGCGGCATCTCGGACGAAGAGGGCCTCGAAAACTGTGTCGCGGGGCTGAACCGCATCAAGGGATTTGCCGAGCAGCACGGCGTCACGCTCTGCATAGAGCTGCTCAACAGCAAGGTAAACCACAGGGATTACCAGGCCGACAGCACCGCCTGGGCAGTGGAGGTGGTGAAGCGCGTCGGCTCGCCGCGCGTCAAGCTGCTGTATGACATCTACCACATGCAGATCATGGAAGGAGACGTCATCCGCACGCTGCGCAACAACATCCAGTACATCGCGCACATCCACACCGGAGGGGTCCCGGGGCGGCACGAGATAGGCCCTGAGCAGGAGCTGAACTATCGGCCAATCATCGAGGCTGCAGTCGAGGCGGGCTTTACGGGCTACGTCGCGCACGAGTTCGTGCCCGCGGGAGACCCATTCGAAGCTCTGCGGCAGGCCGTCGAGATCTGTGACGTGTAGTGGTACGCCGGCGGCTGGCGCAGTGGACCGCCGCGCCTAGCGCGCCTGCTCCGCTTCGCCACCGTCCACAAAGCAGTAGCAGATCATGTGGCAGACGGCGAGGTGCGCGTCCTCGATGCGCCCCATGTGCGGCTCCCGAACGTTGATGTTGAGCATCGCGAGCTGCCCGAGCCGCCCCCCGTCGCGTCCCGTCAGGGCGATCGTGCGGCAGCCGAGTTCGGTGGCGGCTTTCATCGCCTCGACGACGTTCCGCGAATTGCCCGAACCGCTGAGCGCCATGAAAAGATCCCCTGGGCGAGCGAAATTGCGAAGCTGCTCGGCAAAGATGTACTCGTAGCCGAGGTCGTTCGCGTAGGCGGTCATCGTGGGCAGCGAGTCGTTCAGGGCAAGGATCCGGAACCGCAGCGGCTTGCCGTAGCTGGCGCTCTTGAGCACGTCGGAGACGAAGTGCGATGCATTGGTGGCGCTGCCGCCATTGCCGCAGACGAAGATCTGGCGCCCGCAATCGCGCGCCTCTCGGAACCAGTCGATGGCGGTCTCCACTTTGTCCGTATCCACGCTCTCGAGCGCCTTCAGCAGCGCGGTCCTGTACGATTCAGCGAAGCTCATTCGAGTTATCTCTTATGCTCCCTGGCGTGCCAGCGCCAGCGCTCCCCACAGCACGCTGTCGTCTCCCAAAGCCGCGGGCGCTACATCCAGCCGTGCGCGAGACCAACCTGTCACCTGCCTACGCAGCTCCCGCCGCAGCGGTACGAACAAAGCGTCGCCCGCCTTTGCGATCCCCCCGCCTATCACGATGCGCGCGGGGTTAAGAAGCATGATAGCGGTCTTCAGCCCCTGAGCGAGGTCCACCACGTAACGGTTTACAAACTCGGGGTCGCGCATCAGCTCCGTAGCCTCCTTGCCGTGATCGCCGGGCATGTGTATGCCGGCGCAGAGGCGCTCCAGGCACCCGCGCGCGCCGCACAGGCAAATCGGGCCATCCGGGCGTATGGTGGTGTGGCCTAACTCGCCGGCATAGGAATCCGCGCCGCGCACCACGCGCCCGCCGGCGACGATTCCGCCGCCGATCCCGGTCGAGAGCGTCATGTAAAAAAGCGGGTCGAAGCCCCGCCCCGCTCCGAATTCGTACTCACCCAACGCCCCGGCATTGGCGTCGTTGTCCATCACCGCCGGCACGCCGAGTTCGGCCGAGAGCACGCCCGGAAGGTCGAAATCGTCCCATCCCCCGACGTGCGTTGATGCGTAAACGCGCTGGGCGGCGAAGTCAACGGGGCCGCCGAAGCCTATTCCGCAGGACTCGAATCCCGCACCTTGTTTCCAGGCGCGCGCGATCTCGAGTATTTCCGCCATCATCCAGTCGCGCCCGCCTTCACGATTGGTCGCGCGCGACTCGCGGCGGACCATCCGAAACTCGCCCCCAGCCGCCGGCACATCGGGCGGGAGCAGCGCGTCCCGGCGGCCCGAGGGGGCGCCGCCCTCTGAGACACCGCCACGCAAGCTTTCACCTGAGAGCTGCTCGAACAACGCCAGAGTAAACTTGGTGCCGCCGATATCGACGGCAAGCGTCCGCGCGGGCATCAAGCTCATCCGTTAGGAAATAGCGTTGCGAGCAACTCCTCGTGGCACAGGAAGTTAGGGATGATAAAGTCCGCGCCGACGCCGGCCAGCCGCTTCCGTTTCCATTCGTTCACGCGGGCGCACTCGGGCTCGTCGGTAGCCACGCCGACCGCCACGCCGCCCACTTCCTTGACGTTCTCGATCTCGACGTAGCCATCTCCGAAACCGAGGAACTGGTCGCCGGTGGCCTCAGCGCCCGCGATCAGCCGCTGGATGAGAATCTTCTTCGAGAAGCTCTTGTAGTCGTCCAGCGCGCCGTATACGCGGCCTTCGAAATACCGGCTCACGTCCAGCAGGTCGGCTTCCTCGCGCATGTACTGCTGGTCGGTGCCGCTGGCGAGGTACATCTTGAGGCCGCGCGCGTGAAGCGCCTCGAGCAGGCGCCGGGCTCCGGGCACCAGGTATTTCTCTGGCGAACAGTTGCCGCTGCGAAGTTCCTCGAGACGGTGCGCGATCCTGGTATGGAGCAGGTCGAGATATCTCCTCTTGTACACCAGCGGGTCTTCGGGCTTACCGCCGCGTGCCCGAACCTGATCCGCCAGCTCGATCATCTGGTACATGGTCTGCTTGCCTGTCAGGCGGGCGACGAAGTCCTCCACCAGGGCGCGCAGGCTCTCTTCGCTTTCCCCGGTGTTCAGCTTGAGAAGCTCCTCGACCATCATTGGCACCATCACGTCCACCCAGCCGGCGCGAATCAGGGAGAGGGTGCCGTCGAAGTCAAAAAGGACTACCCGGGCGTGTTTGGCGGACACACCCGGCCGCAGGTGTTCGATCATCCGACTTATTTTGGCACGGCTGCCGCTCGCGGCATAATCGTTCCCTGAGGCGCGGGTGACTATAGGGCGTGCAACAGGCCACTTCTCAGACATATGCGCCTGCTCGCCGCTATAGCTCTGCTCGCCGCGCCCATTTGGTGCCAAACACGTGCTTGCCGCCAATGCCCTGCTATCCCGAAACAGGCCTGGTCAACGGGCGCGAGCTTCCTGCCGGACATGGCGCCCGGCGCGCGATCGGGGATCAGATAAGCCCGTCGGGGGTGCGCCTCAGGGTCAGGTGAGGGGGGCAACCCGTTCCTGGGCGCGGTCTGAGATAATTGCATGTTGCTGCCAGCGGCACGGCAGTCTCGGTGTGCCCGCGGCGGCAGGCCCTGCCCAATATGACGGTCGATGACATCCGCGAACTCATCAAGATAGTAACCGAGACGGGCGTCGCCGAATTGGAGGTGCAGCGCGGTGATAACCGCGTGCGCATCCGGCGCGTGCTCCGCCCGGCGATCCAGACATTCACGGCTCCGGCCGCGGTCGCCGTACCCGAGCACGCGGCAGCGGCTCCGGCCGCAGTCGCCGCACCCGCGCCCGTGGCAGCGGCTCCGGCCGCGCCACCGCCGGCTCCAGCAGCCGCCCCCGAAGCTGCGCCGCCGGCGCCCCCCGACCCCCTGAGCGACCCGAGCCTGATCATAGTCAAGTCGCCCATCGTGGGGACGTTCTACGAAGCGCCTTCGCCGGGCGCGCCGCCTTTTACCCGCGTCGGCGATGTGGTTCACGCGGGCGACGTGCTGTGCATCATCGAGTCCATGAAGCTGATGAACGAGATCGAGGCCGAGCATTCAGGGACTGTGGTCGCACGGCTCGTCCAGAACGCGCAGCCCGTCGAGTACGGTGAGGCGCTGTTTGCGATCCGACCCTCTTGAGCCGGACGCCCATATGTTTGAGAGCATACTGATCGCCAATCGAGGCGAAATTGCGCTGCGCGTTATTTGCGCCTGCAAGGAACTCGGGATACGAACGGTGGCCGTGTACTCCGAGGCCGACCGGCACAGCCTGCACGTGCGTTTTGCGGACCAGGCTATCTGCATCGGTCCGGCCAAGAGCGCGCTGAGCTACCTGGACATCCCTGCCGTGATCAGCGCAGCCGAGATCGCCAACGTCGACGCCATTCACCCCGGATATGGCTTCCTGAGCGAGAACGCCGACTTTGCAGAGGTTTGCGAGGTTTCGGGAATCCGGTTCGTAGGTCCGCCGCCGGACGTGATCCGGCTCATGGGCCTGAAGGAGCGCGCCCGCGCCACCATGAAGGCGCACGGTGTCCCAGTGCTGCCCGGCTCGGATGGAATACTCAAGAACGCCGACGAAGGCCTCCGCATCGCGGAGGAGATCGGCTATCCGGTCATTCTCAAGGCGTCGGCAGGCGGCGGCGGGCGGGGCATGCGCATCGTGCGCGGCCCGGAGGAGTTCGCGCCCTCTTTCGCCGCGGCCCAGCGCGAAGCGTGCGCCAGCTTCGATTGCGCCGATGTCTACCTGGAAAAGTATGTCGAATCGGCCAGACACATCGAGTTCCAGATCCTCGCGGATCTGCACGGCAACGTCGAGGTGCTGGGCGAGCGCGAGTGCAC
>JBLNBX010000268.1:0-16104 GCA_050260275.1 bacterium
CGGTGAACGCTTTCCCGTCCGCGGGCGTGACGAGCACAACGCTGCCGCGGGCCTCGTCAATGATCCTGATTACTCCAAGGTCTCTAAGGTACTGGAGCGCCGCATCCTTGTTCGCGAAGGCCTTTTCGACGAACACGACCAGATTGGTGTTGATTCGTGCCGCGGCCCGTGAGCCGTACATATCCGGCGACCGGTAGATATAAGTGGTGCCCTTCGGGTAGCTATCCAGTACGGGATGAGACTTGAAGGTTCTTCCCGTGTTGCCTTCCAGTTTGCCGACAACCAAGGGGCCATTCACGCGGGCTTCTTCCATCGTCTCAAAGGTCGCCTGGTTCCCTTGGCCGCCGGCGTAGTCCAGCGCAAGAAGACCAGACGAGGACAATAGCGCAGCCGCGAGCGCCAGAGATAACTGCATCTTGAGCATCGATCAAATCTCCTTATTTTGCGTGCGGATTGTACTTGATCGCGCCGGTCTGCTGATCGCGCGAGAAGTGCTTCATGTACTCCCAGGCGATTTTGGCGTACTCGGGGTACAAGGCGTGGATAATGTCCTTAATGTAGTTGAGGGCGACCATCGGAACGCCCTGGTCGTTGTTCAGATACCAGGTATGCGAGGCGTATTCGCCGTTGAGGGTCTCTACGGTATAGAGATCACCCTTGAAGCCGGAGAGCTTGTAGGTGTTGAAATCGAATGTGAACGGCGCAACCCCGTTCCATCCCGCCCAGCGCTTGATCTGACCGGCGAGGTTATCGTTGATGCGGCCCTCAGCAGCCTGCAGGCGGCGCACATCGTAGGAGGACGTGGAAAGGTAGATCGGCAACTGGGTGCCGCTGAATCTCGCCTCCGCCGCGGGAGTTGGCTCGATGTTCGTGCCTGCGATGGGAGCGATGGCGGCGAACAGGCGGGGCTCGTAGTAGCCCACGGTATAGGTGGCTCCGCCGCCCATGGAGTAGCCGGTGGCGTAGACGCGCGAGGGGTCCAGGCTCGGATACGTGGCGAGCATGTACTTGACTAACGCCGTAAGGGCCGGGCCGCGGATGTCGTTGGGCAGGTTCTGATGATCCGCCGCCACCACTGCGACGCGCTCTTTGCCCGCCAGCGTCAAGAGGCCGAACTCGTCCACAAACTGCCGCGCCTCATCGCCGCCGCCATGGTTGGCAAGGATCAAGGGCACAGTACCCTTAGGCGCGGTCCCGTCCAGGACTTCCCGGGGCAGGTACTCATACCAGGTGTCCAGGTATTCGCCCTCCTGTGTCTTCATGGCGGCGAAGCGGTCTTCGCCCTGGTGCTTGATCAGGTGGATACCATCTTTCGTCACCCCGTTGATCAAAGCATTGCGCTCGCAAAGTGAGTACGGGGCCTGATCCATGCTGTAACCGCTAAAGGGGATGCCCACGCTGTATACGCCGGCAAGCGCGACGGGCACGCGCATCGCCTTGATGAACATGTCATAGTAGGCGGCCTTGATCGCCGCGGGCAGGTCGACCGGAGCAGCGTTTGCCACAACGACCTGCCGGAGCGGAAATTTCTGGTTGTAATGGGTGACGACGTCGCCAGCCGTCCTCATGGCGTCGACACCGTTGGCAGCCTTATACTTCTCGACGACGGCTTCGGGGGCATTCACGAGATAGACAGGAATGAACGTGGATACCTTGCGCACTTCGTCCATCCCGCCTCCCACCAGCAGCGCGCCGGCAATGCGGCTGGCGCAGTCGAAGGTCCCGGCGACGTGGTTATTGAAGAACGTGGCGCCTCCGCCAACTCCGATGAAATAGACATAGGCGAAGCCGCCGAAGTATTCCGCGTCGGCGTACGTAACCGGGCCTCGGCCCGCCTGAACGCCGGAAGCCTGCTGAGACAACATTGCCGTCTGGAGGGCATAGTAGTGGGCCATGTCGGCGGCGCCGAACGTCTTGCCTACGGGCGTGACGAGCACGATCGAGCCCGTGGCTTCGTTCACAATATCGATCAGGCCTGCGGCCTTCAGATAGGCCAGAGCCGCATCCTTGGTGTCGAAATGCTGTTCGACGTAGACGATCAGGTTTGTATTCATTCTCGCCGCCGCGCGGCCGCCGTACATGTTGGGCGAGCGGTAGACGAAGGTCGTCCCTTTCGGGTAGTTGTCCAGCACCGGGTGACCGACATAGGTCCTCGGTCGACGCGCAGCGGCGCGTCCCGGTGCGCCCGGACCTCCCGGAGCGGCGGCCCCGGGCGGGCCGAAACCGGGGGTGCCGGGAGGCGGCATCGTGACGCCACCTGAATACGTCCCCACCACGGCTGGCGCACTCTTGTGCGCTTCCTCAAGCGTCTCGAAGGTTGCCTTGTTGCCGGTCTCGCCGGTGAAGTTCCGTGCCGGCGCGGCGCCACACAAGAGCAGGACCAAAAGAATGGCAATCATCGTTGTCTTACACATAAGCAGCCAGGAATCCCAATGTGGCATCGCAAATTCGCTCCATTGTACATGCGCGCGGTCCGAGCACTCAACGGACCATTTCCTTGTCGCACCCTAATTTTAGAACGCAATCATGAGCGAATTGCCGGTGATGGGATCGGCGCCGCGTTCGAGGAAGGACCCCATCAAGGGGCGCACCCAGACTGATCCTCAGGAGGGATCTGCGACATGCTCGCGGCCACGACCGCCAGGGCTCCTCGCGGTGAATCAGCAACCACGCGGAGGATGCCGCTTCCGTGTTGGAGCCATTCGGCCGCGCCCCGTGCCTCGGCGGTTCGGCCTGCGAGCACGATGCCCGGCGTAAAGACGCTGCTTAAGTAGTAACTCTCGGAGTGACCTGCATCAGGGTGGCCAGGTGTCAGGACACCAGAGGTGCTCGAGGGTGTCACGATCACACAGAATGCGAGACTGAATAGCACGTATCGACATCGCGTGCTCCTAATTTGGGAACCGAGCCATAGTATCACTTAACTGACGAGCTGATGGCCATCATCTGTCACCAGTGGCAGCCGTAGTGCGGCAGATCAGACCCAGCTAACGGCATACGACGGCCTTCAGATGGGTCGAATACGTGGAGGGGCTGGCTTAGTCTTGATAACGTACAGACTACTGGATTTCGTGGCTTCGGACTCGCCGGAGCCAGCGTGATTACGTGATTGGCGGAGCGCCAGGAAACAGCTCTGACGCCCCGCCTCGTAGTCGGGTGTTAGGACAGGAGGATCCTGCGGATTTCGCCTTCCGGATCGTTAACCATCCGGCACTCGTTATCGAAGACCATCGTCGGGCACCGGTCCGGCTCGAAGGGATCCCACTTCAGCCCCGGCTGGCTCGGATCGCCCGTCTTGGCGAAATTGGTCCAGGCCGTCGCCATCTTCTTCGCCAGCGCCCGAGCTTCCGGCCCGTTGCCGGTCCCCTGGGCGCAGCGCAGGGTGTTGTCGAAGCAGAACGCCAGTTCAGCCGTGTGCCACGCGCCGGCATCCTCGAGCATCGGGGACTGCCAGGTAAAGTACCACGTGTAGGCGGGCGCAGCCTTCTGGTTGTACTTCAGCGTGGCCATGCGCGTGACGTTGTTGCGCAAGGCGATTCCATTCAGTCCGCCGCCCCTGCACATATAGGAGAGGGTGCGAATGCTCTTGTTCGGATACGCTTTCTTCAACGCCTCCGCGAGCGCCTTGGCCTTGGTCTCACCGTAACTCCTGGTGAGCATCTCCAGCCACTCGGCTTCGGTAGGCTTGGACGCCATGGAGTTGCCTTCCTCGCTTACCGAGCCGAACAGTATCGGAATGTCCTTCGAGATCTCCGGCGCGGCATCGAAGAACGAGCGCATGGTGATGGTGCGGCCGTCAACCGTCGGCCCCGAACCCACGCGCGGCTTGGCGGTACCCGGCGCCGGGGTAGGCCCACCAGCGCCCATCGGCGGGTTCATCTTAGCCGCGACCTGATTGGCAACCTCGTTCAACCTGGCCCATTCCATCTTCTGCAGTTGGGCGATGTTCCTGACGCCCAGCTGGGCAAACACCCGCTTGGCGTACTCTCTCGACTGCTCGAGATCGGGAGGATTGCCGCCCCCGCCCGACTGGGCCGACGCGCGGTGAATCAGACCCTTGGCCGAGGGCATGCCGAGCAGCGTGGTCACCTTGGAGCCTCCGCCCGACTGGCCGTAGATCATGATCCGGTCCGGATCGCCGCCGAAATTGGCGATGTTCTCCTGAACCCAGCGAAGCGCCGCCACCAGATCCGTCATCCCGACGTTGACGGATTCCTCGTACGCCGCCCCGCCGATCGGGGACACGTCGAGAAAGCCGAGGACGTTGAGACGGTGATTGACTGTAACCGACACGACGTCGTGATGCCGGGCCAGTTGCGCCCCGTCCTGGGAGGCGAGTTCGTAGGCGGAACCGAAGGTGAAACCGCCGCCATGAATGTAGAACATCACGGGGCGATTGCCGCTCAGGCTGGGCGTCCAGATGTTCAGCTTGAGCATGTCCTCGCTTTGCCAGCCGTCGGTCCACTGCTGAAGGAACGTCTGTTCAATCGCCCAGTTGTGCAGCCGTTGCGGGCAATTCGGGCCATAGATCAGGGCAGGGTATTCGCCGTCCCATGGCTGGGGCGGTTTGGCCGGGAGCCACCGGTTCTCGCCCCCAGTATCCGCACCGTACGGGACGCCTTTGAACGTAAGAACTCCGTCCTCGATATACCCGCGCACCTTACCGTATCGCGTATTCGCAACCGCAGATCGCGGCGTGCTGCAGGTGGCTGCTCCCGAAGACTGGGCAGCTCTGCCTTCCGGATTGCACGCGGTTCCTGCCAGCGCGGCCACGCCTGCCGTGACCGACAGCAGTTGACGGCGATTCAGTCTGAAACTGTCTTCCGCACTCGACTTGGACACCTCGTCTCCTTTCAGGGCGCATCCGCGCCGGTTCACTGGCGCCTAGAAGTGCGCTCACGCGCAGCTTCCGGACTTCCTCACAGACTCCTGCCGGCCCGTGGACGATCGCTGTCTTGACCGATGGCTGCTCCAACTGCAAATGCACAACCGCGATCAGTTGCGCGGGAAACCGGCCGCATCATGAGGGTCGAATGTAGCGCAACCCGGAAACCGTGTCAAACCCTTTCAAACAGGGAGTGGCGAAACCGGAGAAGTATCTGCAAGCTCAATCGCTTACTAAGAGAACGCGCATGGCAGAGGCGGCTTCTGCCGGGGCGGCCGGAGGACCCTTCTAGCACGGGCGGAGCCAGCCGGGCCGTGCAACCGCTTCCCCCAACGCGCTATGCTTCTTTTTCCGTTCACAGTAGGAGTACGCTTGGCCGGTTTATTCGCACTCAGCGTCGATGCCAGCTTTGGTAACGACGCCTTCCTGGAGGACCTCTTCTGGGGCACGTTCTATCACCAGCACCTCGGCGAGGCCTACGCGGGCCTTTCCACCTGCAAAGACGGTGTGTTCCAGATTCGCACGCACCGCGGGCGCTTCCGCTCCACGTTCAGCGACGATCTCGGCGGGCTCGTGGGGACCGAAGGCATCGGGTACTGCGGAATCGTAAGGGAGCCGTACTTCACCGATTCGCGGCTGGGGAAGCTGTCCGCGTGTTTCTCGGGAAATATCACGAATTTGGACGAGCTCCTCGGGCGGTTCAAGGGCCAGGGGCACGTGTTCACGCGCGGTGACGACATCGAGATACTCACCGTGCTGATCGCGCATGGGAACAGTGTGGCCGAAGGAATCCAGAAGGCATTCTGCGAGGCCAAGGGCGCTCTATCGCTCCTTGTGCTGACCGCGGACGGGGTCTATGCCGCCCGCAGCCCCGCAGGGCACTGGCCGCTGATCATAGGCGAGAAGGACGGCGCGGTAGTGGCGGCGTCCGAATCCGGCGGCTTCTCGAACCTCGGCTACCGCCGCGTTCGGGACGTCGAGCCGGGCGAGATCATTCGCCTGAAAGACGGCCGCTGGGAGACGATGTGCAAGACCGAGTGCCAGCGGAGGCAGGCGTGCAGCTTCTACTGGGTGTACACGGGCTTCCCGAGCAGCGTTTTCGAAGGCGTGCCGGATTCGCTGGTACGCAAGCGGCTGGGGGCGGCGCTTGCGGCGCGCGACATCGCCAAAGGCTTCATTCCCGACGTGGTGATTCCCGTGCCCGATTCCGGCAGATTCCACGCCATCGGGTATCAACAGGAGTTCTGCAGGCAGATGATGGCGGGCAAGATCTCACGGGTGCCGCTGTATGACGAACTGCTGCTCAAGTATCCCTATGCCGGGCGCAGTTTCACCCCGCGCGACCAGAAGCAGCGTGTGAAAGAAGCCCGCATCAAGCTGCTGGCGAGCGGCGAGGATTGCACGGGCAAGGTCGTCGTGGTCTGCGACGATTCCATAGTGCGCGGAACGCAATCGCAGATGGACCTGGTGCCGAAACTCCGCGGCGCAGGCGTAAAAGAGATCCACTTCAGGATTTCCAATCCTGAGCTGCGGTCGCATTGCCCGTGGGGCAAGACCACGAAGAAGGGGGAACTGCTGGCCGACCGCATCCCGGCGCATGCCGACCGCGCCCGCTATCTCGGAGTCGAGGATCTCCAGTACAACACCATAGAAGACCTCGCGGCTGCCATCGGGCGTCCGCTCGAGACGCTGTGCGTGGATTGCGACCTGAAGCTGTAGCGCCTTAGGTCCCCGGCCCGCTCACGGCTGGCCGGCTATGCGCAGGCCAGCAGCAAAGGCGGCAGAACCGCCCTCAAGCGCTCTGCCGCAGGATCGTCCGGGCAAGCAATAGCAGCCGGAGCGCGCGCCTCACGCTTCGAACAGAACGCCTGATCCCTCGCGCACGCCGCGATCAGCCGCGGCTGGCCGGCTGCGCCTGCGCGTTCCCGGACTGTTTCCACGTGCCGCGCTGGTACATCTGCGCCAGCATGGCCGCGCCAAGCTCGGAGCACTGGTCCTGGTAGCGGTACTCGAAATCGCCCGTCCAGCGCTTCTTCGCTTCCAAATAGCCTCGGATTGTGGCGCTGCCGCCGCTGGTCATGACCACCTTGCCCAGCTTGATGGACCCGCGCACTTCGTCCAGGTGCTGCTTGTGGTAAAGCGCGTTGCCGCGGATGATCGCAAGCAGGAAGTCGTCGCGCGTCGTCTCGAGCGTCACGCCGCTGAACTCCGCTTTGAGCGGCTCCAGCGAGTAGCGGCTGCCGCCAAGGAACGGCACGTAGCCCGGCAGCGTTTCTTCCCGGGATGGGTCGGCGAAGAACGCGTCGAGCACGCTGGGGATGTATTCCGTGTAGAACGCCTGCTCGCTCATGTCGCGGCAGAAATTCTTGTAGAACCACTCGAGCGCCTTGCCGCCGGTGTTGAGCACGAAGAAGCTCAACCAGCGGCCCGGGATAGCGTGGCAGCGCACGTTGAAGTTCGGCGAGCCGATGGGGTGGTCGAAGCAGACGTTGATGATCTCGCAGGTGCCGCAGATGATGTTGATGTCGCCGGGCTCTGTGAGGCCGCCGGAGAGCGCCGCGAGCGTGGCGTCGTTGCCGCCGGCAAGAATCGTGCAATCGGAGGGCAGGCCCAGTTCGGCCGCGACGGACGGAAGGATTGTACCCGCCGCGTCGTACGACTGCATGAGCGGCGGAAGAAGCTCCTCAGGGATTTCCGCCAGGCGCAGGACGTCCTGGTTATACGTCAGATCATTCCGCCAACTGTTGTAGAGGCCCGTTATGGAGACCGTCGATGGATCGATGGCCCACTCGCCGCACATCCGCTTCACCATGTACGTATTGCAGTGGCCAAACTTGGCGGTTGCCTTCCAGACGTCCGGCTGGTTTTCGCGAATCCATAGCATCGAGCAGAGCGACGAGCCGCCCGACACCGGCAGATTGCACGTTTCGCGGAGGAACTTCTCCTCACCAACCAGTTGGCGGATGGCGCGGGCCTGCTTGTGCGAGCGGCCGTCGAAGAAAAGGATCGCAGGGCCGAGGGCAGTGCCATCGGCGGCCATCGGCGTCAAGCCGGGCGTCGTGACGGAGAAGTTCACCACGCCAACGCCGGATAGGTAGTCGCGGATCTCGTGACAGCACTCGCGGAGCGCGATCCACCACTTTTCGGGTTCGATGTCGGCCATGCCGCGGTAGATGTTGACGTCGTAGCGGCGCGTGGCGGCGCAGCGCTTTTCAAGATCGGGGCTGTAGACGGCGAGTTTCAGCGCCGTGGTGCCTACGTCGATGGCGAGAATATCTCTGCTCACGATATGAGTCCCTCGGAGCGCAAAACCTGCGCCATTTCGTCTATCTGTTCCTGCGTGAGCGGCAGCAGGGGACGCCTGGGGATGCCGCCGCGGAAGCCGGCGAGGTTCATCGCCGCTTTAACGCCAGCCACCCCGAAGCGCCCGGAGATGGCCTTATTTATGGCCGTCACGCGCTGCTGCAGCGGGACGCCGCGGACCTCGTCGCGCGCCTGCCCGCAACGGAAGAGCTCCATCGCGAGGGCGGGGAAGGAGTTCGCAAGCGAAACCGTGCCGCCCACGGAGCCCCCCAGCATCGCGGCGAGCAGAAAGTTCGCCGATCCCGCCAGCACGTGGAACGACTCGCTCTCGAACGGCAGAAAGTTCTCGATGCCGCTCGGCGCGCTGTCTTTCATTCCGACGATGTTCGGATGTGCCGCCAGCCGGCCCACCAGAGCCGGCGAGAGCGTGACGCCGCAGAAGCCCGGCGCGTTGTAGAGGAACAGCGGCAGCGGCGCCGTATCGGCCAGCGTGGAGAAGTAGCGGTACAGCACGTCGTCGGTCATCTGCTTGCGGAAGTAGCCGGGGGAGAGCACGAGCCCGAAGTCCGCGCCGATGGATGCGGCGCACTTCAGGAAGCGCTCGGTGTCGCGCTGGGCGTCGTAGGTGGCTCCGGCCATCACGACCTGACCCTGTCCCTTGTGACGGACGATCGTTTCGAGCACCTTGAGCTTTTCCTCTTCTGTGAGGCTGCGGTTCTCGCCATTTGAGCCGAGGGCCAGATAGCCCAGGACGCCGCTCGCGGCGTAGCGCTCGAGATTGAAGATAAGGGCATCGTAGTCCACCTCCTCGTCGTCGCGGAACGGAGTGGAGATGGGGACGAATACCCCCGCGGTCTTTTTCAGAAGGAGATCAGGGCTCATCGGAGACAATCTTCGCACCAAGGATCGCGGGGCCGGCGGCCGGGTCCCGGATATGGGGGAAGGCTCCCTAGGTCAGACTAAAAAAACAGCGCGAAGGGGCGCAACCCGGGCGTGGCGTTTGCGCTGCCCGGGTTGTGTGTTGAGCGGAGACTGCGGCCCGGCTACTGCCCGCCGCCTCCACCGCTGGCCTTGGTCCCGCCTATCCTGACGCCCGCCTGCTGCAGCATGTTGATGACTTTGTCGTCGATGGCCGGAACGCGCTGCTTCAGGTCTTCCCAGTTCGAGAACGGGCGCTGGCTGATTATCTGCTCGGTGCGCTCGCCTCCGATTCCGCCAATCCGTTCGAGTACTTCCTTGCTGGCGGTGTTCAGGTCGATATTGCGGAGATCTCCAATCCCTCCGAACATGGCATCCTCCTCCCCCTCTGTGAATGGCGGCCCAGATCCCGCCGCTACCGGACAGAGTAGCGCCGATCGGACGCCGGTGAAGCGGCCACGACTAAACACAGAGCGAAACGAGCGGCGCGACGGCTCAGAATGGCACGGAGCGCCTCCCGATGCGCGGAGTTCCGGAGAGCTAATCTGGAATCTTCCGTGCTGATCTGGGATCTTCCATGCTCGCCGCAGGTCTAATATTCGCAGGCACCTACGCCGTGATCGCTATCGGGCATCTGCCCGGGTTTCGCGTCGATCGCACCGGCGCCGCCATCATCGGCGCGACGCTGATGGTTGCGTTCAACGTTCTGACGCTCCAGGAAGCATACGCCGCGGTGGACTTCGACACCATCGTCCTGCTGTTCGGGATGATGATTGTGGTTGCGAACCTCCGGCTATCCGGCTTTTTCAGAGCTGTGAGCGCGCGCGTCATCGCGCACGCGCACCGGCCGCTTCTGCTGCTGGCCGCGATTGTTTTCGTGTCGGGGGTGCTCTCGGCGTTTTTCGTGAATGACACCATTTGCCTGGTGCTCACTCCCCTGGTGCTCGAGTTGTCGGCGGCCATGCGCCGCAAGCCGGTGCCGTTTCTGCTTGCCGTCGCGATGGGCAGCAACGCCGGCAGCGTGGCCACCATCACCGGCAACCCGCAGAACATGATGATCGGCAGTTTTTCTGGCATCGCGTATACGTCGTTTCTGATGGCGCTCGCGCCGGTGGCGCTGGCAGCAATGGCGCTGACTGTCGTGGTCATTACCGCCGCGTACTGGAAAGAGTTCAGGCTGGAGGAGAGGGTGGAAGTGGAACAGCCCAGGGTGCGCGTGCACCGCCCGCTGTTCGTGAAGTCCGTATCGGCAGCCGCGGCGATGCTTGTGCTCTTCTTCGCCGGGTGGCCGGTGCCGATGGCGGCTATGGTGGCGGCCGCCGTTTTGCTGCTGACGAGGCGGCTGAAGCCCGAACGGATCTACCACGAGATCGACTGGTCGCTGCTGGTACTCTTCATTGGGCTCTTCATCGTGGTCGGGGGGATCGAGAAGACGGACCTTGCGAAAGAGTTTTACGCGCGCGCCTCTGGCGGCGCCCTGGCTGACGTCTGGGCGTTCAGCACCGTGGCCGCCGTGCTGTCGAACGTCGTGAGCAACGTTCCGGCGGTGCTGATGTTCAAGCCCCTGATCGCGCACCTTGCGGATCCACAGCGGGCCTGGCTCGTGCTGGCGATGGCATCGACGCTCGCGGGGAATCTGACGCTCATCGGTTCCGTCGCGAACCTCATCGTCGTCCACCGCGCGCGTAACGAGGTGCGCATCGGCTTCTGGGAGTACTTCAAAGTAGGCGCACCGCTCGGGGTTCTGACGATCGTTGCTGGCGTTTTGCTGCTGCGCTGAAGCGGCTTAGCTGCGCCGCAACCCGCATACCGGCCGGGTTTCTGCCGCGAGGGCTTTTCGCTAAGACGCCTGACCGGAAGCGCCGGAGCGATGTCCGGGAAGTTGAGAGGCGCGGGGCCCATCACTCCAGGATGTGCGTTTCGCGCGGCGGCGCGCCAACAGCGTCCAGCATAGGATCAGGACCCAGCCCGCGGCCGAGGCAGCGCGAGCGGCCTTCTTCTCCGTGCCTCCGTCGTAGACCAGGCGGATGCGAACAGGACCTGTTTGCGCGGGGTCGATCACCATCAGCCCGAGGGCGTCGGAGGAGATGGCGCACTTCCTGCCGTCGATCGTGGCGCTCCAGCCGGCGTCGTAGGTTACCTGCACGAATACGACCTGCCCGCTCGCGACTGTTGCGTCGATCACCGCCTCGTGCCGGTTGAGCCAGCGAAACGATGCGGCGGGGTACGCAGGGTCGTCGAGGGCGGCGACGAGCGGCTCCAGCGGACCGGTCACCAGACCATGTTCGGGCGGCACGGTGACCACGGCGGCGCGCGGTATCACGTGCGCGAGCGAGCAAACCCGCCGGGGCACCTCAAACACCGCGTCGTCTCCGCTGCGCCAGAGCTCACGCAATTTGCCTTCGAACTTCCTGGGATTCCAATATGGCTTGTATACTTCGGTACTGTTCGGACCGGTCACGCCGATTGCGTCCGCGCCGTACGCTTTGAGCCAGATGAGCGATACGGGAACATCGCGCTCGCCGGCGTTCTCACCCGTGTATATGACGTAAACGGCGATGCGGTGCTCCCGCGTGGGTATGCCCTGGTCGCAGCAGCCGGCCACCTGCGGAACGTCGGTGAACATATTCATCCATAGCGAGACGTTCCCGGGCGCGAAGACGCGGCGGCCAGGCAGATTGGCTTCGAACCACTTGGCCATCCGGTACTCAATGGTCTGAGTGATATCGATGGGGCGTATCAGGCTGTGTGCGTATTTGTGGTAAGTGACGGCCTGTGACACCCCTGCGACTGCCAGAAGCGTGACGCAGACTGTCTGTGGGCGCATAGACGCCCTGCCGAGGATCCACGCCACGGCGAAGCCCAGCAGCCCGGCCGCGGCCATTTCAAACTCCACCTGGACGCGGTTGGGCTGCGGCATCAGACGCCACCCGAACCACTCGCGGCCGATTGAGACCGCGCCGGTGATGAGCGTGGCGTACGCGAAAAAGCGCAGCCACTCGTTGATGCGCAATCTCCTGAATGCGAGGTGCAGACAGGCCAGAGCCAGGGCGAGCAGCGAATACGGCACTAAGTGCCACAGGCCAACATAAGTCGCGTCGGATTGCTGCGCGTTACGCAGCACGGCGGAGATCACCGACGGAGGCATCCACGGCGCGGCCACCAGGTAAGCCGCGGCGCCGATGAGTATCAGCGCCGGCCAGTGTAACTTAGGCTCCGCATTCAGGCGCGACAGCAGATAGGCCGCAAGAACCATCGCGAAACCCATCGTGCCGGGCCAGTTGGTAAGCGCGAGCGCCGAAACCCCGAGCATTGCGGCAGGTATGTATTGCCAGCGCCGTTCGGCCGCCGCGGCGTGAATGAACCAGATCACCAGCGGTATCAACATCACCGCGGCCGTGTGCGGCCCTTCGCCGTAGTGGACCAGGATCTGAAAGCGGCGCGCCATAAGGTAGCCGCCGATGTCATGCCTGATCCCAGGGACCAGGAAAGCCGTGGGGGAGAGCAGGGAATAGATGAGGGCCGAGGTAGCAGCCCACGCAATCCGCCCGGTTACTCGCCAAATCAGCCAGAACAACGTGACCGCGGAGAGGCAGTACGCCAGCGCCGTCAGGAAATGGTACGCGTGCTGCGGCGACCAGCCCAGCACGGTTGCGAGGCCGGCCACCGAAAGGTGCAGCCCCGGCTGGTACACCTTGTGAAAAGGATTGCCGGTGAACCACAGCGGGAACCACGTGAGGTCGCCCCAGTTGTCCATCGCCCACCGGGCGATCGACATGTACGAACTCTCGATGGATTCCATCCGCTCCGTGAACTCGACGAAGAAGAGCCGCCAGCAGACGTAGACATTAACCGCGAATATTCCGGCGATAGCGGCGAGCGGCCGAAGCTGCGGGGGCCGGCGAAGCGCCCGGGGCAGGCGGGTAGGGAGATGGCCGGCAAGCCGTTTTTTCATGTCTGCACAACGTCGAGTGCGATCGTCACGGTCGGGTTACCGATATCCGCAAACCACATCACGTTCTCCCAAACCAGATCGATCTCGATGAGGTAAGAACCCGGTTGGGCGGGCGCGGACACGGCCAGCGGAACGCGAACGCTCTCGCCCGGCTGCAGCGATTCGCGGAGCCAGGCACGCTCGTTGTCGTGCGTGATCTTCTCGCGGGTTGAGCTGAGGAGATGGTAAGAGAGTCCGAGCACGCCCTCGCCGGCCGGGAATGCCTCACGCGAAGTGTTGGTCACGAGCACGGGGAGCATGACTGTCGTGCCCGGCTTCGCGGCGCACTCACGGCGCTCGGGCTTGAAGGTGGCGCGCACGCCGGCCTCGCCGAAACGCCTCAGCCGCTCGGGCGAGGAGCAATAGAGGTCCACATGCTCGCGAAGCGAACCCGGCATGAGCAGCGCTGGCGCGTCCCACAGGCACACGGTCTTCACGTCGAGCATCGGCCAGCGGCGGAGAAACTCGGCGTTGAGATCAAACGGAGCGGGGCGCTTTTGCAGTAGGACCTTGTTATATCCGATCGCGATTGGCAGCAGCACGTCGGGATGCTCTAGTCGGTACTGCACCGCCCCTTCGCTCACGCCGGGAAAGGATGCGTTGAAGTAGTCGTCGAGCGCCACCAGGCCTCCCGGCGCGAGAGCTTCGGCGCACAGACACAGGTCGGAGTAAGTCTCCTGGCGCGAATGTCCCCCATCTATGTGGCAGAACGTGAGGCCCGCCCCGAGATCGCGTGAGCGGAGTTCGGAGGAAGGGCGCGTGATGACCCGCAGGAAGCCGGTATCCGGGTAGAAGCGCGCCATATTCCTGAGGAAGATCGCTTTGTCGCCGCAGCCGGATGCCGAGACGTTCCGGTCCTGCATCTCTTCGAACAAATCGACCGCGTACATGCGCGCTCCGGGCCCGCGCAGAGCGGCCACTGCGATGGCTGACAGGCCGTGATGCACCCCAATCTCGAAGACGTCCCCGGCGATGCCCTTTTCGCGCAGCAACTCGCAATACGCCATGAACATCAGGGCCGCATCGAACATGAACCAGCCGTCGATCTCCGCAAATGAGGCGAGGTATCTCTGGAGGAAGCTAGGCTGCATACAGTGGGCCGTCATTTGGCGTCCCGCGAGCAGGAACACGCTGCTCTGTCATCAGGGGATTGCTTGTGTGCCATCCAGCTTCGACCCGCTCAACACCGCCCACAGCAACCCAAAGCGGAGCCCGAACAGCGCCCTCAGCGCCACGCCTATGCGCAGCTTCAGGCCGATCGCGAACCCGTAGTGTTTGGAGGCGAACGTCATGGCGCCCGAGACCCAGTCCGAGGCGAGCAGCGATTTGACCTCCCCCGGCGCATCGGCGAACGGGCCGGGCTCCGGGTGCAGCGTGCAACGGATACCGGGGTCAATCAGCATCGTACGGTTCGCGCGCCTGATCTGCATGGCCAGTTCGGCATCACCCCAGGTTTCGGCGTAGCGCTCGTCAATGTAACGGAGGCCCTTAGGGAAGTAGCCGCGCACCAGGAGCGCCGTGAAGCCTGCGAACTCTACGGCCACTGGGCCATCGTCCAGTGTGGGCGCTTCCGCCGTCGCGAAAGAGCCGCGGATCACGACATCAGACATCTCCCCTGGGCCCGGCAGCCGGAACAGCTTCGGACTGGGCGTTCCGTCTGGGGCAGTGAGGAGGGGCGCTACCGCCACGGCTGCCGATTCTGCCTCCAGCCGTTCGGCCAGCGCCGTAACAGCGCCGCCCTGCACCTCCACCCGAGGGTCCAGGAACAGGAACAGCTCCGATTTCGCCGTTCGCATCGCGATGTTCAGCGCCTTCGTAAACCCGAAGTTGCGGGGCAGGCGCAGAAAAGTCACGTTCGCGAACTCGTGCTGAATCTCCCGGGTCTCGTCGTGGGAACCGTTGTCCACGACGATGATCTCGAAGGACTCGCGATCTGGGGATGCCTCCAGGGCCGCGAGACAGCGCCGCAGCGCCGGAGCGCTGTCAAAAGAGACGATCAAAACGGACACGCGGAGTTGTGGCTGCGTCTCTTCTTCCATCGTTAAGGCATCATAACCTATTGGCCGCTCTCCTCGGCGTTCACGCCCTCGGCCGGGGCGTGCTCAACCGCCTCTTATACCTCTGCAGAGGTAGTACGTACTGGTTTAAAACACCCGTAAAGCACTATTGAGCGCCGCAGGCAATCTTCCCAGAATGAAGATATGAGGTTTGCGGCAATCCTCGGCCTGTTGTGCGCGATACCAGTGTTCGGCGGCCGCATTGACGTGAGCGAGGTATCTCAGATCACGTTGCGGACGGGACAGACGCTCGAGGTCGTCTTCTCGGTCGGCTCTCTGCCTTCGGAGATTGGTTTTCAGGCGTTGGGGCCGGCTATGCAATCCTCTGGTATCCAACCACTTCCGGGGAGTACTGCAAGCTACTACGGCGAATTCCGCTTC
Organism: bacterium; assembly: GCA_050260275.1. GTDB lineage: Bacteria > Acidobacteriota > Terriglobia > Bryobacterales > Bryobacteraceae > DATMXS01. The sequence continues at coordinate 15,539 of JBLNBX010000268.1, forward strand.
GCTGTAGGTATGGGGGCTCTCAACGGTGGCGCCGAGGTGCTTCTGTTCGACCCCGCGGCTTTCCGGCTGGGACTCGACGCTGGCGAGGCCGTGCTGTTGGCCGGCACTGCGAGCCTGTCCGGCTCGGAACGGGATGTCGCGGTGGTATCTGCCTTGGCTTTTGCGCCTCCGGCGGACATCTTCGGCGAGGACCTCACCGCGCGCGCGTGGCTGCGGAATCTTGGGCCGGACGTCGTTTTGGGCTTGGGCCCGGGTTACACGATGCGCAGCGCAGTCTCAATTCCCGGAGTGCTCGGCGCGGACGGGACGCAAACGGCGGGCGTGGTGCGCTCGGTGTCAATCTATGATCCCGACCCGGCCACACGAGTGACGGCTAATCCGGAGCCGGCCACGCTTGCGCTGATCCCCGCTGCGCTCGTGCTGCTGTTCGCGCTCCGCCGCAGGAATCGAGCGGGGACGTCCTCCCGCTCTTGCGGTCAGTGATGCGCACATGCGCCGCCGCTGAACTTCAATTAATAAGAACTTACACACCGGATGCGTTATTTGCACGTTTGTTCGCGGTGGCC
>JBLNBX010000269.1:0-9615 GCA_050260275.1 bacterium
GCAGGGCGATCGTGAACGTGTGCCCGGCGGACACGGCCTGCGCGTTGCGGGTGGCGACCGCCTTGAGGTCCTCGTCGTTGCCTTCGACGCGCGTCAGGCACGCCCCCGAAGCCTCGTTGAAGGCGATGCCGAATTTCATCTGCGGGGTGGTGTTGACGATGGCCTCGTAGAGGTCTTCGACAGTCTTGATGAAGTGTGTCTGCCCGAGGATGATGTTGCCTCCGTCGGGGATTTCAAGCCGGACAGTCTTGAGTTCCATCGGATCGTAGAATACCGTAGCAGCGCGCGCAATGGACGTGTCGCACTCTCCAGCCCGGCACAGGCGGCCGGGCGCGAGCCCACACTGGCGCTTCTTCGCTCAGGTACGAATGAGCGCGGCGGCTTCCTGGTCCAGAAACAGATGCGCCAAGCGATGTTTCCGCAATATGGACGCCGGGCAGTTCTCAGAGACCGGACCGGTGAGCGCTGCGCGCACGGCGTCCCGTTTGCGCGGACCCGCGACGGAGATGATCAGCGTGGGAATCCGGAACAGGCGCGGGATGGTGAGCGTGATGGCGCGGCGCGGAACCTGATCGGCGGACGCGAACAGGCCGTCGGCCACCTGCTGCTCGCGCGACCTGCTGTCCAGTTCGACAACCTTGACGTCTTTGGGATCTTTAAAATCCGCTACCTCAGGATCGTTAAACGCGAGATGGCCGTTCTCGCCTATTCCTGCCAGGCAGACGCTCGGCGGGCATTCCGTGAGCAACGCCGCATACTCGTTTGCGGCGGACTCGGGATCGTCATCCTCGCCGCGGATCTCGCAAAAGCGTTTCAGCGGCACGCGCGAAACCAGATGTTCTTTCAGATATCGCCGGAACGAGTAGTACGCGCCCGCGTCGGCCCCGACGTACTCGTCCATCTGGAAGGCGACCACTCGCGGCCAGTCCACGCCCTCGGCGGCGACGAGCGCGTCGAGTGTTTCGTTCTGGGATGGCGCGGCGGCGAACACAACTCCGGCCTCGCCGTGCTTCGCGAGCGCTTCCCGGATGGCAGCCGCGGCGGCCGCTCCGGCTGCGGCGCCCATCTCGCGGCGGGAGCCGTGGATATGGACGTTGAGCAGGCCGGCTTTCAGATCGTCACTCCCACGCTCCAGAGCACGTAGCCCACGGCCTGCCGTACGTAAACCCACCAGTCCTTCGGTCTGGCGTGCTTTTCCGGGCGCGGCGATCCGTACACGTGGAAGCCGCGCGCCTCAAGCATCTTCTTGGCGCGGAAGATGTGGTATCCGTCGCTGACCACAATGCACGACCTCAGGCCCATGCGGCGCATAATCTCGGCGGCGGCCGATGTGGAGTGCACCGTGGAACTGCCCTCGGACTCGACCAGAATCGCCTCCGAGGGCACGCCCTGGCGTATGAGGTACTCGCGCCCCACCTCGCCTTCAGTGAAGACCGGGTCGCCTCCCGCGCCTCCGGTGGTAAGAATGCGCGTTGCCAACTTGTTGCGGTAGAGCTCGAGTCCGTGATCGAGGCGCGCCTTGAGCACGGGCGATGGCTTTCCGCGATACTCAGCGGCCCCCATTATGAGAATGACGTCGGCGCTGCGCGCTTCGTCGCGGGTGGATTGCCTCTCGATGCGCCACGCGATCCACCCGATGTACGCGCAAACACTGATGGCGACAGCAAGCGCCGCCAGGAACAACACCTTCTTCATCGTCGGCAGAAAGCCCACAAACAGTTTACGATGCTTATACACATGAGCGCCGAGATCATTACGAGCGCGGCCAATGCTCTTGTCAAGGATGTCCGGCGCGCGGCCGCCCGAGGAGGACTGACGCGCGACGGCCTGATGCTGGCGGAAACGCCCCATCTGCTCGAGGAAGCGGTGCGCAGCGGCTCTGAAATCGCCGCGGTTATTTTGTCTGCCGGCGCTCGCGTCAAGCCTCCGGGCGGCGTCCGGACCGTTCAGCTTCCGGATGAGTTGTTCCGCTCCGTGGCCCCGACCGAAGCCCCGCAGGGGGTGATCGCGCTGGTGCGGCCGCGCGTGTGGCGAATGGACGATCTGTTCACGGGCACGCCGCTGATCGTCGTCCTCGACGGTCTCCAGGATCCGGGTAACGCCGGCGCGGTTCTGCGCTCGGCGGAGGCCTTCGGAGCAACGGGCGTGATCTTCCTTAAGGGAACTGCCAGCCCTTACAATCCCAAGTCGGTGCGGGCGTCGGCCGGATCGGTGTTTCGCGTTCCGCTCGTCACGGGCGTCGAGCACGTAGAGGCGCGCTCCGCGCTCGCGCGCGTGGTCTGTTTCGCGGCTTCGGCGCGCGGCGGAATCGATGCCGCGGAGGCCGACTTCGCGAGGCCGTGCGCGATCGTCGTCGGCTCCGAAGGCGCGGGGGTGAGCGAGGTCATGAGCGCCGGCGCGAAGGGCGTCAGGATCCCCACCGTGTCAGTGGAGTCCCTCAACGCCGCTACCGCAGCCGCTATCCTGCTATATGAGGCGCGCCGCCAGCGCAGCCGCGCATGAGCCTGTTCGACACCACACCGCCGCCCGAATCGATGGATAGGTCCCGCCCCCTGGCCGAGCGGATGAGGCCGACGAGTTGGGAGGAGTTCGTCGGACAGGAGCACATCGTCGGCCCCGGCAAGCCGCTGCGCGTGCAGGTGGAGCGCGGCGACATGGGCTCCATCATCCTCTGGGGTCCGCCCGGCGTGGGCAAGACCACGCTCGCCCGGCTCATAGCGCGCATAGCCAAGGCCGATTTCGTGCCCTTCAGCGCCGTACTCAGCGGCATCAAGGAAGTGAGGGCCGTGATGGCCGAAGCCGAGCGGAATCACCGGCTGGGCCGCCGCACGCTTGTGTTCGTGGACGAAATCCATCGCTTCAATAAAGCGCAACAGGACGCGTTTCTGCCGTATGTCGAGAGGGGCGACATCACCCTGATAGGCGCTACCACGGAGAACCCGTCGTTCGAGGTCATCTCGGCTCTCTTGTCGCGGTCGAAGGTGCACATGCTGAAGGCGCTGACGCCGCAGCAGATCGTGACGCTGCTGCGCAGGGCGCTTGAGGACAGAGAGCGCGGTCTGGGTGACCTTGGCATCCGCGCCTCAGATAAGCTGCTGGAACAGATCGCCATCTACGCCAACGGAGACGCGCGCGCGGCCTACAACACTCTGGAAGCAGCGGTGGCGGCATCGCAGGGCCCGGAGTTGACCGCACAGGCCGTGGAAGACGCCATCCAGCGGAAGGTGCTCCTTTACGACAAGGCCGGCGAGGAGCACTTCAACCTCATCTCCGCGCTGCACAAATCGGTGCGATCGAGCGATCCGGACGCGGCGCTGTACTGGCTGGCGCGGATGCTCGAAGCGGGCGAGGACCGGCTGTACATCGCGCGCCGCCTTGTGCGCATGGCCATCGAGGATATCGGCCTCGCGGACCCGCGCGCGCTCGAACAGGCCATCGCCGCCATGCAAGCGGTGCACTTTCTCGGAGTGCCCGAGGGCGACCAGGCGCTTGCTCAGGTCGCGATATATCTCTCCATTGCGCCGAAATCGGATGCGGCATACCAGGCGCTGAATCGCGCCCGCGGCGACGTGGCGGAAACAATGGCCGAGCCGGTCCCCGCGCAATTGCGTAATGCGCCAACTGCGGCCATGCGCGAATGGGGTTACGGAGAGGGCTACGAACACGCGCACGAGTACGAGGATGCGATCACCGGAATGGAGTGCCTACCGGACTCGCTCGTGGGGCGTCGCTACTACAAGCCCACCGGACGCGGCGTCGAAAAGCGCATCGCGGAGCGCCTTGCCGAAATCCGCAACGCTCGCGAGAAGGCCAGAGCCTCGCGCGCACTGCGCAAGCCGCCGCCCGCTACATAGCAGTCTTCTGCTGACGAATGCGGACCAAGGCCGAATCCGGCCTCTCCATCCCGTCGATTTTCTTTCCTGAAAATTTCTCGATCTCGCCGATGGCGGTCCGCAGGCAATGTTTGGCCTCGCACAACATCAGCGGAATCAACGCGCGCGGCGGTATGAGAAGCGGACTGCTAAAGTACTAGACATCTTGGATTCCGCGCGTACTAGACCAGAAATGTAACTATCTTGCTATGTTAATGCGCATCCAATGGGTGTTGAGTAAGGATAGATGGAGATCATGCCAAACCGACAGATCTTTGCGGAGGCTGCCGGCATCGAAGAGCGGCGGTCGGCCGTGCGCTTCCCGATCGAGAGGGAAGCGCGTTACAAGATCTACAGTCGGAGCACTATAGAGGCCGGATCGGGCCAGACGATCAACATGAGTTCGACGGGCGTTCTGTTCACGACGCAGCGCATGTTGCGGCCCGGCGAACGTGTGGAGCTATCGGTGCACTGGCCGGCGCAGTTGGACAACAAGTGCCCTCTGAAGCTGGTAGTGACTGGCCGCGTGGCTCGCTCGGTGGAGACGGCCGCGGCGATATCAGTCGAGCGCTACGAATTCAAGACGCTGGGCAGCGAGCACTGGAACACCTAGGCGCAGTCCTCTGAGCTCGCCCCTGCTTTTGTCTCGAACCGCTTCTCTACACGAATAATCGTGAAATATCGGGCCGCCGTGGGCCACTAGTTATGCGTGCTGGTGCAGGCGGCAATCCTGTTCTTGTGCTTTCAGGCCCCGCCGGACCCGGCCGCGCTCGCCTACGAAGCGCTGCGCGCCCGTGATTACGACCGGGCCATCCTCCTGTTCCGGGAGGCGATCGCTGCCTCCCCCAAGCGCGCCGCGCTCCGCAAAGACCTTGCCTATGCTTGGCTGCGCATCGGTGACACAGTAGCCGCGCGCGACGAGTTCGCCGAGGCCGTGAGGCTGGATCCCGCCGACCGCCAGGCCGCGCTTGAGTATGCCTTCCTTTGCAACGAAACGAACCGCCGGGCCGAGGCCAGGCGCATCTTCGATCGCCTCCGCAAGGAGGGCGACCCCACCGCCGAACCCGCGTTCCAGAGCATCGACCGCCCGCTCGCCGAAGGAATCGCGCGCTGGTCGGCAGTAGTTGAGAGCTCGCCGGACAACTACAGTGCGCGGCGCGAACTTGCCCGGCTCGCCGAAGAGCGGGGCGAGTTGGACCTTGCGGCCGAGAACTGCCTCGCTGCCTGGCGCCTGAGGCCCAAAGATCGGGATCTACTGGTGGATCTCGGCCGCATCCGGCTGGCTCAGGGGCGCGCGGAGGATGCCACCGCCGCTCTGCTCGCTGCTTCGCGTGGTTCCACACCGCGCGCCGCCGATGCCGCGAGGCAACTTCTACCCGCGCGTTACCCTTACGTGAACGAGTTCCGGCGCGCGCTGGAACTCGACCCAGGGAATACCGAGCTTCGCCGCGAACTAGCGTTCCTTTTCCTCGCGATGGGCAACCAGCCGGAAGCCGAGGCCGAATTCAGGCACGTGCTTGAGATCGCACCCGGCGACCGGCTGGCCTCCGCCCAACTCGGCTTCCTGCTGCTCGCGCGCGGCGAGCGCGAAGCTGCCGCGCCGCTGCTCGATGCCGTACTCGACGGGACCGAGGACGACTTGTCGGAGCGCGTCCGGTCCGTGCTCGCCTCCGCCGGCGGCGGGACGGCGCACCGGACACCTCGTGCGCGCCCCGCCGCTCCGGTCCCCACGGCGAAGGAGATCGGCGCCCGCAGCTACGAAGCCGGGATGCTGCCCGATGCGCTGAAGTACTTCACGGCCGCGCACGAGGGCGATCCGCTCGATTTCTCAGTGATGCTTAGTCTGGGCTGGACCGAAAACCTGCTGAAGAATGATCGCAAGGCGCTCGGGTGGTTTCGCCTGGCAAGCCGGAGCCCGGACCCAAGAATCGCCACTGAGGCGGCGCGCGCCGCTAGAAACCTGCGGCCAGGGCAGGCGCGCTTCCGGACGACGTTTTGGGCGTTTCCATTCTGGTCGTCGCGCTGGCGCGACTTGTTCTCCTATGCGCAGGTGAAGACGGAGGCGCGCCTGGGTTCGTTGCCCGTGCGCCCGTATGTGTCGCTTCGCTTCATAGGCGACACGAAGCGAGCGGCGGGCGAGGCCACGCCGCAATTCTTCTCCGAGACTGCGTTCATCCCGGCCGTGGGCCTGGCGACGCGACCGTGGCGGGGCATCACGCTCTGGGGCGAAGCGGGCGAGGCGATCAGCTATCGCGAGCGTCCCGGGCGCATCGTGCCGGACTATCGCGGCGGCCTCGCGTTCTTCCGCGGCTCCGGGACGCAGCTCAGCTCCGAATCGGGTTGGTTCGCGGACACCGCGGACGACGCCGTGTTCCTGAGCCGCTTCGGCAATGACGTGGTGGTCTATTCCCAGAATCGGGCCGGCTACACGATGCCGGCAGTGGGTGGGCTCGAGTGGCAGCTCTACGGCGCGGCGAATCTCTCCGCCGACGCGAAGCGCGAGTACTGGGCGAACATCGTCGAGGCCGGCCCGGGCGTGCGCTTCAGGTTCGCGGGGCTGCCGGCGGTGTTCTCCGTCAACCTGATGCGCGGCGCGTACACGAAAAACGACTGCAACCCGCGCGGGCCTAACTTCACCGACGTTCGTGTGGGGTTCTGGTATGCTCTCAGCCGCTAGTATCGGGCTCGCCGCCCACATCTTTTTTCAAATAGCCGGCGCAGACCCTGGCGTGTGGCCTGACCTGCTCGCTGCGGCGGGCTTTCAGGCAGGCCAGCCTGCCGATGTGATCGTCGTGCGTGCCGGCGCCGGTTCCGCCCAGCAATGGATCGAACGGATGGAAAGCGGCGCGGTGCTGATCCTGGAGGGAGAATCGGACGTCGCCGCGGCGCTGGGCTTCACCGCAACACCCGCGCGCGTGCGCGTGCAGAGCGTCGAGGATGTGCGGATTCCGAAGCTCCGCATCGTGTGGGAGCAGGCGGTAGAGATACCCGTGTTTCGCGTGCCCGCCGATGCCCGTGTGTTCACGCGCGAACGATGGGAAGGCGCGCCTCTCGTGGCCGGCGTGGAGCGCGGCGCCGGCGCAGCTCTGTGGGTGGCGACGGACCCTGGAGCTCGCGCCTTCGATCGCTATCCGTATTTGGTCCACGCGCTCCGTGACCTCGGCGTGGAGCCAGCGTTCCAGTCGCGCCGCCTATGGGCGTTTTTCGATTCCTCCTACCGCCTTCGCGCCGATCCTGACTACCTCGCGCGGCGCTGGCGCGCCTCGGGCATCGCCGCGCTGCATGTGGCCGCCTGGCACTACTACGACCCCGACGAAGGCCGTGACGCCTACCTGCGCGAACTGATGGCAGCGTGCAGGCGCAATGCCATCGCGGTCTACGCATGGCTCGAGCTGCCGCACGTGAGCGAGCGCTTCTGGGACGAGCACCCCGAGTGGCGCGAGAAGACCGCGATCCTGCAGGACGCGCATCTGGACTGGCGCAAGCTCATGAATCTGGCCTCGCGCGAGTGCTTTCGCGCCGTCGCGTCAGGCGTCCGCGCTTTGCTAGACCGCTTCGACTGGGACGGCGTGAACCTCGCAGAGCTGTATTTTGAGTCGCTCGAGGGGGCGTCCAACCCGGCGCGATTCACGCCGATGAATAACGACGTTCGACGTGAGTTCCACAGCGCGGCAGGTTTCGACCCTATCGAGCTTTTCGCCGCGGGCCGAACGGCGGATCCCGCGCGCCTGCGGCAGTTTCTCGATTGGCGCGCTGCGCTGGCCGCGCGGCTGCAGCACGAGTGGCTGTCTGAACTCGCGGCCGTGCGCCGGGAGAAACCGCACCTGGATATCGTTCTCACGCACATCGACGACCGCTTCGACACGGGCATGCGCGACGCGCTTGGCGCCGACGCAGCCGCGCTGTTGCCGGCCATGGATCGCCTGGACTTCACTTTCCTCATCGAAGACCCAGCCACGATCTGGAACCTCGGCCCGCAGCGCTATACCGAGATCGCGAAACGATACGCGCCACTCACGAAACACGCCGGTCGGCTGGCGATTGATCTCAACATCGTGGAGCGTTACCAGGATGTCTACCCTACGCGCCAGCAGACCGGCACGGAGCTGCTGCAACTGGTTCACGCCGCGTCGGCGGCGTTTCAGCGGGTGGCCCTGTACTTCGAAAACTCGATCCTCGCTCCCGACGTCCCGCTGCTGCCCGCTGCCGCGGCGGCTGTAAGCAAGGTAGAGGCAATCGGCGACACGCTTGCCGTTACATCGGGCCACAGCGTGCGCGTTGCCTGGAAGGGCCCGGCGTTGGTCGACGGCCTGCCATGGGCGGCAGCGGATTCGGATAGCGTGCTGATACCCGCTGGCACGCACGTCATCGGACCGGCCGAGAGCGCGCCCGATGTGCGCCTGCTCGACCTGAACGCCGATATCATCAGCGCACGCTCTTTCGCAGGCGGAGTCGAGTTCGCGTACAAGAGCTCCGCCCGCGCGCTCGCCATAGTGGACGCTCCGGTCTCGACCATCGAGATCGATGGCGAGGCTGCTCCGGCGGACGCAATCACGTGGGACGGCAAGCGCTCCGTCGTTCCTCTGCCCCGCGGCCAGCACATCGTTCGTCTGGAGTGCCGCTGAACTGCCGCGAACCGGTTGTGTTGCGACATGGTGAATTGTCCGTCGCGCACGCGCATAGCGTACCAGCGGTTTGCTGAGTGCGTAATAGTTGTTGCAGTTTGAGTAAAGTCGTGCAGTGCGGGATGGAGGCCTGCGTTAAAACGCATATTCTGCTTGACGCGAGCTCACGAGTCGGCTATTTGAATACTGTGAGCTGGCCTGAGAAGGACCGGCGGAGGGCGGGGGTACATTGCTCGGAGGGGAGATTGTGCGATGGGCGCAACGCGGGTGCTGATTGTTGATGACGAGCCGGTTGTTCTGGAACTGCTGAGCGGCATACTGCGGCGGCTCGGCTACGAGGTATTCCCTGCGTCGAGCGGCCAAGAGGCCCTCGAGATCGTTCACTCCGGCCCGGTTCCCGACCTGGTGATCTCGGATGTCGTCATGCCGGGCATGCGCGGTCCGGAACTTATCGAAATACTGCGCCGCGAAGCTCCCGGAGTCGCCGCCATGCTTATCTCGGCATACGGAGCGCCAGCCAAGCTGGCTTCCGGCATACACTTTCTTCAGAAACCGTTTCTGCCCAAAACGCTTGCGAACGCCGTGGAGCGCGCGCTAGCGATGCAGGCGCCGCCGCCTGCCAAGCCCGTGCAGAGCGAGGAAGCGCCGCTCGATCATCCGGCTGCCAAGTACAGAGCAGCGGGCGAGTAGCGGCGCGCCTACGACGCTACGGCGCGGAGGTCCGAATCGCCTGGTCCCGCGCCGCGCCCGGTTTCGCATAAGCACAAACAACTCCTATGTGGCCGCCGATCACTATGTGACATACGCCGCCGGGTTCAGACTACAGTAACGAGCTGCCCGGAGGCCGGGGACGCAGCCACTGCCAGTTAGTAAGTGATGCAATGCTATGTAAGAGCCTTCTGGCGGCTGTCTGTCTTGTGCGGACAAGACAGAACCAGACCGGACTCACCGCGCCACCCGAGTTGGCTCCGCATGGCCCGCGGCGTTACCTCATCTCCGGAGGGATGGGCAGCGTCACCTCGCCCGTGGCCGCCCACTCCGCTCCGCGCGTAAATGTCACGATAAATGCCGGCGTGTTCACGGCGGGAACATCGTGGCCCAGCATGTTCGCGAATACG
>JBLNBX010000270.1:0-24122 GCA_050260275.1 bacterium
CGACCGCCTGGCCCAGGGACAAATCAACGCCTGCGCGGAGGCCTGCCCGATGGGCGCCACCATGGCCGGCGAGAGGGAAGAGCTGCTGGCCGAAGCCCGGGCGCGGCTCAAGGCCGAGCCGGACACCTACGTTCAGAAGATCTACGGAGAGCACGACGGCGGCGGGACGGGCGTTCTGTATCTGTCTCCGGTGGACTTCGCGAGCCTGGGGTTGCCGGTGAACCTGCCCGCCGAGCCGCTGCCGCTGCTCACAGAACGCGTGCTGGCGAAAATCCCCGCCGTAGTGGCGACTGGCGGATTCATGCTGGCCGGCCTGTGGTGGCTGACGAATCGTAAGGCGGAAGTGGCTAAGGCAGAGGGGGCGGGCCGATGACCAGGGTGCGTTCGATTTTCTGGCGCGTGGCGGCGCTGGCGATTCTCGCGGCGGGCGCGTACGCGACGTTCGTGCGCTTCACGAGCGGAATCGGAGCGGCCACATACCTCTCGGACCAGTACCCCTGGGGTCTGTGGATCGGCTTCGACATTCTCTGCGGGGTCGGCCTGGCGGCCGGCGGCTTCGCGATAACCACCGCGGTCTACATACTTCATCTCGAAAAACTGCGCCCGATAGTGCGTCCAACGGTGCTCACGGCCTTCCTTGGCTATCTGTTGGTGATCGTGGCGCTGTTGTTCGATCTCGGCCGTCCTTGGAACATCTGGCGTGCAACCGTGTGGTGGAACCCGAACTCGGTGATGTTCGAGGTGGCCTGGTGCGTGATGCTGTACTCCACGGTGCTCGCGCTGGAGTTTTCGCCCGTGGTTTTCGAGCGGCTGAAGATGCGCCCCGCGGTGAAGGTGGTGAAGGCCGCTGTGGTGCCGCTGGTGGCGCTGGGTTTTCTGCTCTCGACGCTGCATCAGTCGTCGCTCGGAAGCCTGTACCTGATCGTGCCCACGAAGCTGCACCCGCTGTGGTACTCGCCGCTGCTTCCGGTGCTGTTCTGGATCTCGGCGGTCGGAACGGGACTGGCGATGGTGATCTTCGAAAGCGGGCTGAGCGCGCGCGCCTTCGGCCGAGAGCTTGAGTTCGGGCTGCTGCAGGGCATCTCAAAGGTGATGGCGCTGTTCCTGGGCACGTTCCTGCTGGCGCGGTTCCTCGACCTCGGCATGCGCGGATCGCTCGGCGCGGCGTTCGTTTTCTCGGGGCCCGGCTCGTACGAAGCCTGGATGTTCTGGCTGGAGGTAGCCTTGACGGCCATCGCTTCGCTGCTGGTGGTCTCGTCGCGCGTGCGCGGAAATCCGCAGGCGCTGTTCGCCTCGTCGGTGCTGGCGGTTTCGGGCTTTCTGGTCAACCGGCTCAACGTATCGACGACGGGCCTGGATGCGTCTTCGGGGGTTCGATACTTCCCGTCGTGGATGGAGGTGGCGGTCACGATGAGCATCGTGGTGGTTGGAATAGTCGCGTTCCGGCTGGCGGTGACTCATTTGCCGGTTTTCCACAGCGCCGCGAAGCACGACAATGAAGAAAAGGAGGATACGACGCCAGCGGTCGCGGCGTATGCGGAACCTTAGCGCGAAGCTTATCCTCGGACTGGCCGCCGTCCTGGCGGGCGCCCTCGCACTGCTGGGATGGGCAAATCTGAGTGTGCTTCGCGACAACCTGGAGACTACCGTAGTCGGGGCCGAGCGGAGGATGGCCGACCTCATCTTCCGCTCCACCCGCGACGGAATGCTGCGCAACGACCGCGAGCAGCAGGTCCAGATCATCCACAACATCGCCGCGCAGCCCGGCGTCAAGAAGATCCGCATCATCTCGAAGACAGGGCGGATCGAAATCTCATCCGACCCCGCCGAGCGCGGGCGGATGGTGGACAAGAGCGCCGACGGCTGCATCATCTGCCACTCCTCGGCGGAGCCGCTTACCAAGCCCGAAGGCAAGGATACCGTCCGCATCTACCGTATGGGAGGCGAGCGGGTTATCGGCCTTGTGCAACCCATTGAGAACGAGCCCGCATGCTCAAACGCCTCCTGCCACGCGCACCCCGCGTCGCAGCGCATTTTGGGTGTGCTCGACGTGGTGTTCTCGCTGAGCGAGGTGGACGCCGCGCTGGAGCATCACGAGCGCCGGATGCTGGCGCAGGTGGGCATCTCCGCGGTGATCATGCTGGGCTTTGTGGGGCTGCTCGTTTACCTGCTGGTCAGCCGGCCCATCAAGCGCCTGATAGAGGGCGTCCACCAGTTTGCATCGAAAAACCTCGCCTACCGTTTCGGATTCAAGCGGCGCGACGAGGTGGGCCAACTGGCAGCGGCCTTCGACGACATGGCGGGCGAACTCGAGCTGCTCAACAAGACGCTCGAAGACCGCATCCGACGCAAGACCAGCGAGCTCGAGCAGGCGCAGGAGAAGCTGATCCACTCGGAGAAGCTGGCTTCGCTGGGGCAGCTATCGGCGGCCGTCGCGCACGAGATCAACAACCCGCTCGCCGGAATTTACACGTACGCCAAGCTGATTGAGAAGAAGCTCGCCCCGGGCCAGCCGGTCGCCGAGTGGCTGCAGACGATCCAGCACGAGAGCCGCCGCTGCGGTAGTATCGTGAACAACCTGCTCACGTTTGCCCGGCGGCAGCACACGGAACTGGCGCCAGCGGACATCGGGACCATCGTGCAGCGCACCGCCAGCGTGGTTCAACACAAGCTGGAGATGAGCTCGATCGCGCTGGAGATCGAGGTTGGAGAGCTGCCGCGCGTGATCTGCGACGCGTCGCAGATACAGCAGGTGTTGACGGCGATCATCATAAACGCGGCCGACGCGATCAACGGCGCCGGCGCGAATAGCAGCGGGAACGGGAAAGTGAAGGTGCGCGCGTCCGTCGTCGAGGGCGGGCGGATGGATATCGCGGTGTCGAACAACGGCCCGCCGATTCCGAAAGACGTATTGCCGAAGATATTCGAGCCGTTCTTCTCGACCAAGCAGGCGACCTCCGGAGTGGGGCTCGGCCTGGCTGTCGCGTATGGAATCGTGAAGCGGCACGGCGGAGATATTCAGGTGGAAACAGGCGCGGAGACCACGTTTCATGTGATCCTGCCAATTGGGGATTCCGCCCAGCCGTCCACCGGCAATTTGGAGAGTGCTGATGTCCGACAAGCTGTCAATACTGATCGTTGATGACGAGCAGGTCGTGCGCGACTCGCTCGTCCATTGGTTCACCGAGGAGGGCTACGACGTGGACTCGTCCGACAACGCGTCGGACGCGCTCTCGAAGCTCGCCGCGCGCGAACTCGACCTGGTGATCGCGGACATCCGGATGCCGGGCATGGACGGCATAGAGCTCCTAGAGAAGATACGCTCCGAACAGCTCGACACGAGCGTGATCATAATGACCGGCTACGCTTCCGTCGAGACGGCGGTGCGCGCGCTCAAGCACGGCGCGTTCGATTACATCACGAAGCCGTTCGACCCGGACGATCTCTCGGTAGTGGTGCGGAACGCGCTGGAGCAGCACCGGCTGAAGCGCGAGAATCGCATGCTGCGGCAGCAACTGGTGGACAACAGCCAGGGCCTGGGCGAGCTCATCGGCCAGAGCGAGGCCATGCACAAAGTCCGCGAGCAGATCGAGACCGTGGCGGGCGTGGATTCCACGGTGCTCATCGAGGGCGAGAGCGGCACGGGCAAGGAACTGGTGGCGCGCGCGATTCACCGGCTCAGCCCCCGGCGGTACAACCCGATGGTGGTTGTGCACTGCGGCGCGCTGACGGAGACGCTGATCGAAAGCGAGCTGTTCGGGCACGAGAAAGGCGCGTTCACCGGAGCGCAGTACCGCAAGAAGGGCAAGTTCGAGGCGGCCATGGGCGGCACGGTCTTTCTGGACGAGATTGCCGACATCAGCCTCAAGACGCAAACCGACCTTCTGCGCGTGCTCCAGGAGCGCGAGATAGTGCGCGTGGGCGGCACGCAGCCGATTCACGTCGATTTTCGCGTCATCGCCGCCACGAACCGCACTTTGGCCGACCTGGTGAAGGAGGGGCGGTTCCGGTCCGACCTGTACTACCGCCTGAACGTCTTCACGATTCATCTGCCGCCGCTTCGCGACCGCCACGGCGACGTGCCGCTGCTGGCGACGTACTTCCTCGACAAGTACTCACGGCAGATGAACCGCAAGTTCACCGGCTTCGACCGGGCCGCGATGGACACTCTAATTGCGCACAACTGGCCAGGCAACGTTCGCGAGCTGGAGAACATAGTCGAGCGCGCGGTCGTCGTGGGGCACGAGCCGCTGGTGCGTGCGCACGACCTTGCGGTCACGCGTCCGGCGTCGGGTCCCGAGGATCTTACCATCGACACACTCGAGCGCAAGCACATCATTCGCGTGCTCGAGGATTTTGCCTGGAATCAAACCCAGGCGGCCAAGGCCCTTGGCATCGATCGCGTGACGCTGTATCACAAGATCCGGCGGTACGGCCTGAAGCCTCCGGCCAAAGCGGCCAAAGTGTAGCCGGGCGGCGGAGAAGTGGCAGGCAACAGCGGCCCCGTTCTTGTCCCCGTAGGCGACTTCCCGGAGGACCTGCTCGAGAAGCTGTCGCGGCGCGCAAAGATGCCGGTCTCGCGGCCTTTCATCGATCTGGCGCCGGCGTGGAACCCTGCGAGGAGGCAGTACGATTCGTCGTGCCTGCTAGCGGAGCTGAAGCGCGCGCATCCGGGCGAGGTAGTCGGGGCGGCTGCCGTCGACCTGTTCGTGCCCGTGCTGACCTTCGTTTTCGGCGAGGCCGAGATGCCGGGGCGCGCCGCCATCTTTTCCATTCACCGCCTGCGCGAGGAGTTTTACGGACTTCCAAGGAACCCGGCGCTGCTGGAATCGCGGGCGATACGCGAGCTGTGGCACGAGTACGGGCACACGCAGGGGCTGGCGCACTGCGAGGACTGGTCCTGTGTGATGACCTCTTCGCACTCCGTCACTCAGGTGGACCTCAAGAGCGAGCACTTCTGCGCGGCGTGCGCGGCGCGGCTCCGGATCGCGGGCGCGCGGAAGCGGCTTGAGCGGGCGAAGACCGGTTAGTCACTTGGCGCAAGAACGCGTGCAGTGACTTGCCGGGGCTCAGCCTTTCGCCCCTCCGCGGCTTTATCTCAGATACGCGAGATCCCCACGGCTTGCGCCGTGGGCTACTATCTGCCGCCCCGGCCGGGGCTTAAAACCGCAGGTTAAGCCCAGCAGTGCGAAAGAGGATAGCCCATGGCGCAAGCCATGGGAAAGCCCAGCCATTGCAGCCAGCCCCTGCAAGGGGCGTAAGAACGTCTCAGCTCAAGTGCGGGCCAAGGCCTTTCGACCCTCGTCCGGGGGCGCCGTGGCCACTTAGTGTCGCCCCTGTTAGGGCCGGAAAGTACGTCGGTTACCCGTTGACAATATTCGCCCGCATCAGAACAGCTCGCCCGGAGGCCTGCGCCGATGAAGGTCGCTGTGTCGCGAGCCGGGCGTTGGTGGTGTGGTTCGCGGCCTGCAGCGACCGCCTCGGGTCGGTTCCTCACGCCTTGGGCCGAGCCGCCACCGTTGGGCGACCTCCTGCGGTTCGGGCGCGCGGAAGCGGCTTGAGCGGGCGCTGGACGTCCGGTAAGATTGGGAAGCTTGAACGGCTCCAAACTCGCTACCTTTCAGCAGATTCCATTGTTCGCCGGGCTAAGCGCCGGCGAGGCGCAGGCGCTGGCCGACCGCGCCGTGGAGAAACGCTTCCCGGCGGGAGCGGTCCTGTTCCACCAGGGCGACCCGTGCACGGGCATCTACCTCCTCGGCAGCGGAAGCGTGAAGATCTTCAAGACCTCGTCCTCCGGACGGGAGATCATGCTGGCGATCGAGACGGCTCCATCGAGCGTGGCGGAGGTGCCGCTGTTCGACGGCGGCCCGTTTCCGGCGACGGTGAGCGCGATCGACGATGTGACGGCCTACATCGTAAGCAAGCAGGACTTCCGGCAGGTCTGCCTGCAGAACCCGGAACTGAGTCTCAAGCTGCTGGCGGTAGTTGGGCGCCGGCTCCGGCAACTGGTGGGCGTTGTGGAGAGCCTCACCTTCGGAAGCGTGCGGCAGCGGCTGGCGCGGGCTCTGCTCGAGTTCAGGATGGATGCGGGCGCGGACACGTTCACTCTGCCGGTGACGCACGAGGAGTTGGCGCTCCGCCTCGGCACGGTGCGCGAGGTGGTGTCGCGAAACCTGAGCCGGTTCCAGTCCGAGGGGCTGCTGCGGCTGCAGAGGCGCGAGGTGACGCTGCTCGACCGCGCGGGGCTGGAGCGCGAGGCTGAGACGGAGCTGTAGCGCTCCGGGCGATTTTCGGCACAACTCAAGCGTCTGCCGCGAGTCGCGGTGCGCCAGTGTTTGTTTCCGTCAGGTTAGTCTTGCAAGAGCGCCGCGTCGGCTGCAGTGGGCCGGCGTGGCGCTCGAACAGAACTCGGAAGCGGGCTTCCGCCCGCGCGCCCCGCTAGGGCTGAGGCGGCCTGCGCCGTATGTTGCGCGGTATATCGCTCCGGATGCCCCGCGGGCCGATCCAGGAGCCGTCATCAACCTCCAGCGGGCCGATCCACTGCATCTGCCTGTCTATGTCCGACGCCAGCCGGTACTTCTTCTGCACCGAGGCGATCTTCGCGCCGCGGATGTCGATCTTCTCCATCTTGGTGTTGCCCAATCCAAGGATGCCGCAGTACTGCATGTAGCCCACCCATTCGGGGTTGACGCCCATGCACTCGACACCAACGCGGTCTGCGGCGACGAAATCAGTGGAAGCTATGGCCAGCCGTGAATCCACCGGGGTGCCCATGGCCGGGCCGTTGCCTTCCATGCCTTCGAAGCCGTCGATAACCGACAAGCTCCAGTACGGGGCCATCGATTGGGCCGTGACCAGCATGTTGTAGTGGACCAGGTGGAAGCCTGCGTGGTAGGAGACCTTGTGGTTGAAGCTCTCCGCCGCGCCCCGGGGCGAGTGCAAGGGAGCGCCGAGGATCATGTTCTTGAGGCCCAGGGTGACCACGGCATAGTTGTGCGATTTCAGCAGAGAGCAGCCAATGATGTACGCGTCCGGATCGAACAGCCGGGCGGCAAGCCGCACGGGTACGACGTGAGCATCCTGGTCGAGCAGCGCCTGGTTGACGTACTTGCCTTCCTGGTTGAAGTCGACCAGCTCGATCTCGTGGGACTTGTACTCTTTCGGCAGGTCCGTGTAGCGGAAGTTGCGGAAGCCGGTAAACGTGTCGCCGGCCGAGGACTCCCCGATAGTGATCGGGCCTTTGAACCGCGGCGCCAGGTAGTCGAGAATTCCCCGCAGCGCATCGACGTGTGTACACGCGAGCTGGTTGACGACGGCGACGTCGTTCGGCTTGATGAGGACGCGCTTCTTTGTTTTCAGCTTGGGACGGATCTCGTCGTCGATGGCCAGCAGGGCCTCGTAGACGTTCTTGCGGCGGTCGTCGCCGGATACCAGCGCCACAGTGGAGCGTGGCTCGTACTCTTTCACCGGCAGCGAGGCGACGGGAATAGCCGGGGTTTGGCCTCGCATTGCCGCCACCGTTGCCAGGGCGCCGGCGCCCGTCGAGAGAAAATGACGTCGCGAGAAGTATAGCGGCACAGCAGTTCTCCTAAGGGTTTTCAGCGGCTGGACCCGAGCTGCGCGGCAGCAGGACAGGCCACCTTGGGATTCAACGCTCCGCAAAACCAGTATGTAACATCAGAACCGCCCAATGGCGAGACCCCAACCCGGCGGGGCATCCGGCCGAGCATTGTTTACTTAGTTAACTAGGCTTCTCGCTCCAGGAACCCGAACGGAGCCAGTTCGCGGCGGCCGGCGCCGGCGAGCGCGGTGATGAAGTACATCTCGGCCAGGAAATGCGCGCGTTCGTGCTCGGCGGCGTACTCGGGAATCAGCAGGGAGTAGCGGTCCGGATCGCTCCACTGCGCGAGCGCCTGCCTCCGGTAGCCCTGCGACGACGCGATAAACTGGCGAAAATCGTGGGATCGTTCCTCGAGAGTCAATGTAAGCCAGAGCAGGAACGCGTCCTCATGAGACCTGCGGATAACCAGCGCCGCTTCACGGCCGAGGGGCATTTCGAGCCCGTAATGGGAATACTCCCCCGTGTTTGGGTCGCGCAGCCCGGATAGGAATACGAGGCGGGCGAAGACTCCGGGCAGGGAGGAAAGGGCGGCCTCCCAGAGATTGACGACGAAGGCCCGGGCCGCTGGGTCCGGCTCGGACCCGGTGTTGCGCGGAGCCGTAGGCGACGGCGGCCGAACGGTCTCGAAAAAATAACCATGCGCGGCGGCGTGGATTCCGCCACCGGTTTTGCAATTCGCGTTCTGCATCGGCTGTCAAAACTACTTCTGGGCGGGATTATAGCGTTTGTCCGTCCGAACTGCGATAGTACTCGAACGCGGCCACCCCCCGGAAATCCACATTAATGAACCCTAAATATTTCCAAACCACAGCCATGTTTTTTGGGGGGTGATAGTGCGCTTTGGGGATTGCGGCAGCGGGGGCAGATGCGGGCTTTCACCCATATGGCGGAGGGACTGCGCGGAGGGTCAAACACTTGCGACAATCGGTAGTGGAACCTGGATTGCTTAACAGTAGTATCTCGGGCAGGAGGAGCATCCGGACATGCGTGATTTCAACGAGTCGCCGTTCCTGGTCATCTGGGAGGTGACGCGCGCCTGCGACCTGGCGTGCGTGCATTGCCGCGCCTCGGCCGACCCGAACCGGCACCCCCAGGAACTTACGACCGAAGAGGGCTTCCGGCTGCTCGAGGAGATACGCCGGTTCGGGGATCCGATCATGATTTTCACCGGCGGCGACCCACTAAAACGGCCGGACATCTTTGAATTGCTCGAGAAAAGCGTCGAATTAGGGCTGCGCACGACGGTCTCGCCAAGTCCGACACCGCTGCTCACGGCCGAGGCAATTTCGGGGTTCAAACGCGTGGGCGTGGCGCGGATATCTATTAGCGTGGACGGATGGGACGCCGCCTCGCACGATGCTTTCCGCGCCGTGCCGGGGTCGTTCGACCGCGCGATATTCGCGCTCGAGGAGGCGCAGCGCGTGGGCCTCTCGACGCAGGTTAACACGACCGTCAGCAGGCACAACTACAAGCACCTGGCGGAAATAGCCGAAATCGTGGACCGCGTTGGCTCCGAGATGTGGGACGTGTTCTTCCTGGTGCCGACCGGACGCGGGCAATCCCAGGTGGAACTGACCGCGGAGGAGTTCGAAGAGGTCTTCGCGTTCATGTACGAGCGCTCGAAGGCGTCGAAGGCGATCATCAAGACCACCGAAGCCATGCACTACCGGCGCTTCCTGATGCAGCGGCGCAAAGCCGAGGGCGGGGGCGGCCGAAGCTACGGCCATCCGGGCGGCGAGCATGCGGGGGACGTGCCGCTGAACAAGATGGCGGGCATCAACAGCGGGCGCGGCTTCGTGTTCATATCGCGGACGGGCGAGATCTACCCCAGCGGCTTCTTGCCGATCTCGTCGGGCAACGTGCGGCGGCAATCGCTGGTGGAGGTATACCGGCATGGGGCTCTGTTCCGCACGCTGCGAAACAGCTCGTGCCTGGAAGGCAAGTGCGGCTACTGCCAGTACAGGAATCTGTGCGGGGGGTCGCGCTCGCGCGCCTACGCGCTGACTGGAAATTACCTCGCGCCCGAGCCGCGCTGCTGCTACCAGCCCGAGCAGGTAGGCTGCCCGGCAGAAGTGGCGCGCTAGCCGAGGCGCCCGGCATCTACGGCATGCCTGCCAGCCGCTGGCGGATGAGCGCGAGCAACTCGGCTTCGCGGTCGATCTCGACGCGCAGCTTCAGCCAGAAAACGCGGCCTCGCCAGTCGCCAGGCAGGTTGGCCGCGTCCTTTTCCGTCGTGAGCAGCCCGTCCACTCCTTTCGACATGGAGTCGAGTTCCTCGCGCGTGTACTTGTGGTGATCCGTAAAGGCGCGCAGGAGCACGGGCTCAATGCCGGCCATGCGCAGCGAGGCCCAGAACGAGCCGGGGTTGCCGAGACCGCAGAACGCGCAGCAGCGTTCGGGAGGGGTGGAGGGCCGGCCGGTGGCGGAATCGATCCAGCCATCCGGCAAAAAACGCGCTGTGAAGACCGGCGCGGAGCAGCCTGCGCGGCGGATGGCGCGTTCGACGGCAGCGGCGCTATTGATTCGCGTGACGACTACCGCGCTGGCACGTCGGAGCGCGGCCGGGGTCTCGCGCAGCCGGCCGAGAGGAAGAACCGCGCCGCCGGCGAAGGGGTCGAGGCCGTCGAGAACGACCAGGTCGAAATCGCGGTGAAGACGCCAGTGCTGGAAGCCGTCGTCGATCAGGAAAACGCTCGGGTGAAAGCGGCTTTCGAGGAGGCGGCCGGCGGAGGCGCGATCGGCTGCGATGCCGAGAGCGGCGATGCCGGAGCGGAGGTAGATTTGGGCCTCATCGCCGGTGTCGGCGACGGGGGCGCGCTCGCCGGGAGCAAGGATGACGGGACGGCGCGATCGGCGGCGGTATCCGCGCATGAGGATCGCGGGTGTGTGAGGCCGGACCTGGGGGTCCGGCGCGGACGAGGGCGTCCGCCCCACTGAAAGCGTTTGCCGGACTGGAGGCGTGGGGCCGGTGGTAAGCGTGGGGTCGGCGGCAAGCCGTTCCGCGAGCCAGAGGACGATAGGCGTCTTGCCCGCGCCGCCCGCCGAGATGCCGCCCACGCTGATGACGGGCGTCGCAAGGCGAGTGCGCCTCGCCGTGTCGATACCGCGTTTGACGGCCGACCCGGCGCGCCACAGAAGCGTAAGCGGCCACAGAAGCGCACGAAGGGCCGGAGCAGTTCGCGGAATCGCGTTCCAGTAGCACTCGACGATGGCCTCCGCCACGCGCGCGGTTGCGCCGCGCTCGGATGCGGCTACAGCACGCGATTTCTCGCCGAGTTCCGCGCGAAGCTGCGCGTCGTCCAGGAGCTTCGAAACGGCGCCGCCGAGGGCTGCGGCATCGCGGACAGTGACGAGCGCCCCGGCGGCGGCGAACCGGGCTGCGATGTCCGCGAAATTCTCCATGTGCGGACCGGCGATCACGGGCTTGCCGAATGCCGCGGGCTCGAGGATGTTGTGGCCTCCTCGATGGTTCAGCGTGCCGCCCATGAAGACCACGTCCGCGAGGCCAAATAGCGAACTCAACTCGCCGATGGAATCGAGCAGGAGCACACCGGGAAGCTCGAGCGCAGCCGAAGCCGATAGCTCCGACCGGCGCAGAAACGGAATGCCCTCGCGGCGGAGCAGGGCAGCAGCCGAATCGAAACGCTCGGGCTTGCGGGGAACCAGGATCAGCAGCAGGCCGGGCCGCGTGGCTGCGCGGAAGGCTTCGACAACCGCCTCGTCCTCGTCGGGGTCGCTGGGCGCGGCAGGCGGCATGGTGCTGGCTGCAATCCAGACGAGTGTGGGCCGCACATGCTCCATGAGCCGCACCACAGCCTCCGGCGGAGCGCCGGAAGGCGCGAAATCGTACTTAAGATTGCCGGATGCGACGGCGTTGGTCGCGCCGAGAGAGGCATACCGCTCGCGATCCTGTTCGCTCTGTGCGAGCACCGCGTCGGGCCACGCCAGCGCCTGCCTGAAGAACCAGGCGAAGCGCCGGTAGCGCGGCAGGGCGCGGTCGGAGATGCGGGCGTTCACGATAACCAGCGCGCAGCCGAAGCGGCGGGACTCGCGCCACAGGTTCGGCCAGATCTCAGTCTCCATCACAACCAGCGCGCGAGGGCGCAGGCGGCGGAATACGCGGCGGACGCACCAGGCGTAGTCGATGGGAGCGTAGAAGATGCCGCCGGCGAGCCCGCGCAGGCGGTCTTCAGCGGCGGCGCGGCCGGCCAGTGTGGTTGTCGAGACGAAGACGGGCGCGGTGGGCAGCGCCTGCCTGAGCGCCCGGACCAGCGGCACGGCGGCCAGCACCTCGCCAACGGAAACGGCGTGCAGCCAGATCGCGCCTGGCGGCAGCGCGCGGAACGGCAGGCATCCGAGGCGTTCGGTGAAGCCGCGGCGGTACCGTGGATCGCGCAGGCCGCGTACAAGAAAGTAGATTAGGATGAAAGGGAACGCGGCCCATTGCAGGGTTCGGTATATGAAGATTGCAAACACCGGCAAGTGGCTGATTGTACTCTTCGCCGCGGCGTCGTTGCCAGCAGCGGACAAGAACGAGAAGTTCGACCCCGGCACGGTGGACGACTACACTACCCGCCAGACAATAGATCAGGTTACCATCGCCGCCACGCCGTACCTGAACGATGATGAAGCGCACCGCGCGTTCGGCAAGAAGCTGAACCCTAACGACCACGGCCTGCTGCCCGTGCTCGTGCTCATGCGCAACGACGGAAAAGGCGTGGTGTCGCTCGAGAACGCGCGATTCGAGCTGGTGACGCCGGACCGCAAGCGCGTCACCGCGACGCCCAGCGAGGACGTGAAATACATCCACGGGGCGGCGAAGCCCCAGATCTACTCAGGGCCGATTCCAGGCAGGCGCTCATCGCGCAAGAAGAGCCCGCTTGACGTGTGGGAGATAACCGGGCGCGCATTCGCAGCCAAGGTGCTGCCGCCGGGCGAATCAGCGTCGGGTTTCGTGTACTTCCGCGCGCCGTATCGCGCGGGCTCGTCGCTCTACATAACCGGGCTCCGCAGCGCGGCCACCGGCCAGGACCTGTTCTACTTCGAGATACCGCTGGACACGGCCGGGCAGTCGTCGTCCGAAGATGCGAAGTTCGCTCCGCGCCGGCAGGAAAACGCCGGCTGGCGGCGCGTGGATTAGTGGCTGCGTGCGCGGCGAGGGAGTCTGGCCGCGCCTGATGCACATTCCGGCATGGGTGATAAGGGTTCTGCCAGCGCTGTGAGGCGCGTGCGACCCGCGCGCACCCGCTCCGTTCGATACTGAATCATGCTCGCCTTGCGAACCTTGCGCCTGGTGTTGTGGGTGGCAGCGCTCGCCAGCGCGCTGGCCGCCGAAACCCGCATCACGGTGCTGGCCACCACCGATCTGCATGGCAACGTTTACGACACCGACTACTTCACTGGCAGGACCGCGGCGCGTGGCCTGGCGCGCGTGGCGGCACACATCCGCGCGGTGAGAAGCGAGAACCCGAACACCATCCTCATCGATTGCGGCGACACCATACAGGGAACGCCGCTCGAATCCGTGTGGCAGTACTGGGTGACGAACGGGCGCTTGCCGGCCCGCCTGAAGTGGCCCGGCACGCCGCCGCCGATCGACCCGATGATGCTCGCAATGAACAGCCTCGGGTACGACGCCATGGTCCCGGGCAACCATGAGTTCAACTTCGGCCTGAAGAACCTGAACGCGGCGCGCGATGCGGCGCGGTTCCCGTGGATTTCGGCAAACATCGTCACGACGCGGGGTTCGCGCGCGAAACCGTTCGCCCCGTATGTCGTGAAGCGCGTAGCGGGCGTGAAGGTGGCGATCATCGGGCTCACGACGCCGGGAATCCCGCAGCGGGAACCGCCGGAGAACTACGCCGGGTACCGTTTCCAAACGCTGAGGAAGGGAGCGATTGCGGCCCTGGCGCAGGTGCGCCGGAACGAGCGGCCGGACATCATAGTCGCGGCGGTTCACGCGGGGCTGGACTCTGTGGACGACATCCTGCGTGATGTGCCCGGCTTTGATGCGGCGTTCCTGGGGCACTCGCACGACGAGATCAAGGGCCGCGAGGTGAGCGGCGTCATGGTGGTGCAGCCGAGGAACTGGGGCGCCAGCATCGGGCGGGTGGATTTCACGCTCGAGCGCGAAGGCCGGCGCTGGCGGATCATCCGGCGGAAAGGCAGCGTGCTGCCGGCATCGAAAGTGAAGGCCGACCCGGAGATCCTGGCGCTCACGCGGCCCTATCACGAGGTGACGGAGAAGTACCTGGCGACGCGGGTGGCAGAGTCCGGCGCGGAGTTGGACGGCCGTTTCGGGCGCATCCGCGACACGGCGCTCGTTGATGCCATCCACGCCGTGCAGATGCACTATGCGAAGGCGGACGTCTCGTTCACATCGCTGTTCAACACGCGGGTGCGGGTGCGGCGAGGTCCAGTCACGGTGCGCGACCTCGCGGCGCTATACGTCTACGACAACGAGCTCTACGCCATCGAAGGCACGGGGCAGATGGTGAAGGATGCGCTCGAGAACGCGGCGAAGTACTTTCTCAAGTGCCCGGACGCGGCATGCTCGCACGGGCCGCTGGTGAACCGCGCGATCATCGGATACCAGTTCGACATGGCGCAGGGCGTGGAGTACGAGATCGACCTCACGAAGCCGGTGGGGCAGCGCATTGTAAACCTGCGGCGCAACGGGAAGCCGCTCGCGCCGGGCGAGAAGCTGCGGATCGCCGTGAACAACAGCCGCTATGGCGGGAGCGGGGGCTACTCGATGTTCCGGAAGTCGAAGATACTGTGGAAGTCGGGCCAGGACATCCGTAATCTGATGATCGAGTACTTCATGGAACGCCGCAAGCTGCCGGAGCGGCCGGACGAAAACTGGCGAGTGGTGCCGCCCGCCGCGCTGGCTACGCTCGAGCGCGAGGCAGCCGAGGCGCGCTGATCAGGCCGGCGGCGGTTGGTGCTTGCGGAGCGCGAGCGACGGCCGCAGTTTTATGAACGCATATCCGGCGATGAGGCCGAATACGATGAGGCTCACCGCTACTACGGCCGCGCGGCGCGCAGGCGAGAGCTCGCGCGGGTGCCTGGAGAGTGGAAGCAGCGCGACCCTGACGAAGACTTCAGCGCCCTGCTGATGGTCGAGGCCGTTTTCGACGAGAACCGCATATCGCCCCGGCCGAGCGTTGAACCGCAAGTGGCCTTCTTGCGCATAGCCGGTGGAGGCCAGAACGCCGCGCCCGTGCGGGCGGGCCGCATCAACCAGAGATACGCGCACGCCGGGTCCGGGGCTCATCAGCGTGAACTCGCACTCGACGGCAGCCGCAGCGTCACGAACCTCCACCGGAAGCAGCACCGATTTTCCGGGTTCCACGGCCACGGTGTCGACAATGGCCGAGGCCAGCAGAATCAGAGCCAGTATCATGGGCGCGCTTCGTAGACGATCTCGCCACCGACCACCGTCATCAGCACCCGCGCCTTCAGAATCCCGGCGGGCGGCGCGGTCATGATATCGGTCGAGAGCATGATGAAGTCGGCTGCCATCCCGGGCGCGAGCGTGCCCTTCCAACTCTCTTCGAACGCGGCGTAGGCGCCGGCGCGCGTCCAGCTTTCGAGAGCTTCGGCGCGGGTCATGCGCTGATCTGGAAACCAGCCTTCGGGCGGGTTGCCGGAACGGTCCTGGCGGGTGATTGCGGCGTAGAAACCGTAGAGGGGGTTCGGCCCCTCGACGGGGAAATCCGAGCCGTTGGGGACGCGCACGCCGAGCGCGAGGAACCGCCGCCACGCGTACGCTCCTTTGACGCGCTCCGGGCCGAGGCGCTTTTCGGCCCAGCGCATGTCGCTGGTGGCGTGAGTCGCCTGCATCGACGCAATGATCGAGTATTTCGCGAAGAGCTCGAAATCCGCGGGAGCGACGACCTGCGCGTGCTCGATGCGGAAGCGGCGGTCGTTCTTCCCGCCGAGCGCGGCTGCGTACGCGGCGAGGACCTCATGGTTGGCGCGATCGCCGATGGCGTGCGTGTTCACCTGGAAACCGGCGGCAACGGCCTCGCGGGCGACCTTCTCGATGGCTGCGCGGTCGAGCATCATCAGGCCGGTGTTGCCGGGTTCGTCGGTGTACGGCTCGGTCATCGCGGCGCCGCGCGAGCCGAGCGCACCGTCGGCCATCAGCTTGATGCTGCGCACGGTGAGGCGCTTGCCGATCTCGGGGCCGCGCTTCAGGTACTCGCGCCACAGCTCGCCTGGACCGCCGATCATTGCGTAAACCCGCACGGGAAGCTCGTTCGACTTCAACAGGTCGCGGTAGGCGGCGAGTTCCTGTTCGCCTATGCCGGCGTCGTGAACGGACGTGATGCCCAGCCGCGCGCACTCGCGGGCCGCCGCGGCGAGTCTCCGGCGGGTATCGGCGAACGATGCGGGCGGGATCTTCCGGGCAACGAGATCCTGGGCGCTATCGATCAGAATGCCCGTCGGCGCGCCGGAGGCATCGCGGTGGATTCTGCCGCCCGGCGGGTCCTTGGTGGCGGCGGTGATGCCCGCCAGTTCGAGCGCTCTGTGATTCACCCAGGCTGCGTGGCCGTCCACGCGAACAAGGAATACCGGAGCTTCGGTGACGTCAAGATCGGAGGCTGTGGGGAACGCTCCGCCCCAGTTGGTCTGGTCCCACGCATGGCCACGTATCCACGCGCCGGCTGGAGCGGATTTCGCGGCTTCGCGGACCAGCCGCGCCACCTCCGCCACGCTGCGGACCTCGCGAAGGTCGAGTGTTTCGAGCTGTTCTCCCAGGCCCTCCATGTGGCAATGCGAGTCGATAAAGCCGGGAATGATAGTTGCGCCGCGCGCGTCAATGAGACGCGTGGAAGGTCCACGGAACGGCGCTGGATCGTCGCCCGCATAGACGATGCGCCCGCCGCGCACGGCAAGAGATGTGGCCTCCGGGCGGGACGGGTCGAGCGTGTATACCAGAGCCCGGGTGATGATCAGATCGGCGGGTTGCGCCATTGCTAAGGTCATTGAAAAGGCCAACTTAGCTACCACCACCCGGGCTAGAATGGAGGGCATGGACGACAGTATTGCACATCCACGCCCGGGCGCTCCTGCATGGGCGTCCGTGGAGTGGAAAGCCGTGGCGGGCCACACCGCAGCGGTGCTCGCGGCAATCCCCTTCCTGGTTGCGGGCGTTTGGAAAATCACAGATCCGATTGGCGCTTCAGTGCGTCTCATGCAGGCATTGGTGCCGGGCAACCTCGCCCTCGCAGGGGCTGTAGGTTTCGGGATCGCAGAGCTGTTCGGAGCGGTTCTCATCATCGTGCCGATGTACAGGCGCTGGGGCGCGATCATCATCTCCGCGCTGCTGGTTGCCTTCATGGTGTATATAGGCATCAACTACACGGCGCTCACCGGCGAAGAGTGCAACTGCTTTCCCTGGATCGAACGCGCTATCGGCCCGGGCTTCTTCATCAGCGACGGTGTGATGTTGCTGTTCGCCGTTGTCGCAGGCATCTGGGCGCGGCCGTCCCGCTGCGTGCGAAACGCGCTGCTGGTGCTGCTGGCCACCACGGTGTTCGCGGGCGCGTCGCTCGGCGTGGCGGTGGTGCGTTCGGCCGCGGTGCGCGTGCCCGCGGTGGTCGAGGTGGAGGGACGCCCGTTCGCCCTGCGCGAAGGGCGGGTGCTGCTCTACTTCTTCAATCCCGAGTGCACGCACTGCCTGGCTGCGGCGCGCGACCTGTCGCACCACGGCTGGAATAATGTCACCGTGCTGGCGGTCGCAACCGAGCAGCCGCGGTTCGCGGGAGGCTTTCTAAGAGCGTCGGGATTGACCGCGCGTCTGGTGGGACCGGCCAGCCCCGGCGAGACGCCCGCGGCGGACACGGCTGCGCTGATGAAAGAGTTCAACTTCGTATCGGTGCCGTATGCGGTGGCCCTGAGCGACGGCGAGGTGCTGGGCGAGTTCCGTTATTTCGACGCGAACGAGCCGGCGGAATCGCTGCGCAAGTTGGGCTTTATCGATTAGCTGTGGCGAACGGCCGCGCCTTACCCGGCTACCGCGATTGAGCGGCGGCCGATCCTCGTCTCAAAACGATGCGAAGTAGCGTTGCCAGCCGGATCCACGCGCCTCGTGATGCGGCCGGGCTGCGTCACTTGGGTGGCGCCTTAACGTCCCGGCAAGCCGCCTCGCGCGCACTCCGGGTTTCCGGAGATGCTGGCGGCGGAGATAGGGGTGGCACTCCGGATGCTCAGTAATTCGGAGTTGACGCACATGCCGGTCCGCGGCTTCGGAACAGTCTGCAGTGTTCTCGCACTCGTGCTGGTGCTTGCCGGCATTTCCGCATGCGGGATGAACATGCCGGGCGGCTGGATGCAGTCGAGCGGCGTGGTTGCGGAAAGCCGCCGCATCGCGAGCGGCAAGGTGAAGACGTACACACCAGGACGCGAGATCACCATTGACGTGGCTATGGGCTTCGACAAATCGTACGATCTGTCGCAGCCAGAGCCGGGAACGAGAATCACGGTATCACCGAAGATCAAAGTGGGCGATACCGTGGCCGTGATCGAGTACGACGAGAACAGCGTCCGCAACATCGACATAGTCTTGCAGGAGGATCTTGCCGAAGGTTTTGTAGTCAGTACCCGGGCAAACGGGCGCGTGATAGGCTATACGCCCGGCGAGCGCATCACTGTACGCATTGACGGCAACGGGACGCGCACCTATGACCTCAGTGGCGCCGACGGCGTCTACGTTGCAATCGGAGCCGGCGTCCGCGAGGGCGACGCGGTCACTGTCCTCGAAGGCAGCCGCCAGAGGCAGCGCGTGATTCGCATCGAGAAGACCGGCAAGTGATCGAACTCAGGCGCCGCACACGGCGAAGGCGCCCGCAGATGAGCCGCTGCCAGCCTGTGCGCCGGCGAATCGTTCACTGTGAAGTGCGGGTGATTTACCGTGAAATGCGGTTGATTTACTAAGTGAGTCCAGGGACCGGACGCTTTGTCCCAATGCGCCGTTTTCCGGCACAAATCTACACCCAGTGTGAAATATCGTCCCGAATGGCGGACGAGTCGATGCCCGACGCCTCAGGCAACGCGCACACGCGTAACAGGATCGCGTATGGAGGGTGTATTGCGAAGGCGTTGTCGTGAGAGCGCGCCCGCAGCGTGCGTTCCGAACGCGGTTCGTATGGGCGGGCTGTGCGCGGCGGCCGTCTCGTCCGGCTGCGGGCTTGGATGAACGCCGTCTACCGCGCGCTCATCGCGGCTTGATTCTGTGGTGGATTTTCTGAAAGGCAAGGTCTTGCAGATGCCTGAAGGAAATCGATTCGAGGTAAGCGGTCAGGGCGGTTTTCGCGGCAGGCTATTCGGCTCCGTTCTGTATATCGACGGCACGCAGTACCGGCTCATCCGCACTGATAGCGGCCGGGATTATCTGATCCCCGCCGGGACGGTTCGGCTCCGGGACGACGGCTCATACTCGCTTACTCTGACGCCAGAGCAGGCCGAAAGCTACGCGGTCGAGAAGCACCTCGAACGCGACCGCGAGCAACGCGCGCCCGCCAAGCCGCCGGCAACAGGCACGGATGAGATAGTCATTCCCATCGTCGCCGAGCAGATGCACGTATCCAAACAGACCGCGGAGAGGGACCGGCTGCGCGTTCACAAGCGCGTCAAGGAGTTCGAAACGGTTGTGGACGAGCCCGTCTTCACAGAGAAGTACGTGGTGCGGCGCGTTCCGGTGAATAAAGCCGTGGACGGCCCGGTTGAAACGCGAGTTGCCGGCGACACCATCATCGTGCCGCTGCTCGAGGAGGTGATCGTCACTCAGAAGCGGCTCATGCTTCGCGAAGAGCTGCACATCACCAGAACACGGGAAGAAGGGCGGGAGCCCAGGACCGTCAAACTCCGGAAGGAATACGTCGAGATCGAGCGGGTCAGACCGGCCGGCTCATAGGAACTCAGAGGGAGGAGAACCGAGTATGTACAGGATGATCGTCGGGCTATATCCAAACGCTGTCGATGGCGAGAATGTCATGCGCGAGCTGCAGTCGGCGGGTTTCTCGCGCAACGACCTCAGCTTAATCCGCAGGGAGCATGAGCGCAGAAAGGATGAAAAGGCAGAGCGGCGCGCGCTCATCGACGACCTGACCAGCAAGGGCGCCGACCGAGCCGATGCCGAGATCTATGCCGAAGGCATCATGCGCGGCCAGGTGCTGGTGACTTGCAAGACGGAAACCAAGGACGCCGACAGGGCGGCCGAGATCATGGCGCGCCACAAGGCGGCCGACATCGACAAGCAGGCGGACGAGTGGCGCTCGGCCGGCTGGAAGCCCCTGTACGGGCGCGAAACCCGCGGCGAGACCGGCCTGGGCGAGGCGCGGGCGGAGCGCTCGGCCGGCGAGGAGGCGAGATACCCCGTTGTGGAGGAGCAGCTTCAGGTTGGCATCCGCAGGGGCGTATCCGGCGTCCGCATCTATCGCCACGTCACTGCCAAGCCGGTTGAAGAGAAGGTTCGCCTGCACGGAGAACAGGTGCGCGTCGAGCGCCGCCCGGCAGACCGGCCGTTGTCGGCAGGCGACCGCGACGCGTTCCGCGAGGAGACCATCGAACTCACCGAAACCACCGAGGAGCCGATCGTCTCCAAGCAGCCGCGCGTGGTAGAGGAGGTCGTCGTTAAGAAAGAGCAACAGGACCGCGACGTCACCGTTCGCGACACGGTACGGCGCTCCGATGTTGAGGTGCAGCGCATGGCGGCGGGATCCACGCAGCCGCGCGGCGAGTTCGACGAAGATTTCCGGCGCGATTTCGAATCGCGGTTTTCGGGCCGCGGCCTCACGTACGACCAGTACGCGCCGGTCTATGCGTTCGGCACCCGCTACTCCGGCGAGCAGAAGTACTCCGACTGGAACTCGCTCGAGCCGGTGGCGCGGCGCGATTGGGAGTCGAGCGGCAACAGGATGCGTTGGGAAGAGGTTAAAGACGCGATCCGGTTCGGATGGGACCGGGCGCGCCGCCGCCGGATCTGAACGAGTCCGGGAGATGGTTCGCGGCCGCGGGCGTCGAACCGCCGGGACGCGGATCCATGACTTGCACGGACGGGCATCAGCCCGTACCGGCGAATTTGCCGGCTGACAGCGCCGCGAAACGTCATGACCGCTGGGGACTGCGACGTCATCGTCGTGGGCGGCGGGCCGGCCGGCCTGAGCGCCGCCCTTATGCTCGGGCGTTGCCGGCGCCGGGTCATCGTTGTCGACGCCGGCGAGCCGCGCAACCGCCGCGCCGGAGCCGTTCACGGCTACCTGGGGCGCGAGGGCATTTCGCCGCTCGAGCTGTTGCGTGTCGGGCGTGAAGAACTGACGCCTTACGGGGTCGAGTTCATCCATGGGGAGGCCGTCGATGCCTCCCGCACGCCCGAGGGCGGCTTTGAGGTCGAGTTGCGGAGCGGAGCCCGGCTCCGCTCGCGCTTCATACTGCTGGCCACCGGCGTAGTGGACCAGTTGCCGGAGATCCCCGGCTTCAGCGAGTTCTACGGCACGAGCGTTCACCACTGCCCCTACTGCGATGGTTGGGAATCGCGCGACTTGCCGATCGCCGTCTACGGCAACTCCGGCGCGGGCCTGGCTCTATCCCTGAAAACCTGGAGCGACGAAATCGTGCTCTGCACCGGAGGGCCGCACACCCTGAGCGCCGAGCGCCTTCGCCAGCTCAATCGCGCGAGTATTCGCGTGATCGACCTGGAGATAGCGCGCCTGGAGGGCTCCGGCGGGCAGCTCGAGCGCATTGTCTTCCGCAATGGCGAGACGCTCCCGCGCAGGAAGGTCTTCTTCTCCTCGCACCCGTTCCAGCGGTCGCGCCTGGCAGAAAAGCTCGGCTGCCGCTTCAACGAGAAAGGCACCGTCAGGACAGACATACGGCAGGGCGCTGGCGTTTCAGGCGTGTGGGTGGCGGGCGACGCCGCGAAAGACGTGCAGTCGGTGATTGTGGCGGCCGCCGAGGGCGCGAAGGCGGGCATTGCCATCAACATGGCGCTTCAGAAGCTTGAGCGCGGTTAGGGCTTCGTTAGACACTCACTTAAAAATTCCTTAATATAAGGCAGAGGGGCACCGCGATACTCACGACCACACTTGCGTCCGGGCCGGCCACGCACAGCGCCGGCGAGAAGCGGAGCAGTTCGAACGGTCCGGCCTGGTGTGTGCTGTCGCGCGGCCACCCGCTAGGGTTCGCAGCTTACTCCGCCGATGATGACACCTACTGAAGGGCCTCCTGAACGCTACGTCTGCATACACGGCCACTTCTACCAGCCGCCGCGGGAGAACCCGTGGCTGGAGGCCATTGAGCTCCAGGACTCGGCCTACCCGTACCACGACTGGAACGCCCGGATCGACGCTGAATGCTACGCGCCGAACTCGGCTTCCAGGGTGCTCGATCCGGACGGCCGCATCGAGAGCATCGTCAACAACTACGCGCTGATCAGCTACAACTTCGGGCCGACGCTGCTGGCGTGGATGCAGGAGTATTCGCTCGAAACCTACCAGCTAGTGATCGACGCCGACCGGCAGAGCGCGGCGCGCTTCTCCGGGCACGGCTCGGCGATGGCGCAGTGCTACAACCACATGATCATGCCGCTGGCGAACCGGCGCGACAAGTATACGCAGGTGCGCTGGGGCATACGCGATTTCGTGCACAGGTTCGGACGTCGTCCGGAAGGCATGTGGCTGCCCGAAACGGCGGTGGACTACCAGACGCTCGACATCCTGGCGGAACACGGCATCAAGTTCACCATCCTGTCGCCGTACCAGGCGCACCGGGTGAGGGCGCGCCGGAAGAACTGGACTGACGTGAGCGGCGGGCGCATCGACCCTTCCATGGCCTACAAGTTGCGCACGCCGTCGCACCGGAAGATCGCGATCTTCTTCTACGACGGGCCGGTGTCGCGCGCCGTGGCTTTCGAGCGGCTGCTCGACCGCGGCGAGTATCTCGCTGAGCGGCTGCTGGGACTGTTTTCGGCGCACCGCACTTGGCCGCAACTGGCGCACATTGCCACCGACGGCGAAACCTACGGCCATCATCACCACCACGGCGAGATGGCGCTTTCGTACGCGCTCAAATATATCGAGGAGCGCGGCGCCGCGCGGCTCACCAACTACGGCGAGTTTCTGGAGAAGCACCCTCCGCGCCAGGAGGTGCAGGTTTGGGAGAACACCGCCTGGAGCTGCATCCACGGCGTCGGCCGTTGGAACAGCTCCTGCGGGTGCAACAGCGGCGGCCATCCCCACTGGAACCAGGAGTGGCGGAGGCCGTTGCGCGAGGCGATGGACTGGCTGCGCGACGAGCTTATCCCGTTCTACGAGCGGCGCGGCGGCGAGCTGCTGAAGGACCCCTGGGCGGCACGGGACGACTACATCGAGGTCATACTGGACCGGTCTCCCGAGGTGCGCGAAGCGTTTTTCGCCACTCACGCCGTCCGGCCGCTCGATTGCGACGGCGCTATCGCTGCGCTGAAGCTTCTGGAACTCCAGCGCCACGCCATGCTGATGTACACGAGCTGCGGCTGGTTCTTCGACGAGCTGTCGGGCATCGAGACCGTTCAGGTTATCCAGTACGCCGGGCGCGCGATACAGCTCGCGAAGGAGTTGGGCGGGCCGGACCTGGAGGAACCGTTTCTCGAGCGCCTGGAACGTGCAAAGAGCAACCTGCCGGAGCACAAGAACGGGCGGGTGATCTACAACAAGTGGGTCAAGCCGGCCATCGTGGATCTGCAAAAGGTGGGTGTCCACTACGCGGTGTCGTCCGTCTTCGACGGCACGCGGCAGGGGCGGATATATTCGTACTCCGTCGACGCGCACGATTACCGGCTGCTCACCGCCGGGAAGGCCAGGCTGGCGCTCGGCCGCGCGCGCATCACGTCTGAGATCACCTGCGAGTCTGCGGAGCTGTCCTTTGGCGTCGCGCACCTGGGCGACCACAATGTGGCGGGCGGCATCCGGACGTTCGTGGACATGGCGACCTACGAGGAGACGGTGCGCCGGCTCACGTCGGTTTTCCGGCACGGCGATTTCGCCGAACTCGTCCGCGAGGTGGACCACGAGTTCGGCCCCGGCACATACTCGCTGGCGTTGCTGTTTCGTGACGAGCAGCGCCGCATCCTTCAGCAGATCCTCGCCGCGAACCTCGCCGAAGCCGAACGCGCGTTCAGGCATCTGTACGAGGACCGCGTATCGCTTATCCGCTTCCTCGCAGAAACAGGCGTGCCCGCGCCGAAGCCGCTTGTCGTTGCCGCCGAGGTCACGCTAAACAACGATCTGCGTCGCGCTCTCGAGAGCGAGAACATGAACTTCGGCCGCATCGCCGCGCTGGTGGACGAGGTGACCACGGCCGGCGTCCCGTTCGACGCGACGACGCTTGAGTTCGCGCTCAGGAAGAATCTCGAGCGGATGGCGGAGCTGTTCTCTGCCGAGCCGGCGAGGCTCGATCTGTTGCAGGACCTTTCGGCCGGCATCCGGATATCGAAGCTGTTGCCCTTCGAGGTCCA
>JBLNBX010000271.1:0-2612 GCA_050260275.1 bacterium
TCGCCGGTTGACCAGGAAGACAGAAATGGTCCGCGCTCCGGCGGGAACGCCCGCGTCCGCCGCAAGGTTCCCAACGCGGCGGGCAAGATAGGCCACACACAAGCCTCCGCTCGACGGGACCTCCACTTCACGCGCTCTTTCCGTAGCCTGGGCCAGGTTGAGGTTGACGACCTCCTCGCGCGCGGTCCGCGCCCACTCCTCCGGCATTTCGGAGCGCCGGTGGTAATCGCCCCAGCGGACGCGCACCTGGAGCTGGCCGGCCTCGGCCGGCGAAAGAACGCTCATGCCGATCGATGATGGAAGATAGCGTTGCCTGGCCGCGGCGGGTTCGGGCGCGACGTCGTCATCCACGCCACCGCCCGCACCCGCCTGATAGACCTCGTCTGTGCTCGATTCGTCGGTTCGCTGCGTACGGTCCGCTTCGAGTGGAACCAGGAATCCCGTCAGATACCACCGCGAGGGCGCCTGGGGCAAGACCTCGGCGGCGTCACCTAGTCCATCACCCGGGCCGACCAGATCAAGGCGGACAGCATCCACTAACTTCTCCCGAACCTCAACAGCTTTCATCTCATTCGCCACGGATTACACCTTTTCTTTCGTCTTGCCGGAGCGCTTCCTGGCTGGCGGGGGATCGCCGGCTGTGGTGAGGATCGGCTCGCCAGGAAGGAGCTGCCCTTCCTCGATGGCGCGCTGGCGATTCAATTCGAGCAGCCGAGCGAGAACTTCGTCGCGAATGTCGTCCGGCCAGCGATATCGATACTTCTTACGCCGCGGACGGCCATTCTCGTCTTCATCTTCTTCGTCGTCGAACTCAGTGATGAATTCGCAGTGGGGCCGAATGTCGGTCCAGCTATACGCATCGAGCACGGCGCGGTCCATGGCGTCGTGTAATTCGCGGAGCTTGGGGATGTCGGGGCACTCGCATTCGGGGTCGTGGAACCAGTTGTAGATGGCAGTGAGCCCTTTGTTCTCGCGCTGCATCAGTTGGGCGCGGAAGTCGTAGTACGTGCAGCCAACGCGCTCGAGCAATGCGTCGCGTTCGAAATCTCGCGGGAACGGAAACGTCTCGAAGCAGTCCTCCGGAATATACCTAAGGTCGTCCTTCAACGACGACCCAAAGAACCTCGCCCAGACCTCATGCACACGGGATTGAAGGACAGTGAAGCCATAGCAACGATCAAAAATAAAGCATGTCAGCGCATCAGAGAACACAGTCGACGTCGGCTGGAACACGAAGCACAAATGGGCCCCGGCGCGACCACTGGCAAGGATCCGCTGCATGCCAGCACACGATTTGTACAACTCGCTTGCAGGGCGCGAGTACAACCACCAACGCTCCTTCAGGCGCGGCTCGCTGCTACCTTGCCGCTGCAGGCGTACCGTCTCGTACAAGTGGCGGTACAGGGCAGGATAGGCTTTGGCTTGGTCCTCGTCTAGGCCTTCAAGATATATGACAAATCGGGTTGAACCTGCATTGGGTGTCTCGTTCATCTCTTCGGCGCCAAGGTAGGGCCGGATGCGATCGCAACATGCTGGACACTGAGCGATCAGAGCATCCCGAAGCTCTGGCGTGAGTACGAAACCCTTTCCATTTATGTTCGTACCGCTATGCACCAAAGGGTGGTTAGCAGTCAGAGTTGAAGGACTCCCGTCGGGCCCCATGTGAAACAGAAACGCTGTGATCACCTCGACGGATTTGCCGTCAAGGATTGGTGGCTCATCGTACCCGGGGGATTTCATAACATGGACAACGCTGACCACGACTGCTGCCGTCCCCGGCCATCGTTTCCGCGTTTCGGCGCGGTAGATAGTGCCTCCGTTGTTCCTGATCCAGAGCAAGCCCGTCTCACGGGTGTCACCTTGACGAACGGTGTTGGTGGCGATTAGTCCGAATGTCCCTTGATCACGCAACAGACTGAAAGCGCGCCTGAAGAAATGCGCAACAAGGTCAGATTTGCCGCGCGATCCAGGGTGAAGCGCGGAGAGCCAAGAGGTGTAGAAGGTTCCAGCTGCGGACGAGAGCTTGCTGCCACCCATAAAGGGTGGGTTGCCCACGATCGCATCGAAGCCGCCGGAGCCGCCGCTGAACACTTCTGGAAACTCGAGTTCCCAATGGAACGGCAGCACGCCGGCCGGCGCTGCGGGCAGGGTCTCGGTGACCGCTCCACGGAGAATCTGCTCCACGCGCACGCGCATCCCTTTCCGGCAGCGCTCGCGCGCGGCCGCATTCGCTTCGCTGAAGAACACAGAGACGACTGCATCGCCGACTTCACGCGGGAGTGAAAGCGCGTCGTCCGCGCTGTTCAGTTGCTGGAGCAACTGTACATATGGCACGTCATCGGCAGCAGCGAGGATGCGCTGGCGGTACTCGGCCGCCAAGCGGATTCGCTTCTCCAATACCTGCACCGGAAAGCCAGTAGCGTCGGGTGACCAATCAAAGGCGGCGATCTGCCGCCGCGTCAGGCCGACCAGCGAATCGCCCGCGCGCAGGGAATGATCCAGGAACGTGAAGGGGTGATCTTTCGCCAAGGTCGCCAGCCAGAGCGACAGCTTCGCCAAATCTGCCGCCAGCGGGTTCTTATCCACTCCGTACAGGCAGCGTTGCGCGATCT
>JBLNBX010000272.1:0-52079 GCA_050260275.1 bacterium
GCACGCCGCACGCCTCCAGTTCCGGCTCGAGCCCGTGCGGAAAAGCGTCGAACAGCGAAACCACGGCCGTCTCGAACCGGTCGCGGTCCAGCCGGCACGCGAGCGCCGTCGCGACGCGTTCGGCTCCGGCGCGCTTGAGAGTGGCAAGCACTTCCAGAACCCGCGTCCTCACGTCTCCTCTCGAAAAGCCCGCGCCCAGGCTGTCGATATCAGCGCGAGAATCAGCCACGTAGGTTTGCGGTACTCCCAGGTGAGCGTGGCGGCGCCAGGAAACCACACGGCGAGCATCACGAGCCACAGCGCGCGGTCGCTCGCGGACAGCATCCAGGTGAAAACAATCGCGGCCGCCAGCATCGCTCCAAACAGCGCCAGTCCGATAACGCCCCCCTCGACCATCACCGAGAGAAACGCATTGTGAGCCACGTACTGATGCCCCGGAATGGCGGGCACGCCGAGCCACGGCTCGACCGCCGCGGGATACGCCCCCGCGCCGACTCCGGCGACGGCATGGGGCACCCAGGCTTTCACTCCCGCTTTCCAGATGCGCGTGCGCCCGTGCAGCGTGCCGGCGTGTTCCTCAAACTCCGCCAGACGATTGCGTGATGTAGCGGGAGCAAGCGTCAAAGCTCCGATGATCAGCAGCCCGGCGAGCGCGACCCCGGCGGCCCGCTGCACTGCCCCACTGGAGCGCCAGCGCAGCGCGACGAACGCGAACGCAATGAAGCTGGCCACCAGCGCAGACCGTGACCATGTGAGCAGAACGCCAGCCTCCGCCAGCGCTATCGCGGCCCAGCACGCCCAGCGCGCCAGCCCACGTGCGCGTTCCGAGACGTAGAGCGCGAGCGGTATCGAGAGCGCCAGGGTCAGCCCGAGGTCGTTCGGGTCGAAACCCGCCGCCGCGTAGCGCCGGTAATAGGTCTGCTCGTTTTGTACGTAGCGTGCGATGGTCGCAGCGGAAGCCACTGCCGCGCCTGCTACGTATGCGGAGCAAAGCGCGGTTTGGCGGTACCGCGAGCGGACGAGGTCCCAGACCAGCCAGAGCATCACGAGAAGCTGTGCACACGTCGCCGCTCGTGTCCAGGTCGCCTCCGGCGCGATACTCCACAGGGACGTGAGCGCCATCCACGACGCGAACACAGCCGAAAGCACCAGAAGGAGATTGGGGGGACGCAGCGGCCGGCCGGTGGCGAACGCGAACCCGGCGAGCAGGAAAACCAGTATGCCGAGCAGCCGCGAGATCGTGCCGAGCCCGTCGAAGGCGATGCTCTTCTCGAACGGCACGGTAAACACGAACAGGAACAGCAGCGCCCACGCCGCGCGTTCTACTCCCCGTTCACGCTTCACCGTTGCCGCTCCGAACGCCGCAAGCTACGCAAGAGGAGTATGAGTTGCCCGGCTATCTCCACCGCCGCCGCGAAGGCGATGGCAGCCGCCGCGCCCGCTAATCCGAACGCCGGGACAAGCACCCAGCTTGCTACTCCGCACGAGGCCGCCACTACCGCCAGCAGGGGCAACTGCGGAGCGAACAAGCGCATGCTCGTCAGCACGTACCCGAGAGCAACGGCCGTGTACACCATGGTACCGGCTCCCATGATGCCCACAAGCAGACCGTTGTAGGCGGCGTACTCAGGGCGGTACAAGATGGCGAGCACAAACTCTCCAACCAGCGCCGCCGCGATTGCGCCCACAACGCCCAGCGAAAAAGCCAGCGCGGCCAGCTTTGCCGCGAGGCTCCGGAATGCCCGCAGATCGCGTGCGTTGAACAGCCGCGCCAGGCGGGGCGTGGCGGAATGTCCTAGCGCGTTCATCACCGTATTGCCCGCGGTCAGGGCCGACGCCACGGCCGCAAATGCTCCCAGTTCCGGCGTTCCGAAGTACCATTCGATGGCATAGCGCGGCAGGTTCGTCGTCAGCGATGAGAACATCAGCACCGCGCCGAGAGGCAGCGCCGCGCGTAGGATCTCCCATTGCGACCTGCCCCCGGATCGGGCACGGTCTTCGCCCTCCGCGCCGCGCCGGCGGTCGTAGGCCGCAAGCACGGCCGCGCGCGAGACTGCGAGCGCCGCAACCGCCCAGAGCAGGTCCCGCGTGGCCCACAGCGTCACACCCAAAGCGGCCACCGCCGCCGTCCCCCGGATCACCATCGACCGCGCGATCAGGTCCATGCGCTCGCGGCGCTGCATCAGGCCGTAGTAGAGATCGCTGAGCGCCT
Organism: bacterium; assembly: GCA_050260275.1. GTDB lineage: Bacteria > Acidobacteriota > Terriglobia > Bryobacterales > Bryobacteraceae > DATMXS01. Next base: position 2,213 of record JBLNBX010000272.1, read on the forward strand.
CGGACGCCAGCGAGACGCCCAGAATGACCGTTACGGCCGCGATGCGTCCACTGAATCCCGACGCGAATACCACCGCCGCTGTAGCCAGAACGCCTACTGCAGACGCCGCGGCGCGGACGGCGAAGTAGTCCCCGAACGGGTGCCGGTGCGCTACATCCGTGGCGAGCACCGCCCTCAGGTTCATGTGTGCGAGCATCGCGACGGGCGCCGCGATCGCCAGGCCGAGCGCGTACTCGCCGAGCATCGTGGTGCTGCCCAGCTTCGCGATCAGGCTCAGCAGGGCCCACTGGCTTGCGGCATTGAACGCATTGCCGGCGAAAATCCAGGCGAAATTAGTCTTTAGCGATGGAGTTGCGGTGGCGGGCTCCATACTACGTTCCACGCAACTGTCCGGCGCGAGGGCTTCTGCCGGGTGGGCCCCCGGCCCGAGGCGCCTGCTCCGGCTGCCCGGCACGGCGTCCAGGCAAGCTGCCGTGCGGGCTCACTCGGCGGGAAACCTCGTGTCGAGCAATCGCCCAGGCTCGATGTTCCCCATCGCGGCCAGCATGTGCTCCTTCACATTTGGGTAATTGGTTTCGAGGCTGCCCACCACGCTCCGAAGCACGCTTCGCACCGTGCCGGTCCTCTGCGAACACCCGCACGGCACGAGCGGCGCGCCGGCATTCTCCACCCACTGCCGGGTGATGTCCTCGCTTACGAACACCAGCGGGCGGATCAGCCGGAACTCGCGGTCGCGCGAGTGCGTCACCGGCGGCAGCGCGCTCAACTTCCCCGTGAACAGCATATTCCGAAGCAGCGCCTCGCAAAAATCGTCCGCCGTGTGGCCAAGAGCAATAACGTTTGCGCCCAGCCCGCGCGCCACCTCGTAAACCGCGCGGCGGCGATACCGGCTGCAAAGGTCGCAGCCGTGCTCCGGGCGGTCGTTGATGAGCGTCAGCGACGGTGCGTCGCGGTAGTACGTCCACGCGACTCCTTTGCGCTCCAGGTACGCGGCTAGCGGTTCCACCGGGCGCAGGAATTTGCCCTGCTCGATGGTGAACGCGCACACCGTGAACTCCACCGGCGCCCGCTTTTCGAGCATAAGCAGGGCGTCGAGCAGCGTCAGCGAGTCTTTGCCGCCGGAGAGCGCAACGGCCACTCGGTCGCCATCGCGAATCATTTTAAAGCGGCCGATGGCTTCGCCAACCTTGCGGAGCAGGGTCTTTTCCAGGTTCAAATCCTATTCTATAGGCTGGGACGAACAAACCTGAGGCAGAGTCGGCAGTTCGATGCGCCGGTGGGGGAACACGGGCGGCGTCACCTCGCGGTCGCGCCGCCCCAAAAATCTTTCCTGCGGAGGAAGCCGGTCTTACCGATTCCGAAAGGCGGGCAACCTTCCTACGTCAACATTGTTACGTCTTCTGCTTGCAGACCCTTCGGACCCCTCTTCACTAAGAACTCAACCCGGGCGCCTTCATCCAGCGTGCGGTAGCCGTTCATGTTGATCGCGGAAAAGTGCACGAACACATCCTCGCCGGTTTCGCGCTGGATGAATCCGTAGCCCTTGGCCGCGTTGAACCACTTGACAGTGCCCTTTTCCTTCATCTGATGCTTCTTCCTTCTTTACTGTTTGAATCTGAGCCCCAGACTTCGAGACCCTCACGTCAACGAATGAACCTAATACAACGGACAAAAACTGGATAGCCCTGTCACTCGGTTCACCCATGAACTCTGTTCAGCGCGCCCTCATGATATCACACGGACACGCGCTTATGAATACGCTTTAATGCACCTTGGACTACCTACAGCTCGTCGAATTATACCAGCGCTTGCCGGTTCTCAATAGTGTATTTATCGCCGCTGGTCACATATTCGGCCAGCATCCGGACGCGCGGTGACGCCTCGCGAATGTACCGCTCTGCCACCGGCGTGCGGCAGGGATCTTTCTGGGCCTGCACCAGCAGCAGATGTGAAGCCAGCGCGTCGGAGCCCAGGTCAACCAGCCGGCGCGACATCAGCTCGCTGTAGCTGCGGTCATTCATTGTCTTCAGGAACGACACGCAGTTCGTGAGACGTTCGCGCATGTCGCGGCACAGGAAACTCAGCCGGGACAGGTCCGCGCGGAAGTCGCGCTCGCCAAGCATCGCGAGATAGTTGCCCAGCACGCCGCTCGTGATGCCGACGACCGCCGCAACCACCTGGAGTTGAGTGGTGCCCTCGTAGATGGTGGTGATGCGCGCATCGCGCGCCAGCCTCTCGACGTTGAACTCCTTCATGTAACCCGTGCCGCCGTGTATCTGGATGGCGTCGTAGGTCACCTGGATGGACATCTCCGAGGCGAAGCCTTTGGCGATGGGCGTCAGCACCGAAGCGTAGCCCGAGTATTCCTTCAGCTTCGGTTTCAACTCGGGATTTTCCGCCGCCTGGCACTCCAGCATGCGACGGATATCCACCACCCGGCTGGCCTCGTATGTTATCGCCCGCGCGGCCTGGATGTTCGACCGCATGCGCGCCAGCATGTCATATACCTGCGGCATATCCACGATGGCCTGCTTGAATTGAACGCGCTTGCGGGCGTACTTCAGCGCTTCGTTGTAAGCCTCCTGCGCTATGCCGACCGCCTGGCTGGCCACCGCAAGACGCGCGCCGTTCATCAGCGCCATCACGTACCGGATGAGCCCCATTCGCCGCTGGCCGACCAGCACCGCGGGGACACCGTTGAATTGCAGTTCGCAGGTGGGCGAGCCGTGAATGCCCAGCTTGTTCTCGATGCGGCGGACCACCAGCTCCGGGCACTTCTCGCAGAGGAACATCGAGAGCCCGCGGCCATCCTGGCTGCCCTCCTCCGAGCGCGCCAGCACCAGGCTGACGTCGGCGCAGCCGTTCGTGATGAACCGCTTAACGCCGTACAGCTTCCAGGAGCCGTCCGCCTGCGGCACCGCCTTCAGGCGCACCGATTGCAAATCGCTGCCGGCGTCGGGCTCGGTAAGGATCATCGCGCCCGTCACCCTGCCGGCGGTGAACAGCGGCAGGTACTTCTGCTTGAGCCCTTCGTCGGCAAACTCATAGATGGTTTCGGCGATGTCCTGCAGGCCGAACAGGTTCATCAGGCTGCCATCGGCCTGCGACACCATCTCGATAGCCATGCTATACAGCACGCCGGGGAAGTTCAGCCCGCCGTAGCGGCGCGGCAGCATCATGCCCATCAGGCCGGCCTGCGAAAGGATGCGCATGGCGCGCTCGGTGCCCTTCGCGTAAGTGACCTTGCCGCAATCGAAGTGCGCGCCTTCGCGGTCCACCTCGGGCGCCAGCGGGGCGATCTCGGTAGCGCAGATGGCTCCGGCCATCTCCAGAACCGAGCGGTAGCCTGCCATCGCGTCAGCGTAGTTTGCGGGGGCGTCCTCGTACTCGTCGGCCTGCTTGTAGCCGTCCTCGAGCGCGGCCACGACGTCCTCGATCTCGAGATGCTCGAAGTGCCACTGGATGTCGGGGTTGCCGGTGAAGAAGTTGTCCACTGTCCGCCTCCCTTTAGAGCTTTCCTTTGAAGGCCTTGATCAGCCACGGAACCACATCGGCCACGTCACCCACGATGCCGTAGTGCGCGATTCCGAAGATCGGCGCCTCGGGGTCGCGGTTGATGGCGACGATCTTGGCCGATTCCTCCATGCCGGCGCGGTGTTGCACTGCCCCGGAGATCCCGCAGGCGATGTAGAGCTTCGGCCGCACGGTGGTTCCGGTCTGCCCGACCTGGTGATCGTGGTGGATGAAACCGGCGTCGACGGCCGCGCGCGAGGCGCCCACCGCGCCGCCGAGGATCGCAGCCAGCTCGTGCAGCATGTTGAATGCTTCCTTGCACCCCATGCCGTAGCCGCCCGACACGATGATGTTGGCCGAGCGCAGGTCCACGCGCCGCGGCTGTGTCCGGCGCTCGAGCACGCGGACGAAGTCGCACTCGCGGTCGAGCACAACGGGGATCTCCACCAGCTCGCCCCTGCGGCCCTCGACGGGCTCGGGCACGTGCATCACGCCCTCGCGCACGGTGGCCATCTCGGGCAGCACGTCCGGCGAGACGATCGTCGCAATGATGTTCCCGCCCCAGGCCGGCCGTATCTGCAGCAGCTTCTTCTGATACACGCGTCCGGCCGATTCGTAGGTGCCGATCTGCAGGTCCGTGCAGTCGGCGGTGAGGCCGGTCTTGAGCGAGGACGCCACGCGCGGCGCGAGATCGCGGCCGACGGGCGTCGCGCCGTAGAGCACCACCTCGGGCTTGCGCTCGCGGATCAGGCCCGTCAGCACGCGCGCAAACGGCAGCGTGGTGTACTCGTTGAGGCGCGGATCGCGCGCTGCGTACACGACGTCAGCGCCGTGTGCGAACAGCGTCGCGGCCAGAGCGTCCGTATCGCCGCCCAGCACCACCGCGCCGAGCCTCACGCCCAGTTCGGCCGCCAGTTCGCGGCCCTTGCCGAGCAGCTCAAGCGAGACGCTCGCGATGCCGCCGCCCTCAACTTCGGCGAAAACCCAAACGTCACCGTGCTGTGACATTAGCCGAACGTCCTTTCTTCAATCAGTTCGTGCACCAGTTCCCTGACGCCGTCCTCGCTGGCGTCGAACATGCGCAGGTTGCGGCCCGCGAGCACGACGTTCTCCACCTTCTTTACCTTTGTCGGCGAGCCGGATATGCCGATGCGCGCCAGGTCCGCGTTGATGTCCTCCGCGCCCCAGGTCTCGATGAGCAGGTTGCGGGCGCGCAGCCGCTCCGTCAGCTCGTCGAGCGTCACCCCCTGCCGTTGCGCTTCCTTCTCCAAATCGAATGCCGAAAGCGCGCGGCGGTACTTCAGCAGCAGGCGCGCGTTCGGCCAGCGCGGCGAGTTTGCGCTCTTGGGAACCGTCAGAAGCGCCGGCAGCGTGGCCTCGACCACCTCTTCAGCGCGCCCGAGGTCGCGGTGAACGCGCATTTTGCCGCCCTCGATGCCGAGCACGCGGTCTGCGTAGGTCACCTGGGCGATGCCGAGCTTGTCGGCCACCTGCGGGCCGACCTGCGCGGTGTCGCCGTCGATGGCCTGGCGGCCGCACAGCACCAGGTCGTATGGCAACAGGTGCGTCTGTATGGCCTGCGCCAATGTATAAGAGGTTGCGAGCGTGTCGGAGGCGGCAAAACGCCGGTCGCTAAGCAGGATCACCCGGTCCGCGCCTCGGCAGAGCGAATCCTTAAGGATGTCGGCCGCGCGCGGCGGCCCCATCGTGATGACGATGACCTCGCCGCCGTAGCGCTCCTTCAGCTCCAGCCCCATCTCGAGGGCGTTCAGGTCCTCGGGATTGAAGATGGCCTCGAGCGCGCTCCGGTTCACGGTGCCGTCGGGCTTCATCACTTCGCCCGTGACGTTTTTCGTGTCCGGCACCTGCTTGGCTAACACGATGATTCGCAGGGGCACAGTATCCTCCTTCGCGTTTTGGCACAGGATTTGAAGGACCCGCCGAGGGGCTGGCTAACTTCCCATCCGACCAGGAGAAAGACAGGTTAATGTACCAGCCCGGCGGGGCGTCGCGCAATAGGGGAGGGCTGAACGGCGCACGGCTGCGCCGAACGGCGCCGGCCCTGACCTGGATAAGGTTAAGGCATCTCAGGAAACGGCGCGGCCGCCGCGTGCATCGAGATACTTCCTGCAGGTCTGCCTAAGCGGTGCACCCGGCGGCGGCGTTCTCGCAGCAGCGGTTACAATGGCAGCGAGATCTCGATGGTAGTTAGCCCGCTGGTTTCAGCTCTCGACCACTGTGGCGACATGGCGCTTTTCGCGCTGCGCGTCATCCGCGATGCGTTCCGGCCGCCCGTCGAGTTCGGCGAAACCGTCAGGCAGATCTACGACATCGGCTGGCGCTCGCTGCCGCTCATCATCGCCGCTGGCTTCGCCGTCGGGGCGGTGCTCTCGATGCACACCCGGTCGTCGCTCGCGCGTTTCGGCGCCGAAGCGATGATCCCCGGCGGGCTCGCTCTTGCGCTCGTCAAGGAAACCGGACCGCTCGTCGCGGGGCTTCTCTTCGCGGGGCGCGTCGGCGCGGGCATCGGCGCGCAGTTGGGCGCGATGCGCGTCACCGAGCAGATCGACGCTCTCGAAACCCTGGCCGTGGATTCGTTCAAGTACCTCGTGGTCACGCGGGTCGCCGCGTGTGTCATAGCCCTGCCGCTTCTCACAACCATCATGGATTTCAGCGGCATCCTGGGCGGATACGTGGCCGAGACCCTCGTCAGCGGCATGTCGTTCCAGCTCTACTGGGACCGCGCGTGGTCGATCGTGAACTTCGTGGATTACGTGCCCGCCACGCTCAAAACCGCCGTTTTCGGCTTCATCATCGGCACCGTAGCCAGCTACCTCGGCTACAACGCGGTGGGCGGGACGGAAGGCGTGGGCCAGGCTTCCACGCGGAGCGTGGTTTTCACGTCGATCCTTATCATCGTGGTTAATGTTGTGTTGGTTAAGGCGATCTTCTTCTTGTTTCCGGAGGCGGTGGGGGGCTGATGGACCAGCCCGCAATCCGATTCGACGGCGTTAGAAAGTCCTTCGGACCGCTCACGGTGCTCGATGACGTCTCCTTCGACGTGCCGTGTGGAACGTGCTTCTGCATCCTGGGCCGCAGCGGCACCGGGAAGAGCGTGACCGTGAAACTTATGGCCGGCCTGCTCCAGCCGGACCAGGGGAGCATCGTCATCGAAGGCGAGGACATAACGAAGCTCGACCCCACGGGACTGGCGCGCGCGCGAAAGCGCATCGGCTTCCTATTCCAATACTCTGCTCTGTTCGATTCTATAAGCGTGGGCGAAAACGTCGCCTTCCCGCTGCGCAGGCACACGAAGCTGTCCGACCGGGAGATCCGCAAGCGGGTGGACGAGAAACTGCGCCGGGTGGGACTAGAGGGCATCTATAACCAGATGCCCGGCGACATCTCGGGCGGAATGCGCAAGCGCGTCGGGCTCGCCCGCGCGCTGGCGCTGGACCCGCCTATCCTGCTCGCCGACGAGCCGAGCAGCGGGCTGGACCCGATGACATCCGAGGAGATCGACGAGTTGTTACTCGATCTTAAACGCCGCGAAGGCACGACCATGGTCGTGGTCACGCATAACATCCCGAGCGCACGGCGCATCGGGGACAGGTTGGCATTGCTGCACCAGGGCAAGATCCTGGCGAGCGGTACGCCTGAGGAACTCGAAGCAAGCGAACACGCTATTGTGCGCGAGTTCATGAAGGCGCAGGGAGGAGTGTGATGTTTCCGCTCAAGCGAAGAGCCCTGGTTGGTCTGTTCGTCCTCGGCGGCTTTCTGCTGTTCGGCGTGGGTCTGTTCTGGATCGGCAACCGGCGCCTGCTGTTCGCGAGAAACGTGGAATTCGCCACCGAGTTCACGAACCTCGGCAGCCTCAAGGCCGGCTCCAAGGTCTACGTCTCCGGCATGGAAGCCGGCGAGGTGCTCTCGATTCAGGTGCCGCAGCGTCCGGGAGCGAAGTTCCGCGTGCGTTTCCGCGTGCTCGACGATTTCCGCCCCATCCTCCGCACGGATTCCATCGCCACCATCCAGGTGGAAGGGCTCGTGGGCAGCAAGATTCTCCAGGTGGAGGCCGGAACCGCCGCGGGCGCGCCGCTCGAGCCGGGTGCGATCGTCCCGAGCCGCGAACCCGTCGAGATCGGCCAGTTGATCGAGCAGGCCGCGGAGACCGTGAGAGAGATCGACCGGGCAGTTGACGACATCCACCAGCAGGTGGTCGTCGCCGTGAACCAGTTGACCGCGGTAGGCCATGAGGCGGAAATGCTGGTGAAAGACGTGGGCGCTGACGCGCGCGAGGTGGTCGCGACGAGCAAGAGCATCATCAAAGACGTGGATGCAGTGGTTGGCGGCGTGCGCCAGGGCCGGGGCACCGTCGGCAAGCTGCTGACGGACGATGCCATGTACGAAAAGGTGCGTGACACCGTGGGCAACATCGAGGCGGTCACCGGAAACGCTCGCGCCGTTTCGGATAACCTGGTCGCCGTCACTGACGACCTGCGGCGCCGCAACATCGGCGAGAAGGTGGAAGCCGCCGTCACGAACGTTCAAGACGCCACCGGACAGGTGAAAAAAGCCATCGAGGCGATTAGCCCCGCCCAGGGCGGCGATTCCGGGCTGTTCGCAGACGTTCGCGGCACGCTTCAGAACACGCGTGAAGCCACCGCCGACCTCGCCGACAACATGGAGGCGCTGAAGCACAACTGGTTCTTCCGCGGCTTCTTCAAGAAGCGCGGGTTCTACGACATCGACAGCATCAGCATCGAGGAGTATCGCAAGGGCGATTTCGCGCGCGGGCGCGACGCAAAACGGGAATGGCTGGAATCGCCGCAGTTGTTTGTTAAGGATGCTGCCGGCAACGAAACGCTTTCGGCCGAGGGCAAGGCGGCGCTCGACAGGGTGGCCGTGCCGTACCTCAAGTACGCCGCCGACACGCCGCTGATCGTTGAAGGCTATGCCAGCCAGGGGACGGAGGAGGAGCAGTTCCTCCGCTCGCGCGACCGCGCGCGCCTCGTGCGCAGCTACCTTGTCACCCGCTTTGGACTCAAACCTCAGTACGTGGGAGCGATCCCCCTCGGAGCGGTGCGCTCCCAGGCGCCTTCAGGCGAGTTCTGGGACGGCGTAGCGCTAGCGTACTTCCCCAAGAAGTAACCGCTGACGGGACGGCGCTCAGCCCGCCGTCCCTTTTCCCGCGCCAGGCATCCGTGCTGCGGGAAGAAGCTGGCGCGCGGCATCTGCGCCCAGGCGGCGCGAGGTTTCGTCACAAGTGCAAAGAAACCATCCGGTGTTTGCCGGAATGTGCCCAGCCTCGCACGTATGCTACTTTGGCTCCAAACGGAGGTTCAACAGGATGCGGCACACGCGGCGCGATTTCATCAGGACTACTGCAGGCGCGGCAGTTCTGGCCGGAACCGGAACGGCGCTCCACGCCCAGGCAACGAAGCGATCAGCAACGGATTGGGTAACGCTTGGCCGTTCGAACGTTAAAGTCACCCGGCTGGCATTCGGAACCGGAACATTCGGCGGGAATGTGCAGCGCTCGCTCGGCCAGCAGGAGTTCACGAAACTGGTCCGGTACGCCTACGACCGGGGTATCCGCTTCTTTGAGACGGCCGACAACTACCGCGGCATGCCTCAGATGCTCGCGATCGCCCTCAAAGGCCTTCCCCGCGACAGCTACAGGCTCATGACAAAGATCCCGAGGAGCAACGCCGCCGATCCGTTGGAAACCATCAGCCGTCTGCGTTCCGATCTCGGATCCGAGTACGTAGACATCATGCTGATCCACGGCGTGCGAACAGCCGATTGGGCCGAAGACTCCGCACGGTTGCGCGATGCGCTGTCGGAAGCGAAGCACAAGGGGATCATTCGCGCGCACGGCGTGTCATGCCACGGGCTGCTGCCTCTGAGAACCCTTGCCGCTAACGAGTGGCTGGAGGTTGCGCTGTTGCGCGTGAACCACAAGGGCGTGCGCATGGATACGGCTCGGATGCGCGAAACGGACGAACTGGGCGACGTGAACGAGGTGGTCTCGCACGCGAAGAACATCCACTCGCGCCGCATCGGCGTTCTCGGCATGAAACTCATCGGCGAGGGCCGGTTCACCAATCACGAGGACCGGGTGGCCGCGATGAAGTTCGTGATGGGCCTGGGGTCCGTCGATGGCGTGACCATCGGTTTCAAGAGCACGGCCGAGGTGGACGAGGCGATCGAGAACATGAACGCCGCTCTGAAAGCGTAGCGCGTTCAAGCGGAAGTCAAGTTGGCACGCGCGTAAGGGCGCGCTGCGATCAGACGGTTTCGTGGCGGCTCCGGGCCTTGCGGCCCGGAATCGCCCGCTCTCACCTCAGATGCCGGCTGCTCCGCCGTATCGCGCGCGCTGCTCCACGCGGACGTCGAAGTCCCGTCCCTCCCACCGGTTCACCTCGGGCCAGAAGAACGTGAACTGAACGCTGCTGCCCTCGGGGAGATGTGAGGTGTCCAGTTCAGCGGCCTCGAGTCCGCCGCCCGCCCGCCTTGTGCGCGTCTCATGGACCGTCTTCCATCCGTCCGTACTCCAGCGCACAATAGCCGGCGACATCGTCTCGATGCGAAGCGTCTTCCCCGGCGAGACCGTCTGAAGGCGGTTGTCGAAGCTCCACGCCTCCGGATCCGCGGCGCGCGAAAACCACCGGCCCGTCCTCCCATGGAGCGCCGGCTCTCGCAACCGCCACCGCCGCCGCTCGCGCATCACGATGAGTCCCAGAGCGCCCGCCGCTGCAGTCGAGATCGCTATGTTCTTCCAAAGCGAAAGGTTCATTGATTCGGCTCCTCAACGTTTTCTGGAGCGGAACGTCGTGGGCGGTAGAAGTGATACCCAGAACTTGCGCGAGGCGCATCCCCTTGCACCCCTGTCCCCGTCTGCCCCAGTTATGCCACCAGTCTAGACCGCCAAAAACAGCCGGTCAACGGAGTAAATTTCCGCATCCTCCGGCGCGGAGGCGCATCGAATTCACTAAACGGGAACCACTGGGAGACTCGGAGGGTGAGGGTTGCAGGCTTCACCAGAGGGGGCGGGGCAGGTGCGGAGCCTGCCCTTTTGGTTTTTCGGGGGCGGATCCAGCTCTAACGCTTCTCCGCCCCACTGGCTCCGTGGTGACGCACGTCCACTCCCTGTATCAGGAACACCACGTCTTCGGCGATGTTCGTGGCGTGGTCCGCTATGCGCTCCAGGTTGCGCGCGACGAAGATCAGATCCAGAGCGCGCGAGATCGTGGCCGGGTCGTTGTGCATGAACTGCACGAGTTCGCGGTAGATTGCGTCCCTCAGGTCGTCCACTGCGTCGTCGGAGAGCAGAACGGAGTGCGCCATCTCGGGGTCGCGCCTCACAAACGCATCCAGGCTGCGCCGGACCATCGACTCCGCCAGCTTCGCCATCTGGGGAATGTCGATCAGCGGCTTTACGGCCGGCTGGCGCATCAATGAGAGCGCGCGCTCGACGATGTTCACCGCCAGGTCGCCCATGCGCTCAAGATCGCTGTTGATCTTGATGGCGGAGGTGAGCAGACGCAGATTCTCGCCTTTCGCCTGGGGACCGGAGAGCAGGTCGATCGCAAGCCGGTCGATCTGCATCTCGAGCTGGTTGATGCGCGCCTCGTTGCGCAGCACCGCCTGCGCCTGTTGCTCGTCGCGCGCGGTCAATGCGCCTACGCTGGCGTGTACGGCCGCCTCAACCAGGCCTCCCATCTCGAGCAGCCGCATCTTCAACTCTTCGAACTCGGGCGTCACGCTTCCCATATCCGGTTCCGTTCCTCAAACGCTGGCAGGGTGATCGTAAACCGCGAACCCTTGCCCAATTGGCTCTCTACTGCCACAGTACCGTTCATGCGCTCGACTGCATGCTTCACTATCGACAGCCCGAGGCCCGTTCCGCCGACCTCGCGCGAGCGCGTTTTGTCCACTCGATAGAACCGCTCGAAAATGCGCGGCAGGTCCTCGGAAGGTATTCCGATCCCAGTGTCCGCCACCGTGATGATCACGCTGCCGCCTTCCCGCTCCACGTTCACGGCGACCAGTCCGCCGGGCCGGTTGAACTTCACGCCGTTGAGTATCAGGTTCACCAGCGCCTGCTCGAGCCGTATGCGGTGGCCCATCACCGCGGCGCTGGCGAGCTCCCCCGTATGCAGCGTCACGCCGCGAACCCTGGCCTCGGATTCCGCCGTCCGCAGCGCCGCTTCAACGGCATCGCGGACGTCAACCAGCTCGGGTTCCGCCGGCAGGCGGCCCGATTCGAGTTCTGAGAGCACGAGCAGATCGGACGCTATATTGTTCAGGCGGATGGCGTTCGCGCGGATCTTCTCCAGGAACTTGACGTTGTTCTCCTCATCGTCGATCGCGCCGTCCAGAAGCGTCTCGGCATACCCGCGGATGGCCGTGAGCGGCGTCCGCAACTCGTGCGATACGTTGGCGACGAAGTCTCTTCGCACCCGCTCCAGCCGCTCTATGTCAGTAACGTCGTGCAGGATGGAGATCGCTCCCCGCCTGTTGGCCGGCGCAAGCGGGGCGCACTGCACCTCGAACCAGCGCCCCTCGGCCGCGGCGAGTTGCATCCGCGCACAGGCCGTCTCGCCCGTCACCATGACGCGCGTCAGCAGGTCGATGAAGCCCGGGTCGCGCACCAGCTCCAGAACCGGCAGCCGCTCGGGAACGGGGGTCTCCACTCCGACGGCACGCGCGAACGCATTGTTGCAGAAGGTCACGCGCATCGTGGAGTCCACCGCCAGCACTCCCTCGGCCATGCTCGCCAGGATCGCCTCTCGGCGATTCGATTCCAGGCTGAGGCGATCCACCAGGTCGCGCATCTGCCCGGCCATTCGCTTCAGGGATATCCCTAGCGCGCCCAGCTCGTCTTTCTCGTCATCGGGGATGGACTCGCTGCCGGCGCGCGGCGACGGCAGGCTCTCGGCAAACTCCCGCAGCCGCCGCACGCGGCGCGTGAACGACCTCGCGAACAGGTACGCGAGCCCGATCGCAGCCAGCGCAGCTATACCCGAAACGAACAGGATGGATTTCCAAACCTCGGCTGCCGGGGCGCGCCCTTCGTGCCGCGTCAGGTAGAAACCAAGCGCGGCCATAGCAACTGCGAGAGGAATGATTGCGCTGATGAGCAGCCGGCGGAAGATGGGACTGCCAAGGGTCATCAGGTGCTTGTCAAGATTCCCGGCGCTCCGCTTCGGCCAGGAACCGGTACCCCGCCCCGCGGACAGTGCCTATGTACTCGGGCTGGTCCGGTTGCGCCTCGATCTTCTCCCGGAGCCTGCGGATGTGCACGTCCACCGTCCGCAGGGTCACGTAACAATCGCGCCCCCAGACCTCGTCCAGCAGTTGCTCGCGGCTGAATATCTGCCGCGGGTGTGAAGCCAGGAAATGCAGCAGCTTGAACTCAAGCGCGCTCAGCCCGACGGGCCGCCCGCGCACCAGCACGTCCTGCGTGCGCGCGTCCAGCCGAAGGCCGCGTATCTCGATCGTCTCGCCCTTTTCGGCCGGCCGCGCCTGCCGTCTGAGGATCGCCTTGACGCGCGCCACGAGTTCCCTCGGGCTGAACGGCTTCACGACGTAATCGTCCGCGCCGATCTCGAGTCCGATGATCCGGTCCACTTCCTCGCCGCGGGCGGTGAGGAACACGACAGGCAAGGATTTCAACCGCTCGTCCGCGCGGAGCCGCCGGCAGACCGAGAGGCCGTCCTCGTCCGGGAGCATGATATCGAGCAGCAGGAGGTCCGGCGGGTTTCGCCGCAGCGCCTCGAACCCCTCCCTGCCCCTCGAGTAGCTTTCTACCTCGAAGCCCTCTTTGCGGAAGTTGTAACGCACCATCTCGACGATGTCGGATTCATCCTCGATGATGGCAATGCGTTGTCCCACAAAGACATATTCTACCAAGCGGGCAGATCCGCCTATTTCGGGCTTTCCCGTATGTAGGCGTCGTCGCCTGAGCGCCAGTCGTCGCGAACCGGCCCGAAGACGTCCATCGCGATGCTGTCCTCGAGGGCCGTGACAGCGTGGGGCTCGTTGGGCGCGAAGTGGAGCATGCTGCCCGCTTCGAGTATCACTTCCCGGTCCTGGCTGCGAAAGCGCAGCCGGCCCTCGAGCAGAACGCATATCTGCTCGTGGATGTGCTTGTGCTCGGGCAGATCGCAGCCCTTGTCGAGGTGGAACAGCCCGATCGTGAGGTTCGTGCCGTGGATCGCCTGACGGGTCAGCAGCGGCGTCAGTTGTTCGAGCGGTATGTCTTCCCAGCGGAGGATATTCATGCCTGGGACATCATAGCCGTCCAGGGGCCGGCCGCGCACGCCTCCCCGGGCGAGGAGAACGCACGCGACCGGCTCCTCGCGGGAGGGACCTGCAATGCGCCTCCCCCTTCCAGCACGGGGAGGCTGGATGAACCCAACCCTGCGAACCTGGCGCCGCGCCTACGTCTGCGCGAATGCGAAGCCGCACATGCGAGCTTGTCTAGGGCAATTGGAGACTCTACGGCACGACGGGTTCCACTCTGGGTCACTCAAGAAAGTCAGGCGCTTGCGGCGACTAACACCGGTGGCGGCTTAGCCGGGAGCGAAAAATCTACACCGTCCAGGAGTAAAGATGACCACGTTACATTCCCCAGGGATGCCGTTAGCGTCGCCCGAACTATGTGGAGCGGACCCCCTGGTCCGCAGGCGCCCCCGGTCGTGGGAGAGCATGCGCTACTTAGTAGTCGGCACACCGGCGTCCGTTCCCGCACCCCCGGCGCGTGCGGCTGAGTCGCGCCACTGGCGCCATGCAAGGCTGATGACCCGGACAGCCTCCGTTGTGTCGAACGGTTTGGCGAGCACATCGTAGCCGCCGGAATCGAGGACCTCGGACCAGATGTGGTCGTCGGAACCGCTTGCCAGCACTATCACCCGCGCGCGCCCTCCGCGCGAGGAGACACTTGCCAGCACGTCCTTCCAATTGCCATCGGGCAGCGTCGCGGAGCAGAGGACTACGGCGACATCATTGTGAGCCATGAACGAGGCGGCTTCGACGACTGAGCACACGCGTTCGATCTTCCAGCGCGTGCGTCCGGCCAGAGTATCAAGGAAAGCTGCCTCATCGGGGGCCGCCGTTACGGCCAGGACAGTGATGGTGTCCTCCCAGGCGGACATCTACCTTCACTATGGCACACCCCTCCCACTCGGGTACTGTATGCGGTGTTTTCCCGCCGGTCAGGCCCCGGCGGCTGCGGCTAACCTCGGCCGCGACATGGCAGCTGGGGCTTTCGGCCCGGCCACGCCGCGCTTGTCGCGCCAGTTCAGCCAGGCGAGGCTCAGCACTCGGACCACCTCAGACTGCTCGAACGGCTTCATCAGCACGTCGTAGCCGCCGAGGTTGAGCACCTCGGCCCACAGGCGATCGTCCGCAAGGCTCGACGTAACCACGAGAAGCGGACGTCCCGGCATCGACTCGATGCCCGCCAGTACGTCCTGCCATTCCGCGTCCGAAAGGCAGGCTTCGCAGAGGACTACACTGGCGGGATTTGCCGCGAGGCTTGTCTGGGCCTCGCGCCACGTCCGCGCTGAGCGAAGGCACCAGTTCGAGTGGCTGAATATGTTGCGCAGCACGGCGTGGTCTTGATCGTACGGACTGATTGCCAGTACGGTTACGACGCGCTCCGGAGAGCGATCCGCCGGTTTCTCCGGAAGCGTTGCTACTTTCTGCGCAAGCGATGATGGCATTCTCTTCTCCCCAGACACTCCACCCTCCTGGTTATCAAGGGGGGAAGCGAATTCGTGATCCCGCGCCTCATCCCATTTCGCGGGGTTAGGTCAAGCCAATGGTATTTAAACACAATTTAACCGCTGTTTCAATAACCCTGACATTAAATGCGCCGGAAAGCTCTGCAAAATGCTGGATATAGCGCTGCACGCCACAACGGCAATTTGTGACGATGAACAAGCGAAAAGAAAGGCGCCCTGCGATCGGACTGCGGCATCCCCTTGAGTATTCTGGCCTGTATCTTCACCGCTACCAGCCTGAGAGTGCATCGAAGCACTCCTGCCGCAACTAAGATGTCCTGCTCCGAAGTGAGACGGTGTTAGCCGCTGATTACCTGAGCCGGTGGTGAATGGCGGGCCATTCGCCGGTCGCAGCCTGATATCGGAGTGGTTCGAGGTCCGGCCGCTTGCGCCTGCTGCAACCTTCAGCGCTCTCGCTGGACGGCTACTATGTAATTGTATGCACCCCACTCCACCCCCCGTGGCGCCAGACATTACTGTTCCTGGAGTTCGCCACATCATCGCCATCGGTTCCGGAAAAGGAGGCGTCGGCAAGACCACAGTCGCGGTTAACCTCGCGCTGGCGCTTGCCCGCCTGGGCCACCCCACAGGCCTCCTCGACGCCGATGTCTACGGCCCCAACGTGCCGCTCATGGTAGGCGTGAACGAGCCGCCCGAGGCTGTGGGCGACCGCATCCAGCCGATCGAACGCCACGGCCTGCGCCTGATGTCCATGGGCTTCCTCAGCCCCGGCGACCGCCCACTGATCTGGCGCGGGCCCATGCTGCACAGCGTCATCCGCCAGTTCCTGAGCCAAGTGGACTGGGGCGAGCTGGAGTACCTCATCGTGGACCTGCCGCCCGGCACCGGCGACGTCCAGCTATCCCTCATCCAAAGCACGCGCGTATCCGGCGCGATCGTCGTCACGACCCCGTCCAGCGTATCGCTCGAGGACGCCCGCAAGGCCATCCTTATGTTCCAGCAGGTGCGCGTGAACGTGCTGGGGATAGTCGAAAACATGAGCTACCTCGTCTGCCCGCACTGCTCCGGCAGGGTGGACGTCTTCAGCTACGGTGGCGGCCAGCGCACAGCCGCGCAGATGGGCGTGAATTTTCTGGGCGAGATCCCGCTCGATCCGCAGGTACGGGTGGGCGGCGATTCCGGAGAGCCGGTTGCGCTCAAGGCCGAGGACGATCCGCACTCCGCGCCGTTCTACGCTCTCGCCCGGAGCGTGGTGGAACGTGTAGCCGCTGTCGCCGCCTCCGGACCGAGCATCGAGATCACGGAATGAACCCGGCGCCGCGGCGGTCCTTCGGTCTTCCGAGCACTACTGCACCGAAGCGCGCCCCCCGTTCTCGCATGGCCGCGGCCGGGCTGGAAGGTCTTGTGTGGGCGGCTCCTGGCCGAGGACGGCGGGCTCCCGGCCCGCCGTCCTCGGCCCAGCTTCGCGAGTCTCTATGACGCCGCGCCCCGTACTGCTGGTGGTCCGCGAGCTTGGCATCGGAGGCAGCGAGCGCCAGGCGGCCGAGATCGCCCGCGCGCTCGACCGCGACCGCTTCTCGCCCCACGTCGCCTGCTTCAGGCCCGGCGGCATCCGCTCACAGGAGCTCGAGGCCGCCGGCGTGCCGGTATTCACGATCTCGCTGAATTCGTTTCGTTCGCCCTCCCTTCTGCGGGCGCTTTCCGTTTTCCGGCGCTATGTGCGGCGGCACGCAATCGAGCTGGTGCATTCATTCGATGTGCCCGCGAACCTGTTTGCCGTGCCCGCCGCCCGCATCTCCGGAGTTCCTCGCGTGCTCTCGAGCCAGCGGGCTCACCGCGACCTGACCCCCGGGCTGTTCCGCCACCTGCTGCGCGTCACCGACCGCCTCGCCGGGGGCATCGTCGTGAACTGCCAGGCGGTGCGCCGCCAGCTCATCGCCGAAGACGGAGTGCCGCCCGGGCGCATCCACATCTGCCATAACGGAGTAAACACGGACGTCTTCAGCCCCGCCCGGCGCGGCGCGCGGCCGCCCGCTCTTGCCGGCGCCGGAATGGTGGCCGGAATCGTCTGCGCGCTGCGGCCGGAGAAGAACATTCCAGTCCTGCTCGACGCCTTTGCCGCCGTGATGGGCGAGTTCCCCGGGCTACGTCTCGCCATAGTCGGAAGCGGCCCTGAGCGCGACCGCCTGCAGGCGTACTCGGCCTCGCTCGGCCTTGCGGACCGCGTTCACTTCGAGCCTGCCACCGCAGACGTGGCCGCCTGGCTGCGCGCTATCGACATCTTCGTGCTGCCGTCCGCCTCCGAGGCGCTGTCGAACTCATTGATGGAGGCTCTGGCCTGCGGCTGCTGCTGCATCGCATCGGAGACAGGTGGCAACCCCGAGCTGATCGAGCACGGGCGCACAGGCCTGTTGTTCAAGACAGGCGATTCCGCTGCTCTCGCCGCCTGCCTGCGCGACGCCGCTGCGAACGCAGAGCTTCGCACAAGACTCGCGGCAGCGGGAGTACGGCGCATGCGCGATGAGTTCTCGCTTGAGGCCTCGGCGCGCCGCATGGCGGAGATCTACGACTCGGTTCTGGCCCGATAGGCCGCGGCCGAAGCAGGCCGCCCGTGGCTACTGGAACGGCTCCGGCTCCCGGTACAGACCGCGCAGGTGGTTCCACCGCACGCGCCACAAGTCGATGAACATGTTCAGGCTGTCGCGCAGCATGCGGACCTTCGTGCCTTCGGCGTGGCTCCACCGCACCGGAACCTCAACGGTCTTGTAGCCGAGTTTGCGCGCGATGAACAGCACCTCGGCGTCGAAACCCCAGCGCTCGATCCGCTGGCGGCCGAAAACGTCGCGCGCCGCGCGTGCCTCGAACAGCTTGAACCCGCACTGAGTATCGTGGAACGGCAAGCCCGTGAGCGCGCGCATGATCAGGTTGAAAATGCGTCCCGCGGTCTCGCGAAACCACGATTGATGCACGCTGATCAGCGACCTGTCGAGAGCGCGCGAGCCGATCGCAATCAAAGCTCCCTCGCGCCGCGCGGCTTCGAACAGCTTGCGCGCCTCTTCGATCGGCGCTGAGAGATCGGAATCCGTGAACAGCACCCACTCGCCCGTCGCCTTCAGCATGCCGTGCCGGACCGAGTAGCCTTTACCGCGATTCCTGCCGTTCGCAAGCAGACGCACCTCCGGGCGCGAGCGCGCGAACTCCTCGACTACCCGGGCCGTTCCGTCGGCCGAGCCGTCATCCACCACCAGCACCTCGTACTGAACCTGCTGACATCCATCGAGGTACTCCACAATGGCCCGAAGCGTCGCCGGGAGCCGTTCCTGTTCGTTAAAGGCCGGAACAACTATCGAGATGGAAGGCAACCGCAATCATTATAATGAGATTTCGGCCGCATGTTCTCTCCGAACAGGCCGCCCGCATCAGGAGATCTTTCATTTGGAACAGGACTTGCTTGCCCAGCGTCTCAAGCGAATCCGCGAGATTGAGGCTCTCGGCTTCCGCGGCTTCGGCCAGCGTTTCGATTTCACGCACACCGTCCCCGAGATCCGCTCCGCTTATGGAGAACGCTCCGCTGAGGAGCTCGAGGCCTCGCGGGTAAACGTTCGAATCGCGGGCCGCATCCAGACCATCCGGCGCATGGGCAAGGCCGGATTCCTGCACCTGCTCCAGCAGGGCGAGAAGCTCCAGGTCTACATCCGCAAGGACTCCGTCTCCGAGTGCGAGTACAAGCTCTACGAGCTGCTCGACATCGGGGACATCATCGGCGTCGAAGGCTACCTCTTCCGCACGCGGACGGGCGAGCTCACAGTTCACGCCGGGAAGCTCACGTTCCTGTCAAAGACGCTGCTTTCGATGCCCGAGAAGTGGCACGGGCTAGAGGACGTCGAGACGCGCTACCGCCAGCGGTACCTCGACCTCATCTCCAACCCCGAATCGCGTGAAGTCTTCGTGAAACGCGCCCGTATCATCGGCTCGTTCCGCCGTCAGCTAGAAGCGCGCGGGTTCCTCGAGGTGGAGACGCCCATGATGCAGCCGATCTACGGCGGCGCGGCGGCGCGGCCGTTCATCACGCATCACAACACGCTCGACATCGACCTCTACCTTCGCATCGCGCCCGAACTCTACCTCAAGCGCCTTGTCGTCGGCGGCCTCGACCGCGTCTACGAGATCAACCGTAACTTCCGCAACGAGGGCATCTCCACACGGCACAACCCCGAGTTCACGATGCTCGAGTTCTACCAGGCCTACACCGATTACCGTGGCCTGATGGATTTTTCGGAGGAGTTGCTGCGGCAGGTGGCCATCGACGCCACCGGGTCGGACCAGGTCGAGTATCAGGGCCGTACGCTCGACTTCAGCCGCCTGCGGCGCTTCACCATGCGGGAGGCCGTCATCGAGTTCTGGGAGGGCGAAGGCCGCCCCACGATGGACGATCTCAAGGACTCCGCCTGGCTCAGCCGCCACTCGGCCAAGGCTACCGATGGCGAGCGCCTGGTGGACCTGTTCGAGCGCCACGCCGAATCCAAGCTCGACCAGCCCACGATCATCTACGATTTCCCCGTCGAAACCTCGCCTCTGTCGAAGAATAAGCCGGACGACCCGGCCTTCGTCGAGCGTTTCGAGATCATCGCCGGCGGAATGGAGATCGCAAACGCCTATACGGAGCTCAATGATCCCATCGAGCAGCGGCGGCGCTTCGACGCCCAGCTCGCCATGCGGGAACGCGGGGACGAAGAGGCGCATCAAATGGATGAGGACTTCCTGCGCGCGCTCGCTTACGGCATGCCTCCCACGGGCGGCGAAGGAATCGGCATCGACCGCATTGTGATGTTGCTGACCAACTCCACCTCCATCCGCGACGTCATCCTGTTTCCGCTGCTGCGCCCCGAGGGCGCACTCGGCCTCGCCGATCAGCTTCGTGAGGCCGACGCACAACAAGGAGAGTGATGGCTTCTGCAGGCACGCGCTTTGAGCTGTTTGTCGCGCGCCGGTACCTCCGCGCCAAGCGCAAGCAGGCAGTAATCGGCATCATCACGGTGATCTCGGTTGTCGGCGTAGCGGCGGGCGTTATGGCGCTGGTCGTGGCGCTGGCCATCAACAACGGGTTCCGGAACACGCTCCAGACCACGCTTCTCGGCGCATACGCGCACGTGAACATCATGGAGAAAGAGCCCGGCTACGGCATCGACAACTGGCACGAGCTGCTCCCGAAACTGCGCGCGCTGCCGCACGTCGTTTCCGCCTCGCCCACACTGTACAACGAGGTGTACCTGTACGCCGCAGGCTCCCAGGCGGCCGTCATCAAGGGCATTGATACGAGCTCCGCGCTCGAATCCGGCGATACGCTGCGTACGATGAAGGCGGGCTCGCTGGCGGACCTGCGCACGGATGGCGCGCCGTATGGCATCATCCTTGGCGACAAGCTGGCGGCGCAGCTTGGCGCGAAGATCGGCCAGGCGGTCAATGTGCTCAGCCCTCAGGGAGGATCGCTCACGCCGTTCGGCGCGACGCCGCGCAAGGAGACCTTCCGCGTAGTCGGCGTCTTCTCGTCCGGCTTCTACGAGGTTGACTCCTCCATGGCGTACATCTCGCTCCCGGCGGCGCAATGGCTCCTCGGCCTCGACGACGTGGTGAACAACATCGAGCTGCGCCTCGATGATATCCGCACCGCTCCGGAGGTGGCGCGCGCCGCAGAGTCCATCATCGGGCCAGGGCTCGGCGCGGCGACGTGGATGGAGCAGAACCGCAACATACTCAGCGCTCTAAATATGGAGCGCACCGTGACGTTCATAACCATCGGCCTCATCGTTCTTGTTGCCGCGCTGAACATCCTCATCACGCTCATCATGATGGTGATGGAGAAGCACAAGGACATCGCTATCCTCATGTCGATGGGCGCCAGACAGGCGCAGATCCGCCGCATCTTCGTGTATCAGGGGCTGCTGATCGGCATCGTCGGAACTGCTATCGGCCTCGCCGCCGGCCACACGCTCAGTTTCCTGGCGGACCACTACCACTGGCTGCGCCTCGACGAAGAGGTTTACGCTCTGAGCTGGGTGCCGTTCGACCCGCGCTGGGTGGACAGCCTCTGGATTGCGGCGATGGCTCTCGGCATCAGCCTGCTCGCGACGATATACCCCGCGCGCAGCGCCTCACGCATCGCTCCGGCCGAATCCCTGCGCTACGAGTAACGCCTACGCCACGCCCAACCACGAGTACAACACCGTGATCAGCCCGATCATGCACGCCAGGAAGATGCTGTGACGCAGCGTGAAGCGGAACAGCTTGGCCTCGTCCGCGCGCGCCATGCCCGTCGCCGCCGCCGCTACCGCGATGCTCTGAAGACTGATCATCTTGCCCATCACGCCGCCTGACGAGTTCGCCGCCGACATCAGCACCGGGCTCACTCCCAGGTGGTTCGCCGTTACCACCTGGAGGTTGCCGAACAGCGCGTTGGCCGATGTATCGGACCCCGTCAGGAACACTCCCAGCCAGCCCAGCATCGCGCTGAAGAACGGGAACAGCGCTCCGGTCGCCGCGAAAGCCAGACCCAGCGTCGCCGTCGCGCCGCAGTAGTTCATCAGGAATGCAAGCGCCAGCACGCTGACGATCGTCAGGATCGGCAGCTTCAGTTGCTGCGCCGTCTTGACGAACACCGAGGCTAACTGCCGCGCCGGCATGCGCAGCACCAGCGCTGAGGCTATCGCCGCCAGCAATGTCGCGGTGCCCGCCGCCGACAGCCACGAAAATGCGTACGTCGCCGCATACGGAGCGGGTTCCGGCACCACGGGGGGCATCCTCACCACGGCGTTGTGCAGGCCAGGCCACGCCACGGTGATCGTCACTCGGTTCAGGAGCGCGCGCACCGGCTCGGAGCCCCACAGCAGCACAAAAACCACGAGCAGCCCGTACGGCAACCACGCGAGCGCGATCTCGCTCCGCGTGTGCGGGAGCGTCTTGACCTTCGCCGCTTCGGGAGCCTGGTCGCGCGGCTTCCACCACCACAGCAGCAGCACCAGCACCCCCAACGCTGAGAGCGAGCTAAGAATGTCCGTCAGCTCCGGGCCGACGAAGTTCGACACCAGCACCTGCGCGGACGCGAATGCTACGCCGCAAGCCGCCGCCGCGGGCAGCACACCCCGCAGACCTTTCCAGCCGCCCATCACGGCTATGAGGTATGCGGGAATGAACATCGATATTGGCGCGCATATCCGCCCCACCGCCGCGCTCAACTCGAGCTTCGGCAAACCGGTGACGCCCGCAAGCGTCACCACCGGGATGCCGATCGATCCGAACGCCACCGGCGCGGTGTTCGCCAGCAGGCATATTCCGGCCGCGTAGAACGGGGAGAACCCCAGTCCGGTAAGCATGGCCGCGGCAATCGCCACCGGGCTTCCGAAACCCGCCGCTCCTTCTATGAACGCGCCGAATGCAAAAGCTATCAGCAGCGCCTGCAGGCGCGCGTCGGAGGTCAACTGCCCGAGCGAGTTCTTGATGATCTCGAACTTTCCCGTTTCCACCGTAATCCTGTACAGCACGATTGCGGAGAAAACGATCCAGCCGATCGGCAGCAGCCCGAACGCCGCGCCGTTGAGCGCCGCGCTCACCGCCGTGAGCGACGGCATGCCGTAGCCCAGCGTCGCCACTGCGAACGTAACGACAAGCCCCGCGAGGCCCGCCAACCACGCGGGTTTGCGCAACACGCCGAGCAGCACAAGCAGCACGAAAATCGGCAACGCCGCGACGAGCGCTGACGCCCACAAGCTATCCGCTATGGGCGTATAGTTCTGCGGCCACATGGATGAGAGGTAACTGAGGACACCCTCCCGTGTCAAGCTTTCTCAGCAGCTCACATGCGCACGGATGCGGTGGGCCGCCTGCCGATCAACGGCCGGCAGCTATGCAGATGGCCACGTGCGCTTCCGCTCAGCCGGACTATGTGAACTTCGATGTTTTCAACGCCATCGGCCCTATTGGCAACATCCTTGAGACAAGCACGGACGGTTCCCGCATCCCGAACGCGCGCGAACGTAGAGAGGGCATGTACTCGCGGCAAAACACAATCTTCCTCTTCTGTTCGCCCCGTGCCCCGGTATCATAGTGAATAGAGGGTTCGCCGCAGGCCTTTCAGGCCTGAAGCGGCAGTTCGCAGGTTGCGCTACGAAATGGGCCGTAGTCGCGATTACCCGTTAACTGGCTATCGACTATCCTGCCGGGCTGGGGGTAAATTGCATTCGCCCCGGGACAATACGCCGTGTATTGAGGCGTCATTGAGGAAATACCACACCACGAAAAAGAGACGGGCCGGAAGGCCGGAGGGGATGGCGCGCTTTGCCCTGTTCCTCACGTCCCCAGAGGCCGATTTCATGCATGGAGGAGTTCTAATATAGATGCCGGCTGGACAACAGCTTGACGCCCTGGATGCAATCCCCGACAATGTCCAACAAGCGTGTTGTCCCGGCCGGGGATTTCAACGTGAACATAGTTTTATGTTCTGACGGAAACTCTCTGCTCACCATGGTTCGACGGACATTTCCCCCCGTACTCATCCTATTGATTGCTCTGGTTGCTACAGCCGGGGCGTGCTACGCGGCCGCTTCGAGCGGCGCCGCTGCCGAGAAGAAACCGGCTGCGACGAAGAAAGCAGCAACCAAGGCGACGGCTCGCAAAAAGTCGAGCATTTCCAAGAAATCCACGCCCTCGGCGCTGACCTCGCGCGTCTCAAAGACACGCAAGCGGTCGCGCACCGTCCGGCGCAGTCCGTGGACCGTTCCGACCTTCGCCGAATCCACCATCGGTGACCGCATCGATGGCGACGACCTAACCGTCCGGCGCGCGGCCGTCGAAGCGCTCGGGCCGTACAACGGAACCGTGGTGGCCGTGAACCCCGACACGGGCCGCGTCCTTACGATAGTGAATCAGCGAGTCGCACTGACCAGCGGATTCCAGCCCTGTTCCACCATCAAGATACCGGTCGCGCTCGCCGCTCTATCCGAGGGTCTCATCGATGGCGTAACTCCTGTCCGGCTTTCGAAGAACGTGCGGATGCCGCTGACGGAGGCCCTGGCGAGGTCGAACAACCCGTTCTTTGCCCGGCTCGGGGTTCAGCTCGGTTACGAAAAGTTCACCGAGTATGCCCGCCAGTTCGGACTCGGAGAGAAGGCGGGGCTCAACATCCCTGGCGAGGAACCGGGCGTTTACCCCAACGGGCCTCCCAAGAACGGCGGCATGGGCATGATGGCCAGTTTCGGCGAAGGCATCACGCTCACCCCGCTGCAGCTTGCCGCGCTCCTTTCGGCCATTGCCAACGGCGGCACGCTCTACTACCTGCAGTACCCCCAGAATCAGAGGGAGGTCGACGATTTCGTTCCGCGCGTAAAACGGCATCTGGAGATTGCCCACCTGATCCCGAAGATCAAGCCAGGCCTGACCGGCGCGGTCGAGTTCGGCACGGCGAGACGCGCCATCTACAACCCGGAGGCGCCTGTATGCGGGAAGACCGGCACCTGCACGGGCGGCACGACGCACCTTGGCTGGTTCGGTTCCTACAGCGATTTCGGTGAGCGGAAACTCGTAGTTGTCGTCCTGCTTACAGGAGGATACGGCGTCAGCGGCGGAACGGCGGCCGAGATCTCCGGGAAGATCTACCGGAAGCTACAGGATGAGGGCTACTTCAACAAGCGCCCGGTGTTGTCACCGGCGATGATCGTGCCCCGTTAGACCGTTTGCGGGCGAGTCTTGCGGCTGGCCTCCACTGAGAAAGCCGAGCTACTCCTGCTCCTTCCGCAGCACGCGCTCGCCCATTGCGTACTTCAGCTCCGCGAGCCCCTGGTTCGCGGCAGCGGAAATAGCGAAGAAATCCAGCCCCCGCCCGGCTGCGTGCCGGCGCAGCGCCTCTATGCGTGACCGGTCCTGAACCGCGTCGAGCTTCGTCGCCACCACGATCATTGGCTTGGCCGCCAGGGCGTCGCTGAAGCCCGCGAGTTCCCGCATGACGACCTCGAAATCTTCCACCGGGTCGCGCTCGTTCGCCTCGGAAACGTCAACGAGATGCGCGAGCAGCCGCGTGCGCTCGACGTGCCGCAGAAAGCGTGTTCCAAGCCCGTGGCCTTCGTGTGCGCCCTCGATCAGGCCGGGGATGTCCGCCACCACATACGTCCTGAGGTCGTCCAGGCTCACCACGCCCAGGTGCGGCTCGAGCGTCGTGAAAGGATAGTCGGCGATCTTGGGGCGCGCCGCTGAGATAGCTGAGACAAGAGTGGATTTCCCGGCGTTCGGGAACCCGACCAGGCCCACGTCCGCCAGAAGCTTCAGCTCCAGCCGCAGACGCTTCTCTTCACCCGGCTTGCCGGGCTCGTGCTCAGTGGGCGCCTGGTGGGTGGAGGTAGCAAACCGCGCATTGCCGCGGCCTCCGCGCCCTCCGCGCGCAACTACGAAGCGCTCCCCGGGGACCGTGAAGTCGTGGATCAGTTCGCCGGTGTCAGCGTCGTAAGCCACCGTGCCCACGGGCACCGGGAGCTCGATGGACTTGCCATCGCGCCCCGTCCGGTTGCTGCCCTCCCCGTGACGGCCGCGCCCGGCCCGGTGCTCCGGATTGTAGCGGAAGTGAAGGAGGGTGTTGTAGTTTTCGTCAGCGACCAGAATTACGTCACCGCCGCGGCCGCCATCGCCGCCGCTCGGCCCCCCGCGCGGGACGTACTTCTCTCGCCGGAAGGCCAGGCAGCCGTTACCACCGTCACCCGCCTTCACCTGGATGGTGACTTCGTCTATGAACACTGACGAGCGCTATTCTGCGACCGCCGAAACGGAGACGAACTTGCCTGCCCGGCCGCGGTCGCGGTACTTCACGATGCCCGAGATCTTCGCGAACAGGGTATCGTCGCTTCCAATTCCGACGTTCTCGCCGGGCTTGATCTTCGTGCCGCGCTGCCGCACGAGGATCGATCCGCCCGTGACCGTCTGGCCGTCGAAGACCTTCACGCCGAGGCGCTGGGCGTTCGAGTCGCGCCCGTTTCTTGAGCTTCCAAGTCCTTTTTTATGCGCCATTTGGAACTCCTAGACGACGATGTCGGTCACCTTCAGCCGGGTGAAATACTGCCTGTGGCCGATGGTCCTGCGATACTGCTTCTTCCGCTTGAACTTGAAAACGCGGATCTTTTCGCCGTGCCCGTGCCCGACGATCGTGGCCATTACTTTGGCTCCGCTCAAATCGCCGCCGGCAAGGACCTCTCCGGGCTCGCGGCTCACCGCCAGAACGGCGTTCAACTGAAGCTCGACGCCGACATCCCACGGGAGTTTCTCAACTTCAATGGTTTCGCCGGGGCTGACGCGGTACTGCTTTCCGCCGGTCTGAATCACTGCGTACATACCAAAACCTTCCTGTTCGCTTGTTGCTTTGCTCGGAGGCCGACCTTGCGCGTAGAGGCGCACTGAAAGCGTGCGCACCGAAGGTGACGATATCTAAGTTTACACCACCCGCGCGCTCCGCTCCAAGCCTTGCCGGGGCGTTGACAGCCGGCCCGGACAGGAAACACCATAGGCCTTGGTAACTCTGGGGAGGCCCCAGGAGTCCCTCTCATCGAGCAAACCATGTCCACTGCCGCTTTCATTCGCGACGCGCTTGCCGCCGGCGACGGCATTCTGCGTCTGGCGCCCTGCTGGGTGCCCCGAGCATTCCAGACGCCGGGTGGCCGGCTCCGGCTCGATCCTCGCGACCTGTACGCCCTTGGCGCCCACCGCGGCGGCATCGACGAGCGCTGGTTCGCTTCCACGACCCGCGCCGACAATGGCCCCGGCACGCCGGAGGACGAGGGACTCAGCTACATCGTTCTGGACGGCCGCCGGATGCTGCTCAAGGACGCCGTAGAGAGTTTTGGCGACCTGCTGCTTGGCGCCGAAACCATGCGGGAGCATGGCGGCTGGAACGTGCTCTGCAAGTTCTTCGACAACATGGGGCCGCTGCCGCTCCACATGCACCAGACGGATGAGCACGCGGCCCGCGTCGGCGCGCGCGGCAAGCCCGAATCGTACTACTTCCCGCCTCAGTACAATCAATCGCTTAACTCGTTCCCGTACACCTTCATGGGCCTGAACCCCGGCACCACGAAGGACGACATCTGCCGCTGCCTGGAGCGCTGGAACGAGGGCGACAACGGCATCCTGTACCACTCCCGCGCTTACAAGCTCCGGCCCGGAACCGGCTGGGACATCCCTGCCGGAGTGCTGCACGCGCCGGGCTCGTTGGTCACATACGAGCCTCAGCTCAACTCCGACGTGTTCGCGATGTTCCAATCGCTGTGCGAAGATCGCCCCGTGCCCAGGGATCTGCTGGTGAGGAACGTTCCTCCCGAGTTGCATGACGATCTCGACTACATCGTGGGGATGCTCGACTGGGAAGGCAATCTCGACCCGGACTTCGTGACAAAGCGCTTCATGGAACCGGTTCCGGTGCGCGATGAATCCGAAATGGCCGAGTGCGGCTACTGCGAGAAGTGGATCTCCTACCGCACGCGGCTGTTCTCGGCCAAGGAGCTGACCATCCTGCCCGGCCGGACGGCCGTGATCCGGGATGCCGCCGCGTACGGGGCAGTTGTGGTCCAGGGCCACGGACGCGTTGGGGCGCTGGACGTGGAAGCGCCGTCGCTGATTCGCTATGGCCAGATGACGCGCGACGAGCTCTTTGTCACCTCCGCCGCGGCCGCCGCGGGCGTGCCCATACGGAACGCAAGCTCGGCCGAACCGCTCGTCATCCTGAAGCACTTCGGCCCCGGCGACGCCGAACCGCTGGTTGGCCGCGCGGCTTCATGAAGGGCCGTCACCTGATCGCGGCGAATTGCATCGTCTAGACTGGTAGAGGAACGATGCCGTTATACGAATACCACTGCGCAGAATGCGGCGCGCGGTTTGAGCAGCTCAGGCGCATGAGCGAGGCCGACAACCCACTGGTGTGCCCGAAGTGCAAGTCCGAGCGCGTGTCCAGGCAGTTGTCGACGTTCGCGAGCAAGATTGACGGCGGCCTGGCTCCGTGCGGGCGGCCGTCGTCTTCGTGCAGTTCGTCCAGCCGCTTTACTTGAGGCTGAGATCAGGGCGGCGGTCTGCCGCCCCAATCCCTTCAGCAGACGGGCACATCACTTCGGAACGACGCTACCCGTAGGCGGATACCGCTTAGGCGCGGGCTGCGCGGGAGCGGCGGTTTCCTCGTCAGTCAGAGGCGCCTGAGAGGGCGTCGTCTTCCCCGTCCCGGCCAGAGCCTGTTCGAACGGCTGTGCCGCCGGGGGACTCGCCACGCGTCCATCGAGGATCATCGCGTTCGGCGCCTTGTATCCGTACAGATCCTTGTTGGCGGAATCGTCCTGGCTGAGCCGCGCGCCTCCTATGTCCACCCCGGCGAACGCGCCGCCTGAGCGCGCCCAGACGAGGACGCCCTCGTGCTCATCGGTAGACGGACCGCTGGTCCCGGCCGCCGCCTTGGCGCTGGCCTCGAACTTCAGGTCGTTATTGAGCAGCCTGTAGCGCGCTGTTTCGCCCATGACGAGAATGATGTAATCGGTCTCCTGCCCTCCAGCCTGCAATCCGACGCTGCCCGCGCGCATATCGATGCCGGCCGGCGCTGACCAGCCGCTGGGCGTACGGCAGCTCGCGAATCCAGCCCCGTAAGTGGCGCTAAAGAGGAATGCGCCGCGTTTCACGTTGGGCAGCACGGCAATGCATTGCGCTTCGGCGAGCGTGTCTGCCGGTATGGTCCCCCTCCCCTGGTTGAGGACCATAGCCGCTTCCTTCAACCGCTCCGTGGTTGAGTTCCCTTCCGCAGCCGCTGCTGCAACCGGCAGGAGCGCCGCGGCAGCTATGATAGCGAGTAACTTCTTCATATCTCCTCCCTCACTGAATGCAACTCGGGGATAGTCTGAAACGATAAATTGCGTTTATTTACATCGCCCCCGATTCCGCTGCGCCGGCGATCCCGTCGCTGCGGCAGCGGTCCAAATAAGTGCTAGCAATTGCGCTGCCCTATCAGAACGGAGGTCCGCGGGACCGAGCGCGGCTGAGGAGGCTGACAATGAAGCGGCCGGCCGCGGCTGGCCGGAGCGGGAACAGGCGTGGCGCTGCGAAAACTAGAGCCAGTTACACGCCGGACTCCGGCGAGCCACGGCCACTACAGCGGAACAATTCCGGCCCACTTACTAACGGCTTCTCCGCGGCAGAGCCTGCTCGAATGACCTCGATGCCGGGGGAGCCTGCACCTGGCCCTCGAGGATCAACGAATTTGGCACCTTGTGTCCGTAGAGTTTCTCGTTAGCCGAGCTGTCCTGCGTCAGCCGCGCCCCGTTGACGTCCACGCCGGCAAACGCGCCGCCTGAGCGGGCCCAGACGACGACGTCTTGACCCGTTTCGTCCGTTGATGGCCCGGTCGTGCCCAGGGCCGCGGAGGCTCGTGCGTCGAACTTCAGGTCATTGTTCAGCAGCCTGTCGCGCGCATTCTGGCCCATGACCAGGATGACGTAGTCGGCTGAGCTTCCTCCCGCCTGAAGACCTACGCTGCCCCCCTGCATCGAGATTCCAGCCGGCGGCGACCAGCCGGTCTGCGTTCGGCAACTCGCAAAACCGGCCCCGTAGGTCGCGCCAAAGATGAACGCGCCCCGCTTCACGTCGGGCAGCACGGCAATGCACTGCGCGCGGGCGAGCATGTCAGCAGGTATCGTCTGCTTTGCCTCTCGCAGCACCTCAGCGGATTTGTCGAGACGCTGTGCTTCCGAACTCTTATCAGCCGCTGCGGCGACAAATGGTAGAAATGCCGCGGCAGCTATGAATGCCAGTAATTTCTTCATATCTCCTCCCTTAAGGTGAAACTCGGGGCAGAATGGCGCGCTTAGTAAACTCGATCTCCTGATACGCCCCCCAGCGCCGCTGTGCCGGACGAGCACCCGGCAACGGCCAGCGGCCCACACAGACGCACAGCAATCGCCCTGCCTCTTCAGAGCGGGGGCTTGCGGAACCAGACGTAGTGATGGTTACCGATACGGCTTGCGGCGGGCGCCCGGAGCAGGACCAGGTCCAGGTAGCGCAGCGGGAACAGAACCCAGCCGAGCACGATGTGTACTCCGGCGCGCCACCATCGCCAGGGTAGGATCAGCTTGGCCCATTCCAGGATGAAGACGAGCAGCGTGGCCGTGGGCCCCGTCCGCCAGCCCTCGGCCACTATGTCGAGGTTGCCTCGCATCAGGCGCAGCGCGTCCGGCGTGAACCGACGATAGTCGCGCGGGTACTCGTGAAACGGGTGACAGAAAGCCGTGACCAGGTGAGCGTATCCGCCCGGCGCGAGCACGCGCTCAATCTCGCGCATTGCTGCTTCGGGGCATTCCACATGCTCCAGCACTGCGTCGCACTCGATGAGCGTGAACTGCCCGTCGCGAAACGGCAGGCGCTGCGCATCACACGCCACGTCCACGCCCGGGACGGCAAACAGATCTATGTTGACGAAGCCTTTCGGCCGGCTGCCCGCGCCGCCAATATACAGGTTCCACCGGCCGAGCGGGAAGTCCTTCGGCTCGCGAGGATTCATCACCAGAGGCCGCGGCGGCTCGAGCAGGCGCCGAAGGCGGGAGGCCGGTCGGCGCATGCGGTCTAGAATATATCGCGCTCGGCAGCCCCCGGGTAGTTCCTGGGGCGGGCGCCGCTCGCCGCTCAGATCCTGTGAAAGCCCTTGAGGATATCCCGCAGCGTGTAGCGCAGCGCCACCGGACGGCCGTGCGGGCAGCTCATGGGGCACTCCGTGGCCGCGAGCGCCGCCAGCAGCGACTCCATCTTCGCCTGGTCCAGCCGCATATTCACCTTGATCGCGGCCCGGCAGGCGATGGAGGCCGCCATCGCCCGGCGCAGGTCGTCCATCGACACGCGCCTGTACTCGCGCTCGGCAATCTCGAGTACCTCGGAGATGACGCGCTCGATGTCAGCCGTGGCGACGCCCGCCGGTGCGGCCTTCACCGCTATAGTGCGGTTGCCGAAAGGCTCGGTTTCGAGACCTAGAGCCTGCAGTTCGTCCGCGATCCGGTCGTAGTCGATCTGCTGCGCGGGTGTGAGTGAGATGACCATCGGGATCAGCAGCCGCTGCGTCTCGGCGCTGCCCCTTGCGCGGTCCCTCAGGATCTTTTCGAACAGGATGCGCTCGTGCGCGACGTGCTGGTCCACGATCCACAGCCCGTCGCGGCCGGCCGCGATGATGAAGCTGTCGTGCAGTTGTCCTAGCGGGCGCAGGTCTGCGAGCGCCTCCAGGCTCGGGGCGACGTAGTTGAGAACCTCAGGAGGAAATGCGCCGTGCGTGTCGGGCACGGGCAGTCGCGGGCCGGCAAACTCAGGCTCGCCGCCGGGAAGCATGTCTGCGCTGCCGGAACCGAAATCGAACCTCGGTGCGGGAGGAACCGCCGCGCGTAAGGTGAATGACGGGACATCGGGCGCCTGCATGGGCGCGCTTTCAGGCGCAACAGCGCCTTCTGGCGGTTGCGCGGCAGCGTCCGCAGGCACAGGCATGGCGGATGGCGCCGCGGAGAGCGCGCCGCTCCACGCGGCATCGTACAGGCGTTGACTGAACTCCGAGTACGGCAGCACCGCCGCCGGCTGCGCTCGCGCCGGAACGGGCATCTCGGAGACAGGCTTCGATGCGACGAGCGCCTCGCGCACTGCGTCCCGGACGAAATCGTGAACCACGCTCTGCGAGCGGAACCGCACCTCGGTCTTTGCGGGATGGACGTTTACGTCCACTTCCTCCGCCGGGCAGTCGATAAACAGCAGCGCGAACGGATAGCACGCGGGCGGCATCAGGTTGTGGTACGCGGAGGTGAGCGCGTGCAGCAGAAGCCGGTCGCGGATCAGACGCCGGTTCACGAAGAGAAAAATCGAGTTGCGGTTCGTCTTCTGCACCTGCGGCCGCGAAACGAACCCGGTGAGGACGAAGCGCGCTCCGTTCGCCTCCCGCTCGCGCGTCCCAAGGTCTACAAGGCCTTCCAGCACTCCGCTCCCGAATACCTGGTACACGCGGTCGCGCAGCCGCTCCACCGGAGTCACGTTGAGCTGCTCGCGGCCCTCGCTGGCAAGCACGAACGTCTTGTCCGTGTGCGCCAGGCTGTAGTGCGTCACCAGCGAGGCTATGTGCGCCAGCTCAGTCTGCTCCGAGCGCAGGAATTTCCGCCTCGCGGGAACGTTGTAGAAGAGGTCGCGCACGGTGATCTGCGTTCCCGGCGCGAGCGCCGCCTCGTCCGCGGAAAGCATCTTGCCGCCCGCCACCTCGACGCGCGTGCCCGTGGCCTCGCCGGCCGCGCGCGTTTCCAGCACGAGACGCGAGACAGAGGCGATCGACGGCAGCGCCTCGCCGCGGAACCCGAGCGTTGCGATGGAGATGAGATCGGCGGCGCTCGCCAGCTTGCTCGTGGCGTGGCGCTCGAAGGCAAGCATGGCGTCGTCGCGGAGCATACCGCAGCCGTTGTCGGTGATGCGGATCAGTCTCCGGCCGCCGCCCGATACCTCGACGCGAATGGAGGTGGCGCCCGCGTCGAGCG
This sequence comes from bacterium, assembly GCA_050260275.1. Classification (GTDB taxonomy): domain Bacteria; phylum Acidobacteriota; class Terriglobia; order Bryobacterales; family Bryobacteraceae; genus DATMXS01. Next base: position 35,025 of record JBLNBX010000272.1, read on the forward strand.
AGTTCTCGAGGAGTTCCTTGACGACGGAGGCGGGACGTTCGACCACCTCTCCGGCCGCAATCTTGTTAGCGATGTCGTCTGGGAGTATGCGGATGCGGCCCAAGCGTCAATTATAAAAGCGGCGACCGCCCGAAGGCGGCCGCCGCTCCGTTACTTCCGTTGGGATTCGGCTACTGCAGGATGATGCCGCGGTCCTCGAGCAGCTCGCCCGTGTTTCGCAGCATGTTGACCCGCGCGCGCTGGTAAGCGACGATCTGCTGCACCAGGCTCGATTCCGCGTTCGCGAGATCGGCCTGAGCTTGCAGGACGAAGTATGCCACCGTGGTGCCCAGGTCGTACTTGCGCTGCTCGGCGTCGGCGCGAAGCCGCGCAAATTCCACTGACCTCCTTGCCAGCTCGATGCCAGCCTTCGCGGATTCAAGCTGGCTGATGGAGTTCAACACATCGAGCCGTATCCTCTGCTCGAGGCTGCGGAGGTTGAGAGCATCCTGCTTCTTGGCGACCAGCGCGTCGGCCATATCAGCGGCCGCGCGGCGGTCGCGAATCGGCAGGCGCAGCGTGACCCCGAAGGTGTAAGCGGGCGCGTCGCGGCCGAACAACTGGCTCATCGCATCGCCAAAACCGCCGGGGTAGACGCCATTCAGCACGCTGCTGCCGAACACGTTGGAGCGATCGTAATAGATGCCGCCGCGGCCCTTGGTGGTGTACCCAAGGTTCAGCGACAGATCCGGCCGCAGCATGTTGGCGGCCGACTTGATGTTCAGATCGTCGATATCCAGGTTCTGCAACGACGCCTTCAGGTCCGGGCGCCGCGCGAGCGCGCGTGCGACGGCGGCTTCGGCATCGATAGGCTCCTCATTCTCCGGAGGCATCACCGTCTCCGTGAGGTTCAACGGCAGGTTGCGCACCTGCGGATCGAGATCCGCGCCGATGTAGCGGCGCAAGGCGTCTTCGCGCTGGGCCAGTATGTACTTGTAGCGCGACACCTGAATCTCAGCCGCGGCGTAGGACTGTTGCGGCTGGTAGATATCCAGCTTGGAGATGGCGCCCAGTTCCAGTTCGCGCTCGGACCGCTTCAGGAACTCGCCCTGCAGCCTGAAGTACTCCTGCTGAACCTTCAGGTTCTCGCGGGCGTCGATGACGTCCCAGTATGCGTTCTCGGCCGCGGCGATCAGGCTGAGGATCTGGTCGTGCATCTGATACTCGCTGCGCCGGAACGTGCTGCGCGCCACCGAGATCGGCAGGCGCGTGATGGCCATACCCCTGTTCCGCAGCAACGGTTGCGATATCGACGCCGAGAGGCTGGTGGAGATGGTCGGGTTCCAGAGCTGCAGGGCGTCGCTCGACGAGTTCTTGCCGCCAGTGAAGGCCACCTCAAAGCTTGTGCCGGTCTGGAGCGTCTGAGTGTACGCAAACCTGGCATTCTGCCGGAGCTGGTTCACGATGTCCTCGCCCGCGGCGTCGGTCAGGCGCGTGGGGAGCGTCTTCTCACGCGTGGCCGAGAAAGTGCCCACGAACGCTGGGTCGAATACGCTGAAAGCCCGCTCAATGGCGTTCTTGGGCCTCTCGATGGTCAGCCGCTGGAGAGCGATATCGGTGTTGTTGGCGAGCACCAGCTCCAGGTAATCCCTGAGCGAGAGCTCAAGCTGGCCGTTGTGGACGAAGTCCTGCAGCCGTACGGGCGGACGCAGCTCGACGCGCGTGCTCGGCGTCATGAAGCGCTGTTTGAAATAGGAGGCGCGCGGGAATGCCGGCGACGACGCTTCGACGGACTCGGCCTGCACCAGGGCCGATGCCTCCGGTACCTGAAGCGTCTGCCGCGACTGTGCCGGCTGCTGCTGTTCGGCGGCCTGCGCCGGCTGCTGCTGCGCTTGCTGCGCGGAAACCGGCAGCGCCAGCGCCGCCATGACAAGGGGAACAAAAACTCGCATATGAAACCTCATCACTCGTACCGGATCGCCTCGATGGGATCCAACTTCGCCGCCTGCACGGCGGGGTAGATTCCGAACAACAGACCAATGGACACCGAGACGCCGAACGCGACCCCGATAGAGGCTCCGGTGACCTCAGTGGACCACCCGGCCGCCGCCGCGATAATCCGCGACAGCGTGAAGCCGAACGCGATCCCGATGAGCCCGCCCACTATCGATATCAGCACCGCCTCGATCAGGAACTGGCGGATGATGTCCGCCTGGCGAGCGCCTATGGCGCGTCTGACGCCGATCTCGCGCGTCCGCTCGAGCACCGTGGCAAGCATAATGTTCATGATTCCGATGCCACCCACAAGAAGCGAGATGCCCGCGATGCAGATCATGACCACTGAGAAGATCATCTGCGTCTGCTGCCGCTGCTTCAGCAGACCCGCCGGAACCACTATCGTGAAATCGCCCGCGTCCTTGTGAGTCGCCGAGAGCAGCGCGCTGACGACGTTTGCCGTCTCGATCGAATCGGTGCCGTCGCGCACCTTCATGTAGATTCCGTCGATCTCGTCCTTCAGGTAGCTCGTGTTGTCCTCGAACCGCCGCATCACGGTATTCAGCGGCGCGATGATCATGTTGTTCCGGTTTGTGACCTCGAGCCCGGACGTATCGGCATCGGCGGTGGCCTGCTGCGCCAGCACGCCGATCACCTGCAGCCACAGGTCGTTCACCTTCACGTAGCTCCCGACCGCCTCGCCGTAACCGAGCAGGTTCACCTTGGCCGTCTCGCCAAGGACGCATACCGGAGCGGACCGCTCGTTGTCCTCCTCCGTGAAGAACCGGCCGCTCACCAGCTTCAGGCTGTTGATCTCGGCGAAGTTGGGCAGCACTCCGATGAGCAGAGGCAGTTCCGAGCTCGTCTTTGGCAGTACCTTCTGCGGCTTGAACCGCTTGCGCGGCGTGAGCGCTTCGAGCCCCTGCACGTTCTCCGCGATGGCGCGGTAGTCGCGGAAGCTCAGCCCCGGTGAGATCGCGCGCCGCGCCTGAAGCTCGTCGGCGTCCACCGCCTCCTTGGCCTCAACGATGATGTTGTTGACGCCGAGCAGATCGATGTAGCTGATCATCTCCTTCTGCGCGCCCGCCGTGATCGACAGCATCGCCACCACGGCGCCCACGCCGAAGATCATGCCCAGCATGGTGAGCAAGCTGCGCAGCTTGTGCACCAGGAGGCTGGAAAGCCCCATGTAAAGTTCGGGCAAATATCCACTGATCCCGCTCATGTCCGATTACCTGCCTCCGGCTCCCGGTGTTGGCAGAGCCGGGCCCTTTCCACCTCCGCCCTGCTGCTGCTGGTTCCCGCTCGACTTCTCGGCCATTGGATTCGACAGCGCAATCACCTCTCCGGGTTTGACGCCATCCGCCAGCACCATCACCGACTCGCTGCGCTTGAGCGGCGTCACCACCCGCTCTTCGAAGCGGTCGCCGTTCTTGACGAAGACCACCGGGCGGCCCTCCCGCTCGAAGATGGCCTGCACGGGAACATAAAGCGCGTTCGGGACCTTCTCGACGACGATCTCGATGTCGGCGAGCAGGCCGGGACGCAGCAGCACGTTCAGCTCGTTGTCCTCGGTCGGAGGCGGCGGCAGCTTCGCTGCGGCCAGTTCGGCGTCCGTGAACTGCTGGCCCGAACCCATCGGCAACATCATTTCCATCTCAGGGGCGCCGGGGGCCCCGGCCTGCGCGCCACCGGGGCGCGCGAAGCCCATCATCGGCGGGCCGGCCTCTCCGGGACCCGCTGCCTGCTCACCGCTGGCCCCGGGGCCGCCTGGCCGCTGGCCTCGCGCAGGCATCTGGCGTCCCGTAACGCTCTGGAACACCTTCGCCATCTCGGCGCGGAACTTCTGCTGCTCCTCGGGCGACATGTCGCGCGGGTTGCGCCCCTGCATCAGTTTCTGCATCTCCGCTTGGAGTTTCGTCTGCTGCTCCGGAGTAACGTCGCCTCCCAACCGCATGCCGCGGGGTCCGCCGCGCGGTGGGCCGCCGCCCGCGCCGCCCTCGGGGCCCTCGCCTTCGTCGCCTCGCGGGCCGAAGCCGCCCTGGCCCATCATCATCGCCGGCTCGCCGCCGCCGGGCATGCCCCCTCCCGGAAAACCGCCCGCTCCCGGGAACCCGCCCGCCATCATCTCCGGTCCTCCGGACAGGAGCGACGACATCTGCGATGCTGTCGCGAGCGGATTCTTCCGGTTACGCTCGGCGGTCGCCATGATGCGCTCGACCTGGTCGGGTGGGGAGCCCAATCCCGTCAGCAGCTCCCTCATGTCGATGCTGAAGACGACGTCGAACTTTTTGGCCGGGTCGCCCGACCAGACATTGGCGCTTGCCGTGCCGCTGAGGCTCTTGATCTTGCCGTGGAAGATCTTATCCGGAACGGCGTCGAGCCTGAGGACGGCCTCCTGGCCTTCATGCAGGTTGGCGCGGTCCAACTCGCCAACCTTGGCCGAAACCTCCATCTCGGAAAGGTCGAGGATGTCCACAACGGGCATGCCCGGGAACACCTGGTCGCCTTCCCTGAGGTCCGGCAACTGCATGCCGCGCATAAAGAACCCTTGCGGGCGGCTCTGCCGCACCGCCACCAGGCCCTCCATGGGCGCCAGCAGCTTCGTCTGCGAAAGCCGCAGGCGCTCTCGCCTCACCTGTAGCGCCGCGCGGTTCCTGCGCTCACGCAGCACAGCGAGTTCCGCCTCGGCCTGCTCCTGCCTCGACTTTATGTCCACCTGGAGCTGCTGATAGCGCCGCTTCGCCTCGTCCAGGTTCAGCAGGTTGCGCTTTTGGTCGATTTCAGAGAGCAGCTCGTTGCGCTTGACCTCGAGCTCCGCGCGCCGCACGGCGTACCGCGCGTTTAGCAGTTCCACCTGATCCTGGTTGTTCCGGATGGCCAGGTCGGCCTGCGCCTTCTTGATCTGCTCGTCAACCTGGTCCAGTTCGAGTTGGTTCTCCTCAAGGCGCGACAGCACCTCGGAGTCGTCGAACTCCACAACCAGATCCTTCGTGCGCGCCAGCGCCCCTACCGGCGCCAGGCGCGTGATCTGTACCGTGCCGAAGAGGTTCGGTGCGTTCAGCGTCACCGAGCGGACCGCACGAAGCTCGCCTCGCGTGTAGCTTCGAATGATGACGTCGCCCTGCCGCACGGTCGCGGTTGCAATCGTCTCCTCGCCCGCCTCGAACCGCTGCAGCAGGCTGTACCCGCCCCATGCCGCGGCCGCCACCACCAGCACTATCAACAGTCGCAGAATCCACTTTTTCATGGCTACAGCTTCCTCGCGCGCCTGGCGGCGACTATCGGGTCCTCGAGCGCAACCACTTCGCCTTCGCTCAAACCGTTCAAGACGATCACGTCATCCTCGTTGCGTTTCCCGACTTCGATGGTCCGCAGTTCGAACTTCTCCCCCCGCTGGACATAAACCGCGGGCTTACCGCGATCGAGGAAACTGGCTCGCAGCGGAATCAGCAGCGCCGAACTCTCCCGCTCCAGGATGATCTCGGCCGTGGCGCTCATCCCAGGCCTCAACCGCGGATCGACGTTCTTCAGCGTCGCGTACGCCGGGAAGTTCTTTTCGGGAGCCGTAAGGCGCGAGAAGGTGAGCTGTGCGATGGGGCTTATCCAGTCCAGCACGGCCTCGAACTCCTTGTCCGCGATGGCATCCACCCGGACGCGCACGGGTTGGTTCAGTTGCACCAGGCCGCGTTCCACCTCGTCCAGCTTCAACTGGACTCGCATGCTAGACAGGTCGGGTATCTCCGCTATCGCCGCGCCCGTCCAGGCGTTGTCGCCTTCCTTGAACGGCGGCGGCATCGACCCGAAAGATCCCTGCGCCCGCTGGTTCGCCAGGATATTCACGATGCCGTCGTTGGGGGCGTAGATCACCATCTTGGAGAGGTACCCTTTGGCCCGGTTCAGGTCGCGGTTTGCTTTGTCGATGCGGTTCTGCAGCCGCTGCAGATCGGCCTGCTGCGTCACATCGTGCGCGTTGATCACCGTCTTGACCTGGTCGAGGCTGCCCTCCGCAATGCCGACGTTGATGCGGTTCTTCGCACCCTCGATGTCGGACAGGATCTCCGCCTTGCTGGCCTCGAGCTGCGCCCGCGTGACGTCGTATTCCGACTGCATCAGGCTCATCGCGTCGGTTTCGTTCGTCATCCGGTGAGAGGCCTTCGTCTGCACCGCCTCGCTCTGGATCGTCCTTACCGTCGTGGTCCGCTCGAGCACGTACTGCTCTTGCTGCGCCATGTCGAACTCGACGATCACGTCACCCTTCTTGACGCGCTTGCCGTTTTCGGCCAGCCTCACTATACGGGGCGAGGGGACCTGCGGGGCCGTCAGAATTGTCGATTTCGTCGATCCGAGTTCGCCCCGCGTGCGGATACTGCGGATGAACTCGCCTCTCCGGACGCGGGCTGTCGGGACCGCAACCTCGGTAGTGCCCCCGTAGTGGTAGGCAGCCCATGCACCGCCGCCGCACAGCAACAGTAACGCGACCCACCCGATAAGCTTCTTTCTGCGCGAGCCCGCGGGCCTTCCGAGCCGCTGCGATTTAAGGTCCTTGGACATCCGGTTACTTCCCCTTGTTCTCGATAGGCCGTTCGGCCGCCAGCACATCTCCCGGCCGGACGCCCGACCGTATTGCGGCCACGAGGTTGTTCACCACGCCTGTCTCCACCTGGCGGCGCTCCCATTCCGAACCGCTTCGCACGAACACGAACTCGCCGCCGCGGTCGTCGCGGAATATGCTCTCCAGCGGCGCGATCGTGATCTCTTCAGACGACGCGACCACCACATCTACCGCCACCGAAAGGTCCGGGATCACGCGCGGGTCCATGCCGTCCAGCTTCAGCACCACCGGGATCTCTTTCACGTACTCGGTCCGCGAGCCGCCCGATTTCGGCATGGCTCCGATGGAGTAAACGTGCGCAGGCAATTCGAGGTCAGGGTAGGCGTCGAACTTCACCCGCGCCTTCATGCCGATGCGCACCGAGTCCACGTCCACCTGGTTGACCGAGGCGTTGACAACCATCGAGGTCGGGTCGACAACCTGCATGTACATCATGCCCGGGCGAACCTCGTCGCCAACCTGGATCTGTTTGAACTCCGAGCCCCGGAACGTGGTTCCCATCACGACCAGCCCGTCCATCGGCGCGCGGGTCACCATCTTTTCCACATTCGCTTCGGCGCGCTGGTATTCGACCTGGGATTCCTTGTAGTCGAGTTCGGCCTCCCTGAACTGCGCTGCGAGCGAGGCTTCCTTGAGCTTGACCTCATTCAGGAGCTGGTTGTACCGCGCCCGTGCCGACTCGGCCGCAAGCTTTAGCTGCTCGGCTTGTATCTCGGACTGCACCGGAATCGTCTTCAGGTCCAGCTCCGCCTTGTCGAGCTGAGCTTTGGCCGTTTCGATGGACTGGCGGTGCGCTTTCCGCTGCACCTCGAGGTCGGAGCGCAGCGTTTTGAGCCCGTCCTCCTGGTCGATCAGCGCGACCCTGAAGTCCTCCAGCCGCTCCAGCATGTCTATCCGATCGAACTCGGCGATTCTCTCGCCTTTCTTGACGTAGCTTCCGGCCGGCGCCAGGTATTGCAGGACGAGCCTGAAGTTTCCCGAACCGCTCGTGAACACCGAGACACTTGATGACGATACCGCCGATGCTGTGGACGACGACGTCGTCCTGCTGGTCGACGAGCTGCTAAACCGCGTGAGCGCGTTGCGCAGCGCCGACGTTCCCGAACTCGAAGTCAGACCCGAGCCCGCGCCCGCGATTGCCGTGGTCGAACTCGAGGAAGACGACGAACTACTTGAGCTGGACACGGCAGACGAAGAAAGGGCCGACGCCGAGGAGGTCCCGCCTCCGCGGTAGCCTCCGCGTGCGCCGCCACGTCGCCCGGTCATGCGCGGCGCCAGCATCGAGGCGTATCGCTCGGCCGCCACCGTGCCAGTTAACCTCAGTGTTTTCTCTACTTTACCCGTCCGTGCCCGGACCGTCCGCACGGCCGGGCCGACGGCCGGAGTTGAGCCCTCAGGAGCCTGTGAGCGCGCCTGCCAATACAGTCCCGAGCCGCCGAGCAGCGCCAGAACTGCAATCAGGCCCGCTCCACGGCCGACTTTGCGCCCGCGAGATTCGTTATGGGATTTCATCGAGTCGTTCCGGACTCGCCGGGCCGACTGCCCCGGCCTCAATGCCTGCTTGTCTCGAAGGGTAAAGACGGTGAGTACGGCCAAAAGGTTAGCCGGTGCCTCAAAAAGCGGGGGGAAAGGTGGCTCAAGGTCAAGAAAAAAAGCGGCCCGCCGTCTGGCGGGCCGCTCGGGGATGCCGCGAAACGCTCCGGAGCCTAGGCGCTCATCGCGCTCAGGAACTCGGCGTTCGAGCGCGTCTTGCCGAGCTTGTCGAGCAGAAGCTCCATCGCCTCCACCTGGGAGAGGGGAGACAGCACCTTGCGGAGCACCCAAACGCGGTTCAGCTCTTCCCTCGGTTGCAGGAGCTCTTCCTTGCGGGTGCCGCTCTTGTTGATATCGATGGCCGGGAATACGCGCTTGTCCACCAGCTTCCGGTCCAGGTGGATCTCCATGTTGCCCGTGCCCTTGAACTCCTCGAAGATCACGTCGTCCATGCGGCTGCCGGTGTCGATGAGCGCGGTGGCGATGATGGTCAGCGATCCGCCCTCTTCGATGTTGCGGGCCGCGCCGAAGAACCGCTTGGGCCGCTGCAGCGCGTTCGAGTCAACGCCGCCCGAGAGCACCTTTCCCGACGGCGGGACGATCGTGTTGTACGCCCGCGCCAAGCGCGTGATCGAGTCGAGCAGGATCACGACGTCACGCTTGTGCTCCACCAGCCGCTTGGCCTTTTCGATGACCATCTCGGCCACCTGCACGTGCCGCGCGGCCGGCTCGTCGAACGTGGAGCTTATCACCTCGCCCCGCACCGAGCGCTGCATATCCGTGACCTCTTCCGGGCGCTCGTCGATGAGCAGCACGATGAGCACGATCTCCGGGTGGTTGGCCGTGATCGAGTTCGCGATGCTCTGCAGCAGCATGGTCTTGCCGGTGCGCGGCGGCGATACGATCAGTCCGCGCTGGCCCTTGCCGATCGGAGTCAGCAGATCCATGATGCGGCCGGAGAAGTTGTCCTTCACCGTCTCGAGTTTGATGCGCTCGTTGGGGTAGAGCGGCGTCAGGTTGTCGAAGAAGATCTTGTTGCGCGCTTCCTCGGGCGGCTCGAAGTTGATGGCATCGACTTTGATGAGCGCGAAGTAGCGCTCGCCCTCTTTCGGCGGCCGGATCTGCCCGGATATGGTGTCTCCGGTCCGCAGGTCGAAGCGCCGGATCTGCGACGGCGAGACGTAGACGTCGTCCGGACCCGGAAGGTAGTTGTACTCGGGCGCGCGCAGAAAGCCGAAGCCGTCCGGAAGGCACTCGAGGACGCCTTCGGAGAAGATGAGTCCGCTTTTCTCCGCCTGCGCCTGAAGGATCTTAAAGATAAGCTCCTGCTTGCGCAGCCCGGACATGCCCGTAAGCCCGAGGTCCTTCGCGATATTGTTGAGCTGCTGGATGCTCATGTCTTTGAGAGCAACCAGGTCCAGCGTTGGCGTCTGGGCGCCGTTCTTCTGCGGGTTGGCCCCGCGCCCCTTGCGGGCGCCGGCTTGAGGAGGCGAGCCGCTGGGTGGGGACTGCGTCTGGGTCTGCGGCTTCTCCTCCTGAGCCTGATTCAGCGTCTGTTCTGGGTTTTCCATATCGCTTGCCAAATTTCCTTCGTTCCCTGGCCCGTAACTGCCGAAAACGGGATCGGCTCCTCGCCGTTCCGCATCCGGCTCCGTATCGCGGCCAGGCCACGACTGCGTTCCGACTGGTTTAGCTTGTCGACCTTGGTGGCCACTACCAGGTAGGGGCGCCCGTGGAACTCCAACCAGTCCTTGAGTTCGAGGTCTTTCTCCATCCAACCGCGCCGGGAATCGACCAGCAGGATCGCCGCCGCCAGGCGCTTGCGGGAAAGCAGGTAGTCCTCCGCCAACCGCCGCCATCCCGCCTGCATTTCTTTGGGAACCCTGGCATATCCGTACCCCGGCAGGTCTGCGAACAGGAAGTCGCCGCCCACGCGGTAGAAGTGGATCAGCCGCGTGCAGCCCGGTGTGCTGCTGGTCCTCGCATACTGGCCGCCACCCAGCAGGCAATTCAGCAAACTGGATTTTCCCACATTGCTGCGCCCGAGGAAGGCGACTTCCGGCAGTTCCTCAGAGGGAAACTGGTCCCGACAGGCTGCCCCTATTATATACCGCACCTCCAGAGCCGCCGGCTTGCGCATCAGACGCTCCGGCGGCGGCCGCCTGCCGCAATCCTCAATGAAGCTGTTCCTCGGCCGGCTTCACCTGCGGCTCGACCGAGGGAGCCGGTATCGGCAGCGCCTCAATCTCCCGTTCGAGCGCGATCTTCAATACTTCATCCATCGACGACACCAGGTAAAGCTTCATATCCGCCCTGACGTTTTCCGGCACGTCGGGCATGTCTTTCTCGTTGTCCCGTGGGATGATCGCCTCGCGGATGCCGTGCCGCTTAGCCGCCAGCAGTTTCTCCTTCAACCCGCCGACCGGCAGCACGCGCCCGCGCAGCGTTATCTCACCCGTCATCGCCACGTCGCAGCGCACCGGGATGCGCGTGAGCGCGCTCGCGATCGCCGTGGCCAGCGTGATCCCGGCCGAGGGCCCGTCCTTCGGTATCGCACCCTCGGGCACGTGGACGTGAATATCGATGTTCCGGTAGAAGTCGCGTTGCAGACCCAGGCGCTGCGCGCGCGAGCGGATATAGCTCATGGCCGCCTGCGCCGACTCTTGCATCACGTCGCCGAGCTTGCCCGTCGTGGTCAGCTTACCCTTACCGTCCATGATGGTGCACTCGGTGGTGAGCAGTTGCCCGCCCACTTCGGTCCAGGCCAGCCCGATCGCCGCGCCTATTTCGTTGCTCTTTTCGGCTTCGAGATCCCGGAATTTCGCGGGGCCAAGGTACTCTGCCACCGCCGCAGGCTGGATCACCTGCTTCGGGAGCTCCTTTTTCTCCACGCCGCTGGCCGCGTCCACCACCTTGCGAGCCACCTTGCGGCAGATGTTTCCGATCTCGCGTTCCAGGTTCCTGACGCCGGCCTCGCGCGTGTAGGACTGCACAATGGTCAGCACCGCGTCATCGGTGAACTCGATTTGCTGCTCGGTCAGGCCCGTTTCCTTCATCTGCTTCTTGATGAGGAAGCGCTTGGCGATCTCGAGTTTCTCCGGGTCCGTGTAGCCCGAAAGCCGGATCACCTCCATGCGGTCCTGCAGAGCCGCCGGGATCGTGTGCAGCACGTTCGCCGTGCAGATGAAGAACACCCGGCTCAGGTCATACTCGACGTCCAGATAGTGGTCCATGAACATGTAGTTCTGCTCGGGGTCGAGCACCTCGAGCAGGGCCGCCGAGGGGTCGCCTCGGAAGTCCATGGACATCTTGTCCACCTCGTCGAGCATGAACACCGGGTTGCGCGTGCCCGCCTTCCTCATGCTCTGGATAATCTGTCCCGGAAGCGCGCCAATGTACGTGCGCCGGTGCCCGCGGATCTCCGCTTCGTCGCGGACGCCGCCCAGCGAGAGGCGAATGAACTTGCGCCCGGTCGCGCGCGCGATCGACATCCCAAGCGACGTCTTGCCCACTCCCGGAGGGCCGACGAAGCACAGGATGGAGCCGCGCGGGTTCTTCACCAGCCGCCTCACAGCCAGAAACTCGAGAATGCGCTCCTTGATCTTCTCAAGGCCGTAGTGGTCGCTCTCGAGCACTTCCTGGGCGTATTTCAGGTCGCGGATCTCGCGCGATTTCTGCTTCCACGGCACCGCAAGCAGCCACTCCAGGTAGTTTCGCGAGACGGTGGACTCGGCCGACATCGGCGGCATGGCCTCCAGCCGCTTCAGCTCCGCCATGGCCTTCTCGTAGGCGTCCTTCGTCATGCCGGCGGACTCGATCTTTCGCTTCAGCTCGTCGAGTTCGCTCTTCTCGCCGCGGCCGAGCTCCTTCTGGATGGCCTTGATCTTCTCGTTGAGGTAGTACTCTTTCTGCGCGCGCTCCATCTGGCGCTTTACGCGGCCCTGGATCGTGCGGTCGACGTTGAGCTTCTCGATCTCGATGTCGAGCATGTCCGCGACGCGGGTCAGACGCTCCACGGGGTCGAAAATCTCGAGCAGCTCCTGTTTCTCTTCGATGGTGAGCTGGAGATTCGCTCCCACCGTGTCTGCCAGCCTGCCGGGGTCGTCCACCCGGATGGCCGCTATCATGTTCTCGTAGTTGAGGTTTTGGCTCAGCTTGATGTACTGCTCAAAAAGTGTGCTCACGCGCGAGGTGAGCGCGTCGAGCTGCGGGCCGGACTCCACCCTGTAACTCTGCGTGCGGACAACGGCGCGGAAAAATCCTTCATCGTCGCTTACGGATACGATCTTGCCGCGCTCGACGCCCTCCACCAGCACCTTGATGTTGCCGTCCTGAAGCCTGAGGCTCTGGACGATGCTGACGATCGTGCCGACCTGGTAAATCTCATCCGGCCGCGGCTCGTCCACCGAAGCGTCGTGCTGCGTCGCCAGAAAGATCTTCTTGTCTCCGGCCAGTGCATCCTCGAGCGCGCGAACGCTCGACTCGCGGCCCACCACAAACGGGGTCATCATGTGGGGGAAGATGACCACGTCGCGCACGGGCATCATTGGCAGCCGCCGGGTGTCGGATTTTTCCTTGGAAGTAAGCATTTCTAAAGACGCTATAGGGTGATAGACAGATTATGGCATGTGCGGGCCGGTCCAGATGCCCGGTCCGTGGTCTCGCGGGTACTGCCGGACTGCTCGGGGTAGCCGGCACGAAAACGAAGGTGGTTCGAGGCGGGCCTTAGCCCGCCTTCTCGAGCAGTGCAAGATTGATCTTCTGGTTCAGGACCATCTCCTTGGTCACAGAGAACTCCCTGATTTTCTTGTACGACGGGAGATAGTACATGAGGTCCAGCATGAGCTCTTCCAGGATCATCCGCAGGCCCCGCGCCCCGACTCTGCGCTCCATCGCCAGCATCGCGATGGCCTCCAGCGCATCGTCATTGAACTTTAGTCTAACATTTTCGAAGTCAAAAAGCTTCTGGTACTGGCGGATGATGGCGTTCTTCGGCTTGGTCAGGATCTGTATGAGGGCATCCTTGTCCAGCTCCTCCAGGATGCCCACCACCGGCATCCTGCCGATGAACTCAGGAATGAACCCGAACTTGATGAGGTCGAACGGCTGTACCAGTGAGAGCAGGTCCGTGTCGCGCCGCCCGCTTGCGCCGGCGCGCTGGCCATCCTTGTCCTCAGAGCCGAGAAAACCTATTGTTTTCTTGCCGATGCGCCGGCTGATCACCTGTTCCAGCCCGACGAACGCGCCACCCAGGATGAACAGGATGTTCGTCGTGTCCACCGGCGTGAATTCCTGGTGGGGGTGCTTGCGCCCGCCTTGTGGTGGAACGTTCGCAATCGTGCCCTCCAGTATCTTCAAAAGCGCCTGCTGGACACCCTCGCCGGAGACGTCGCGAGTGATCGACGGGTTCTCGTCCTTGCGGCTGATCTTGTCGATTTCGTCGATGTAGATGATGCCCTGCTGCGCCCTCTGCACGTCCCAATCCGCGTTTTGGAGGAGCCGGAGAATAATGTTCTCCACATCCTCGCCCACATAGCCCGCCTCGGTCAGCGAGGTCGCGTCCACGATCGCGAACGGCACGTCGAGAATTCTGGCCAGTGTCTGCGCAAGCAGCGTCTTGCCCGAGCCCGTGGGCCCGATGAGCAGGATGTTGCTCTTGGCAACCTCCACGTCGGAGGAGCGCTGCTTGTTCATGTAGACACGCTTGTAGTGGTTGTACACAGCCACCGCAAGCTTCTTCTTCGTGGCTTCCTGGCCGACGACGTACTGGTCCAGATACTCCTTTAATTCCAGTGGCTTGGGCAATTTGTGCGGAGTCGAGTAGGGCGTATCGTGACGGTCGTCCTCGAGGATCGAGTTGCAGACCGCGATACACTCGTCGCAGATATATGCCCTCGGAAAGTCGCTGGGAGAGGAGATCAGTTTTCCAACAACGTCTTGACTCTTGTGGCAGAAGGAGCAGCGCAGCGGCTCTTCGGAACCGGCGCGCTTCATAGAGAGGCTCCCGAACCGTTGATCATACCGGTCAAATGCATATACGGGATCTGTCGTTATTATCCCGCGGATGGGTCCCCACAGCAATCACATCTTATGCGGGGATTCGCCTCCAAACCACTGGCCGGTATAAAATTAACTGCGATTAATGATCTTGGTACACCCCCTCCGTCAAATCCCTGAATGATCCCTCCAGGCATCCCGCTTCTGCCGGTGGCAAACTACAAAGGACCAGACCAGATATGAAAGATCTCCGCTCCGCTCTTCACCTCCTTGCGAACCGTTCCGAGCACCTTCTGGTGACCGGGGAGCCCGTAGACCCGTACCTCGAGCTTGCCGGGGTGTACCGGCACGCCGGCGCGGGCACGCCCGTGACGCCCCCGGCCCGGATCGGCCCGGCAATGCTGTTCGAAAACATCCAGGGTTACCCGGGCTGGCGGATCCTCGCCGGTATGCTGGCCAGCCGGGAGCGCACCGCCGCGGTTCTTGGGACGGACGTAGCGTCGCTTCCGTTGCGTCTTCTTAACGCCCTAAAGAACCCCATCGCGCCCGTGCCGTCCGATTCGGCCCCTTGCCAGGAGGTGATCCACCGCGAGCCGCTGGACCTGCGAAAACTCGTGCCTGTGGTCACGAACACGCCCCTCGACGCCGGTCCGTTTATCACTCTAGGTCTGCTGCGGGCGGAAGATCCCGAGACAGGCGCGTCCGACGTCACCATCCATCGCATGCGCGTGCTGGGGCCGGATACCCTCACTATCTTTTTTGTCCCGGGCCGCCACATCGACGCGTTCCGAATGAAGGCCGAGGCCGCGGGAAAGGCGCTGCCGGTCTCCATCAACATCGGCCTGCACCCGGCAATATACGTCGCCTCCTGCTTCGAGCCACCCACAACTCCGCTCGGCTTCGACGAACTGAGCATCGCCGGAGCGCTTCTGGACGGCGTTCCCGTCCGGCTCGCCCCATGCGTTTCTGTTGCGGCGAAGGCTATCGCCGATGCGGAGGTCGTCATCGAGGGAGAGGTCCTGCCCCACGAGCGCGTCGCCGAAGACGCCGGTGCTGCCGAGCCAGGCTGGGCGATGCCCGAGTTCCCCGGATACCTCGGCCGCGCGCAGGCCTCCGTACCCGTCATTCGAGTGCGCGCCATCACACACCGGCGGCAGCCCATCTACCAGACGCTGGTCGGGCCGGGCGCGGAGCACACGAACCTGGTCGGAATCCCGGTGGAGGCGAGCATCCTACGGCTGGTGGAGACCGCCATGCCGGGCCGCCTGGTGAACGTTTACGCGCATCCCTCGGGCGGTGGAAAGTACATTGCGATCCTCCAGTTCCGCAAGGCCTCGCCCTCGGACGAAGGGCGCCAGCGCCAGGCCGCCCTGTCCGCCTTCGCGGCGTTCCCGGAGCTGAAGCACGTGATCCTCGTGGACGAGGATGTCGACATATTCGACACCAACGACGTCCTGTGGGCCATGACCACTCGCTACCAGGGGGACCGCAGCACAGTGTTCATCCCCGGCGTCCGCTGCCATCCTCTCGACCCCTCCCAGAGCCCGGACTTCAGCCCGCTTCTTCCGGCCGAAGGCACGTCGTGCAAGACAATCTTCGATTGCACCGTCCCGTACCATCTCCGGGACCGCTTCCTCCGCCCGCGTTTTGCTGAAGTGAACCTGTCGCGCTTTTTCCCCAACGGCCTCGGCCCGGCCCCCAGGCTGTAGCCGCCTCTTGCGCGCGCGCTCACAAAGCCGCCGGGGCCAGGCGCCAGGACAGGTCCGCGCACAGGGCAACCGGAGCGTTCCTTTTGGCCTTTTGGGGCCGTTTCCCTCGAGCATCAGAGGGGGCGGACTCCAGTCCGCGCGGAGCTTCAGCTCCGCACAGGGTTGCTGGAATTCGCCCCACTCACGCGAAGAACGCTTCGAATCGCACCGTCTCGGCGCGGCGGGCACCCAGCCACTTGAACGTGGGCACGCCGAAAAGCGTCCCGCGCTCGATCATGCGCCGTCGCGTCTCCGGCACGGGAGAGACGCCAAACTCCATCCCGCACGCCAGCGTGCGGCCGTTCCACGGCGGCGCGGTGCGGGAGTAGTTCTCCTCCCAGATGCCCAGCCAGGGAAACGCCGCGCGCGGCCAGCGGTACCCGAACGTAAGGCCCAGCCGCGGCGAGTGCGCGGTGAAGCGGGCCTCCTCGAGCGCCGGGTCCATCAGATGCGTCGTGAAGGCGGCGGAGACCATGAGGTTTGTGAACGTCCGCAGGTCGGCCTTTCCTCCGCCGACGCGCGGCGCATTGGGCCACTCGAACTCCGCGCCCTTTTCGAGGTAGCCGCCCGCGCCCATATCGGCCTCGAGAACCTTGGAGCGCGTGGCCGTCACCTCGAAACGCGTCGCGCCTCTCTCAAGAAACGGCGGCCCGAGCGTTACGTGCTGCGTCCAGGCGATGGGGCGGTCGCAGGATGAGAGGTTCTCGACAGTCTCCGCAAAACACACCCGCATGCCGTCGAGCGCGATCCGCCGCTGGTAGCGCAACTGTGCTCCGGGCAGCTCCGCGCGGGCGATGAGTTCGGCTGCATCGCCGGTGATGGCGTACGCCGCCACCGGCGCTTCTCCGTGTACCGTCAGCCCCGCCGCTTCCTCATCGGGAGACACGCCGCCGAAGATGTCCAGGCACACGTTGTGGCCCATGAGGCCCGCCAGCAGCCGGCTTTCGGCGTCCGCTCCGTACTGAGGGTGCTTGCTGCGGGCGTAAGCCGAGGGCTCGATCGACGGCCAGGGCGGCGTCCAGAGGGGGTTGGTACCGGAAGGCTTATGCAGGATCTCAGCCACGTGCCCGCCTTCAACCAGCACGGTCACGCGCACGGAGTCGTTCTCGATAGAGAACGCGCGACGATTGCGGTAGGAGGTTTCGGTCATGAGAGGGGCCGTACGGCCCCTCTCATTCTAGGACTTCT
>JBLNBX010000273.1:0-12341 GCA_050260275.1 bacterium
TCAGCGCGGTCGCCGACCTCGTCCAGCCGCTCCTCGCGGACCATCTCGATGGCGATCTCGACGAGATCGCGTATCATCGCCTCGACGTCGCGGCCTACGTAGCCTACCTCGGTGAACTTGCTCGCCTCTACCTTCAGAAACGGGGAGTTCGCGAGCTTTGCCAGACGCCGCGCCAGCTCCGTCTTGCCGACGCCCGTGGGGCCGATCATGAGGATGTTCTTCGGCATCACCTCTTCGGCCATCTCGGGGTCGAGCTTCTGGCGCCGTATGCGGTTGCGGAGCGCGATGGCGATGGCGCGCTTGGCCTCCTGTTGCCCGATGACGTACTTGTCGAGCTCCCGGACGATCTCCCGCGGCGTCAGCTCGTCCAGAGCCGGCTTCTCATCAACGGACTGTACGGGCAGATAGATCACCATCAGCCGAGTTCCTCGATGGAAACATTGCTATTCGTGTAAATGCAGATCTCGCCGGCGATCCCCATCGCGTGCTCGACGATCTTGCGCGCATCCATGCGGGTGTGACGCGTGAGAGCGCGGGCGGCGGCCAACGCGAACGGCCCTCCTGAGCCGATGGCCGCGATGTCTTCTTCGGGCTCGATAACGTCACCGTTTCCGCTGACAATGTACGTGTTCGTGGCGTCGGCGACTACGAGGAGCGCCTCGAGGTGGCGCAGAACTTTGTCCGTGCGCCAGTCTTTCGCGAGCTCCACGACTGCGCGCGACAGGTTGCCGTTGTACTGCTCGAGCTTGGTTTCAAAGCGGGAGAACAGCGCGAACGCGTCCGCCGTGGAACCGGCGAACCCGGCCAGGATCTTGTCGTTGTAAAGCCGGCGAATTTTTCGGGCGTTGGCCTTGAGCACCTCCTGGCCAAAGGTGACCTGCCCGTCTGCGGCCATAACGGTCTTGCCGTTCCGCCGCACACAAAGGACGGTCGTAGACCGTATGCGGTTTTTCATTTGTAGTGGTTCACTTCTATCTTACCGAATCGCGTTAGCGCGCCAACCGTTGCGCGCGGGCTGAGCGCAGGCGTCCACTGGCCGGAGCGGTTCACCGCGGGCCTGTTCCGGCCAGCCCTAAATGCGCGAGCGGCGCTCTGCTCCGAAGACTTACTCAAGCGCCTTAGTCAGCATACCGGCCGCGCGGAGCACCGCCAGCCGGCCCTTCTCGAGCGCCGCGTTCGCATCGAAGTAGGCGATCCACCTCGCTGTCTCGGCTGCGCGCGCCTCCTCCAGTTCGCTCAACGGCGCGCGGCCCTCCTCCACTTGCGCCAGCAGCACTGAAACCTGTTCGCGCGCGACGTCCAGGTCCATGCGCGCCAGCCGCTGCGCCGCTTCGGCTTGCCTTAGCGTGGCGTATGACTTGCGGACGTTCTCCTCTACGGCGCGGCGCGCGTTGCGAAGGCGCACTCGAAGCTGCGCCGCCTCGGCCTCGGCCTGGTCCGCCTCCGCGCGAGGCCCGGGGCCCGGCAACACCGGCACCTGGAACGCCACGCCCAACTGGAGGTTATTCCGCTCGAAACGTGCGTAGAAGTCTTCGTAGTTATTGATTTTGCTGACCAGAGCGTACTCGGCTACCAGGTCCGCGCGCGGCAGCCATGCGGCTTTGGCAGCGCGAACCTCGAGTCCCCTGGCGATAAGGCGCGATTCGAGCACGCGAATGTCGGGGTTGGCCTTAACGCCGGACTCGATGGCAGCTTCCTCGGACTCGGGGACCAGCGGAAGCGGCCGTTCGCCGGGCACGACCCTCACGGCATCCACTCCGACGATCGTGGCGAGCGTCGTTTGGGCGTACTCCAGTTCCGTTTCCAGAACCTGCTGGCGATACCGCGCCCGTTCCAGGGCCAGTTCCGATTGCCGGGCGGCCAGCGGGAGTTCGCGGCCCTCCTCGACGCGGGCCTTCACGGTCTCGACGACGCTCTCCAGCGCCTGTGTCTCGCGCTTTGCGACCTCGAGCGCGCGCACCGCCGCTTCTGCGTCAAGATACGCCTCGGCAGTCCGGTAGGCCACCTCTTCCTGCTTGGCAGCGGTCTCGAGCACCGTTGACCTCTGATATTCGCGCGCGGCGGCCACGCGATAGGTCAGGGTGCGGTCGAAAATCGTACTGACCGCCTGCGCCTGAAACACAGCGGGCGCCGACTCGCCGATGCTGAGCGGCATCCCATGCGTGTAGGCTATCCCCGCACCCACAACGGCGCGCGGCCTGAACGGCGCGCGGGTTATTCTCACCGCGGCCTCGGCCTTGCGCTCCTCCAGCCGCGCCAGTACGACGTCGGGATTCTGCTGTAGTGCGAGGCCGACCGCTTCACGCAACGTCAGCGTGCGCACCTGCGCCATCGCGCAAAACGAGGAGACCAGGAGAAGGGCAACAACTTGCTGCATATCCAGATCAGACCACAGAACCCCGGCGCAGCGCCGCACTCTATACCCGCGCCTGCGAAGAGCAACGCCGGTGCGAAGCGCGCTATGGCCCGCGGGCGGCCCTACTGACGCCCGGTAAGTGTCCGGAACGGATCAGGCCATCTGTGGGGTTACAGCCGCGCCCGCCGCAGCCTGAGCGCGTTCGTGATGACGCTGACGCTGCTGAACGTCATGGCCGCCGCTGCGATCATAGGGCTGAGTAGAAGCCCGAAGAACGGGTAAAGCACGCCGGCGGCGATCGGCACGCCCAGCGTGTTGTAGACGAACGCGAAGAACAGGTTCTGGCGGATGTTCTTCATGGTGGCGCGGCTGAGCCGGCGGGCGCGCGCGATGCCGCGCAGGTCTCCCTTGACAAGCGTCACCGACGCGCTCTGAATCGCAACGTCGGTGCCGGTGCCCATGGCGATGCCCACGTGGGCCTGCGCCAGGGCGGGCGCGTCGTTGACGCCATCGCCCGCCATCGCGACTGTGCGCCCCTGCGCTTGCAACTCCTTTACAACGGCGATCTTGTTGTCCGGCAGCACCTCGGCATGGACCTCGTCGATGCCAAGCCGCCGCGCGACCGCCTCCGCCGTGGTGCGGCTGTCGCCTGTGAGCATCACGATGCGGACTCCGGCCTCGTGCAGCATGGAGATCGCTTCGGGCGTCGATTCCTTGATGGGATCGGCGATGCCGAGCAGCCCCACGGGGCGGCCGTCCACAGCGGCGAACACCACCGTCTGCCCCTCGCGCCGCATCTCCTCGGCGCGTGCGGCCAGCGCCGAGGCATCGATGCCCTCATCCTCCAGCAGCGCGCGGTTGCCGAGTGCGACGCGGCGGCCGGCCACCGTGCCCATCACGCCTTTGCCTGTGACGCTCCTGAACTCCGTCACTTCGGCGGGCTCGAGGCCGCGCTCCTTCGCGCCCCGCACGATGGCCTCGGCCAGCGGGTGCTCGCTCGCGCGCTCGACGCTGGCCGCCAGGCGGAGCACCTCGTCACCGCCTTCCACCGCAACCAGCCGCGGCTTGCCCTCGGTGAGCGTGCCGGTTTTGTCGACCACTACCGTATCGACCTTCTCCAGGACCTCGATGGCCTCGGCGTTCTTGAGCAGCACACCGGCGGTCGCGCCGCGGCCGGTGCCAACCATGACGGCCATCGGAGTCGCCAGTCCGAGAGCGCACGGACAGGCGATGATCAGCACCGCCACTGCGTTCACGAGCGCGAAGGCAAGGCGCGGCTCAGGCCCCCAGACGCCCCAGACGATGCTGGTGACGACAGCTACGAGCACCACAGCGGGGACGAAGTAGCCTGAGACCCTGTCCGCAATCCGCTGTATAGGTGCGCGGCTTCTTTGTGCTTCGCTCACCATGCGGACGATCTGCGCCAGCAGCGTTTCCGAGCCGACACGCTCTGCGCGCATGAGGAAAGTGCCTGTGCCGTTCACGGTGCCGCCGGTA
This sequence comes from bacterium, assembly GCA_050260275.1. Lineage (GTDB taxonomy): Bacteria > Acidobacteriota > Terriglobia > Bryobacterales > Bryobacteraceae > DATMXS01. The sequence goes on from JBLNBX010000273.1 coordinate 3,854, forward strand.
ACGCTGTCTCCCGGGGCCTTGGTGACCGGCATGGGCTCGCCCGTGAGCATCGACTCGTCGACCGCCGATCCCCCCGACAGCACCCTGCCATCCACCGGCACTTTTTCGCCGGGCCGGACGCGAAGCGTGTCGCCGGGTTGGACCTGCCCGAGCGGCACGTCCTCCTCGCTGCCGTCCTCGCGGACTATCCGCGCCACGGGCGGCGCAAGGCCGAGCAGCGCGCGAATCGCGCTGGACGTCTGCCCGCGGGCACGTATCTCGAGCACCTGCCCGAGCAGAACCAGCGCGGTGATCACCGCCGCCGCCTCGAAGTAGACCGCCGGATGCTCTCCCATCCGGAACGAGTTGGGGAAGATGCCCGGGAACAGCGTGGCGATGACGCTGTACACATAGGCCGTGCCGGTGCCGATGCCGATCAGCGTGAACATGTTAGGGCTGCGGTTCACGATGGACCACCAGGCGCGCTCGAAGAACGGTTTGCCGCCCCACAGGACGACGGGAGTCGCCAGCGCAAACTGTGCCCAGAGTACCCACTGCGCCTGGAGCGCCTCTACGGCTTCGCCCGCCATGGCGAGAACGAGCACCGGAAGCGTGAGAATCGCCGATATCCAGAACCGGCGGCTCATGTCCACCAGCTCCGGGTTGACTTCCTCCTCCGCGCCGGTGAACTCGGCTGGCTCGAGGGCCATGCCGCAGAGTGGGCAGGAGCCCGGGCCTATTTGCCGGACCTCGGGGTGCATGGGGCAGGTGTAGACAGTGCCCGGTTTAACAGGAGCCGGCGCGGCCGCCGGGGCTCCAGCGATGTAGCGTTCCGGTTCCTGTTTGAACCTGTGCAGGCAGCCAGGAGAGCAGAAGTAGTAGGTCTTGCCTCTGTACTCGTGCTTGCCCGCGGCCTCTTCAGGCCTGACACGCATGTGGCAGACAGGGTCCTCGAAGGTCTCTGCGGGCGCGGCCTGCCCGGGTGTTGCGGCGATGACGCTGGTGGGACCTTCACGGGCCGTGGCCGGCCCCGCCGCCCGGCCCTCCTCCATGCCCGCGGGCGCAGCGGCGCTCAGGTAGCGTTCGGGCTCTTTACTGAACCTGCGGAGGCAGGATTCCGCGCAGAAGTAATACGTGGTTCCCTTGTACTCGAACCTGCCCGCGGCCGCCTCCGCCGTGACCTGCATGTGACAGACAGGGTCTTCGAACGTGCGCGGGCGCGGAGCGCCGATCTGAACCAGCGGCATGTTTCCAGTTTCGCGGATTCAGGGCCAGAGGGAGACGGAGCGCCGGGATCGGGAAGGCCCGTGCGCTGGGGGCGCTGGTTGAGCTCGCGTCGCAGCCACCGGAAGCGGCCGGGGTCTTACACTAGAGAGAGTGCGGCCATACGTCTGATTCAGCCGCGCGTTACCGGGAGTCCAATGAACCAGGATCAGATTCGCTCGCTGCTCGAAGATGTGCGCGGCGGCGCAACCAGCGTGGATGCAGCCCTGGAGCGGCTGCGTCATCTGCCCTTCGAGGATCTCGGATTTGCCAAGGTGGACCACCACCGCGCCCTGCGCCACGGCATGCCCGAGGTGATCTTCGCGAAGGGCAAGACCGCGACTCAGGTTGTCGAGATCGCAAGACACCTGCTCGCGAACGCGCCGAACGTGCTGATCACGCGCGCCAATACTGAGATCGCCGAGGCCGTGCTGAACGAGATCCCGGAGGTGGAGCACTTCGCGTCCTGCGGAGCACTGCGCGTCTGGCGCGACCGCACGATCCACGGGAAGGGCAAGATCGTAGTGGTCTCCGCCGGAACGAGCGACATTCCCGTCGCCGAAGAGGCGTGCGTCACCGCGGAAACGATGGGCAACTGCATGGACGTGGTGTTCGACGTCGGCGTGGCGGGCATCCACAGGCTGATGAACAACCGCGACCGGCTGACGGACGCTCGCGTGGTGATCGTTTGCGCGGGCATGGAGGGCGCGCTCCCGAGCGTTGTCGGCGGCCTGGTTTCCTGTCCGGTTATCGCGGTGCCGACGAGCGTGGGCTACGGTGCGAGCTTCCACGGGCTCGCGGCGCTACTCGGCATGCTGAATAGCTGCGCGAGCAACGTCACGGTCGTAAACATCGACAACGGTTTCGGGGCCGGCTACGTAGCCAGTCTGATCAACCGCCTATAGGCGCGCCTTCCGTGTCCGGCGCTGCTCACTTCAGGGCTGAAGCCGTGCGCGGGCTCCAAGCGCGCTCACCGGCGCGATGAAAGCGCAGCTCGCCGGGCGCTGCCGCGCATTCCTTACGTCAGCCGTTGCGGGGCGGAGCGGGAGGGCTCGCGGATCTCTCCAGGCTCTGCACTACCATGCTCGCGAGTCCGATGCCGCCCTGTGTGGCTATGGTGCGCGCCAGGTGCTCCTCGGCGACCTCCATCATCGAGTCGGCCGTGTGATCCTCGCCCGTTCCCAACCAGCCGCCTTCTCCCGATTCCCGCATCGAACGCAGCAGCAGGGCCAGCATGAGCCCCTCGAACTGGCGCGCGGCATCTTTGATCTTCTCCGGATCGCGTCTGTCCGCCGGAGCCTCCAGCGGTGCGGGCGCGCGCGCTCCCACTGCGTCTATCACAGGACCTCCAGTTCCGCCTCCAGCGCGCCGGCGTTCCGGAGCGCCTGTAGTATCGCTATGATGTCGCGCGGCGTCGAGCCGATGGCGTTCAGCGCGCGCACCAGTTCCTCGACGGTCGCGCCCTGCTTGAGCACGATGTCCCGCGCCCTCTCTTCCCTTACGCCGACGGACACCTGAGGGACGATCTCGGTAGTTCCACCTGAGAACGGCGCGGGCTGCGAGACCACCTGGGACGTCTCGATCTCGACGGTGAGATTTCCGTGCATGATGGCGGCGGGTGAGATGTGTACATCCCTGCCCATCACGATTGTTCCGGTGCGCTCGTTCACCACAACCTTCGCCAGCCGGTCCGTTTCCACCGTGAGCGCTTCGATGGCCGCGACGAACTCAGGCGTGCGCGCGTCCCACTCCTCAGGCACGGTGATGGTCACCAGCGCGGAGTGTTCGGCGCGCGCGGCGCCGGGAGCGAACTTCTTGTTGATGGCCTCGGCGATGCGGGCAGCGGTGGTGAAGTCCGGCTGCCGCAGTTGCAAACGGAACTCGCGCCCCGGCGCGGGCGTCGGCGCCGCCACCTCCACCGTCGCGCCTCCGGGCACGCGGCCGACGGTCGGATGATTCACCGTCTGCTGCGTTCCCGACCGCCCCGCGACAAAGCCGCCGGTCACGACCGGCCCCTGCGCCACCGCGTACGTTCGTCCGTCCGCCCCGAGCAGCGGGGTCATCAGCAGAATGCCGCCCTGAAGGCTGGTCGCGTCGCCGGTAGCCGCCGCGGTCACGTCGAAGCGCATGCCCGGCTGAGCGAACGCGGGAAGGCTGGCGGTAACCATCACGGCGGCTACGTTGTTCACGCGAATGGCCGACGCCGGCACCTGCACGCCCATGCGCGCCAGCATGTTGGCCAGGCTCTGCGTCGAGAAGTAGGTCTGGCGCCGGTCGCCCGTGCCCGCCAGGCCCACAACCAGGCCGTAGCCCACGAGCTGGTTTTCGCGCACGCCCTCTATCGATACCAGCTCCTTTATCCGCGCCGCGCCCTGCGCGCCCGCGGCCGCAAGCAGAAGAATCGCTATCGCGCGTCTCATTAGAATGGCAACAGCCCCAGCAGCAAGCGATATAGGAAATTTGGCCGGCGGATGGCGTCCTGCACGACTCCCTTGCCGTTGATGAGAATCTCGAGCTCCGCCAGCCGGTCGGAGGATATAGCGTTATCGGGGCCTATGTCGAACGGCCTCACGATCCCGCGCACCGTCACCAATTGGCTCTCCGAGTTGACCACCACCAGCTTCGTTCCTTCGACCACGAGGTTTCCGTTCGGCAGCACGTCGGCGACGCGCGCCGAAAGCGTGGTCGTCAGCGCCGTCGTGCGGGAAGTCGCGCCCTCACCCTGAAGCGCCTGGGCGCCCGACGCGCCGAGCAGGTTGGCCAGCGGCCCGGCGGCCTTCGTGAGCCCGCCAGCCGCGGTGATGGAGTATGCAGCCTCCGACTGCCTGCTCGTCTTGGTCGTGCCCTGGGCGATTGCCGAAGCCCGCTCCGCGACCACGATCGTGAGGACGTCGTCGATGTGGCTGGCCCTGAGGTCAGACGTGAGGTCCGTAAATGGTCCCCGCCCGCGCCACAGCGATCCGCTGGCGGGCGGGGCGCCCGCCCCTTCGCGAGCCTTTGCCGCTGCGATGTAGGCGTCCAGTGGCGAGACTGCCGCCGCTGCTTTCTTAGCTCGCGCCGCCGCTGGAACTGCCAGCGCCAACGCCAGCGCGATTAACGCCGCCAGCCGTACTGTTCGCATCTATCTCCACCCTGCCTTTCCCCGTCACGCGCGCGCGCAGTCTGCGCTGGTTGTCCTCGCGCCTGACCGTTATCACGTCGCCCGGCATGCCCCCACTCTCGGCGCGCGCCCGGACGGAAACGCGCGCGTCGCCGCTCGCGGCCGTGACATCCACCAATTCGCCGCGCTCCACTGCGAGCGCCCCTCGCACGCGCACCCAAATAGGCACCGAATGGTTCCGGCCGTAGCGCACACGGCCGCGCCAGAGCTCGCCCCGTGCAGGCGTCAACTCGATCTGGCCAGTGGGCACCAGCGTGCGGCTGAAATCTGCAATTTGGATCGAGCTTCCCGCATCCGGCACGGCCGCGCGCACTGCCTCGAGCAGCCGCTCGCGAGTGAGGCGTTCCGTTTTGCGCTCGAAGCAGACCGCCGGCCCCCGCTCATAGTCGATACCAAGTCGCGCCGCGAGCGCCGCGAGTTGCCCGGCCGCGAGCACTCGCCGCGCACCCGGCGCGGGCACCGGCGCGACCACGGTGTCCGGTTGCGCCGCGGCGAACTGCGGGTCCGCGAGCGCCACGTGGGCTACTGTGATGGACTCCCCCTCCACGGCCACGCACGCCGCCCGCGCGGCGCACGCGGCTGCAATCATCGCTATAGGAACGAGCCCAGGGCGCACCGGCTATCTCCCGAGCTGGTTCACCTGCTGGTACATCTCGTCAGCCGCGCGGACCACCTTCGAGTTGGCCTCGTATGCGCGCTGGCTGACGATCAGGTTGATGAACTCCTCCACCACGCTCACGTTCGACTGCTCGAGGTAGTTCTGCAGCAGCGTGCCGAGCCCCTCCTGGCCGCCCGGATTGCCGAGGATCGCATCCCCGGAGGCATCCGTCGGCAGGAACAGGTTCCCTCCGATGCTGTTCAGGCCGGCCGGGTTCGCGAAGTTCGCAAGCTGTATCTGGCCGGCTATCTGGGCCGCGCTCTGGTTCGGCTGCGTGTAGCTCACCGTGCCGTCGGCGGCGATGGTAACCGACTGCGCGTCGGGCGGGATCGTGATCTGCGGGTCCAGTTGATCACCGTCGGGGGTCACGATGTTGCCGTCGCGGTCCAGGTGGAAGTTGCCCGCGCGGGTGTAGGCCAGCTCGCCGTTCGCGCGCCGCACCTGGAAGAAGCCGCGGCCCTGGATGACGATATCGAGCGGGTTGTCCGTGGGCTGATAGTTGCCCTGAGTAAAGATGATCTCGTTCGAAACGGGCCGCGTGCCGAGTCCCAGTTGCAGGCCCGTCGGCACCGTGGTCTGCGCGCCGGCGGAGGCGCCCGGCTGGACGTAGCTCTGGTAGAGCAGATCCTGGAACTGCGTGCGCCGCATCTTGAAGCCCACCGTGCTGGCGTTCGCCAGGTTGTGCGCGATGTTGTCCACGTTTATTTGCTGCGCGGTCATACCGCTCGCAGCGCTGTACAGGGCTCGTATCATCTCAACCTCCTACGAGTTCACTCGGGCCACTTCATCGACCGCCCGGCGGTTCATCTCGCTTCCGAGCGCGATGGCCTTTTGCAGCATCTCGAACTGCCGCAGGATTCCAACCATGCGCACGGCCGATTCAGCTCCGCCCGAGTTCGACGCCTCAAGCCTGCCCTGGCGCACGTCCGGCGCGGCGACGGCCACGGGCGCCTCGGTCGAGCTGAAGTAGTTGTGGCCCACTTTCCCGAGCGCCTGGGGCGAGGCGAAGCTCACCACCTCGATGCGCCCTGCGATCAGGCCGTCCTGCCTGACGGTGCCGTCCGCGGAAACCTCGAACGGGCGCGTTCCGTCCAGCGCAATCGGCCGGCCGTTGTTATTCGCGTCCCGGATCGTGTAGCCTTCCGCGGTTGTCAGCACCCCGCCAGTCACTTTGAAGCTGCCGTTGCGGGTGTACAGCGGTCCGTTGGGACCGTTCACGGCGAAGAACCCGGGACCGCCGAGGGCGAGGTCGTAAGGGTTTCCGGTCGGCGTGAGCGCACCCTGCCCAAAATCAGTCCACCGGCTCTCTATGACAGGCAGCGTAGTGAAACCGTCCGATTCCGGCGCGGCGTAGAGGCCGTAGGACTCGCGGTCCGACTTGTATCCCGCCGTGGAGACGTTAGCGAGGTTGTTGGCCAACAGTTCGAGCGCTTCCATGCGCGATCGCAGGCCGCTCGCGGCCGAACTCATCAGCGAATCCATCGCACCGTCCCCATGCAAGAACGTTGCCGGAGTCAAAGAACTCGCAAACCGCCCGATATGAACACTACGGGGGGTGCGGGACCGCCAAAAACCGGTCACGCCCAGCGGTTTGCCAAAATCTCGTACCCCCCTCGCCTCGTAAACCAGTGCATTTGCGGCCTCGCGTTCCGGCCCGCCAATTGCATCTCCCGGCGCGTGACCATCGCGCCCTCACCAGCGCTGCCTCTTCCGGCTCCCGCAGTGGCGGTTCCCGCTGCCGCCGTTCAGGCCACCGCGCCCGGAATTCAGGACGCCGCAGCCACTCAGGCCGGCGCGCGCGACGGCTGTGCGGATGACCTGGACGCCTTCCTTCAGTTGATGCTGGCAGCGCTGGGCGAAACCGGCGAGGGCGAAATCCCTTCGGCGCACGGCGATGCTGCGAAGGGTGCCGCCCGGAGAAGCACGGGCCAGAGCGGCGGTTCCGCCGATACAGAAGAAGATGCTGCGGCACCGCGGGAACAGGAGCCCGATGGCGAGGACTCGCTTCCTGCCGTGTTCGCCATAGCCGCCCCTCCGCCCGTTGCCCGCACTCTGGAGCGCATGCCGGGATGGTGCGCCTCGCCTGCCGTGTGCGAGCCCTCCGCCGGAACGCTACCAGGAGTCGACCCTGCTGCCAGGACATCGCCGGAAGGTGCGCTAGCCGGCGCGGATGCCGCCGCCCCCGGAGTGACCGCCGGGTCCAACGATGCACAGGCCACGTCGAGAAGGGCGGACACCCTCGCGTTTACGGTAACCGTGATCGACCCCGACATACCTCCCGCTGGCATCAGCCAGGAGGCAGCGCCTGCACGTACTGCGGCTGCGTCCGCCAGTGCGAGCGCCGGCGCGGACGGCGTCACGCGGGAGTCAGCTACTCGACCGGTTTCGATGCCACGGGTCGAAACACAAACCTCCGCCCAGGCCGCGGCGAAGAGCACCGGTGCGGCAGTGGAAAGCACGCAACCGGATTTGTCTATAGGTGCGGAGCAGGTCGTAGCCGCGGCCGGGCAAGGCACCGGCGCTGGCGCGAAGACGCCAGATACGGCCGTTCGCGCTACCGATGCGTCCGGGCAGGATGCGCCCGAGGTCCGCACGGCAGCGGGTGCGACGCTCGCACGCACGGCCGGTGCCCGTCGCGACGAACGTCCGGTTTGGAGCATTGCGGCGAAGGGGCGCCCTTCTGTCGCCCGCGGCGATAGCGGCACGCCAACAACCGAGTCGCCGAGCTCCGGCGCGCGTGATGCGCGGTTTGAGCAGGTGGCCACCCGCGCCGGCGACGCACGTCCGGCCTCCGTTGTTTCCGGCGCTCGTGCTGAAATCGCGACGCAGGCTGCCGCCAGTTCCACCACCCGTGCTGAAGTAGGGGCGCGGGCCGAAACCAGCTTTGCAACCCGTGCTGACGGCGCTACGCACGTTTCCGCGGATTCCGCCACTCGTGCTGAAAACTTGTCGCGGGTTGCAGGCAGTTCCGCTGCGTCTGCTGATGACTCCCTGCGGGCTGCCGCCCGTGCTGATGGCGCGCCGCAGGCAGTCGCCAGGGCCGATGACGCGCCGCGTAAGAGCGGCATTCGTACTGCCTCCCCCACCGAGCGCGCTACCGCGCCCGGCGGGCCGGTCCGCTATGCGGTGCCCGGCGTGGTGGAGGCGGATGCGGCAAGCCCGGCGAACGCAGATGCTGGCGGCGCGCGAACCGGTGAGCCTGCGCCGGAGCGCGCAAATTCGGCCTCTCCGCTTGTGCGTGACCAGAGCGAAGGCCGCCGCGGCGGAGCGTCGCGCGAGGCCGGAAGCGATCCCATGCCGCCGCACCAGTCCGGATCACTCAATCCCGTCCCGGGCGGTGAGCGCGGCAATCCGCACCAGGCGGCTCAGCTAGCGCCGCGAAGCGCCGCGCCCGAGCCCGCGCCAGGTGCAAAGGTTCAGGCGGTTGT
>JBLNBX010000274.1:0-5036 GCA_050260275.1 bacterium
TCGGTTCGCGCGCCGTACGCGGCTTTCGTGAAGGAACGCCGGGTGGCCCCAGGCCAGTACGTCACGCCCAACACGGCTCTGTTCACGCTCGTCAAGACGGACCCCATCCGCCTGCGACTCGAGATTCCTGAACGCATGGCGCCGTGGGTGAAGGAAGGCCAGACCGCTGACGTGACGGTCGAGGCTTACGGCGACCGCGTTTTCAAGGGCCGCATCTGGCGCATCTCGCCGTCGGTGGATCCGAGCAAACGCACATTCATAGTTGAGGCGCTCATCCAGAACCCGGACGGCGCGCTCAAGCCTGGCTCCTATGCAAAGGCGCGCGTGCAAACGAACAAGAGTGATGAGGTCACCATCATTCCGTTCCGCGCGGTGAACTACGTGCTCGGGACCTACAAGGCCTTCGTCGTGAAGGGCGACGAGGTCGAGGCTCGCGAGGTCAAGCTCGGGGATCGTTTCGACGATGAGGTCGAGGTGATGGAAGGCCTCAAGCAGGGCGAGCAGATCGCCACCACTCACGTGCAACTGCTTGACACCGGATCGAAGGTGAGGATAGCCGGAGAGTCGTAATGCTGCGCCTTGCGGTATTGCTCGCGCTTACCGCATTTCCGTCGCTCGCAGCGACGAAGGTCATAGTCACAGTCATCGAACAGAAGTCGGGCGCTCCGGTGAAGGACCTGAAGGCCGGGGACTTCACCGTGCTCGACGACAAGACGCCCCGGGCGGTGGAATCGGCCGAGTTCTCCGACGGCCTCATCGACGTGATGCTGCTGCTGGACACCAGCCTGGTGGGCGAGAGCGTGCGCCCGCTGGCCGACGATCTCATCCGGCAACTCAAGCCGCAGGAGCAGATGGCGGTGGTTTCGTATCACTCCTCGGCCGATCTCATACAGGACTTCACGTCGAGCCACGAGCTGTTGCGGCGGGCCGTCGCCGGGGTGAGATACGGCAACACGCCCCGCGCACTCGATGCGATCTACGCGGCCATCGACGGCGGCTTTCAGGCGAGCGCATTCCGCCGCGTGATCCTGCTGCTCACGACGGGGTTCGAAGGGCCGACGCGCGTGGGCGAACGGCAGGTGGTGAAGCTGGCGCGGCGCAACCAGGTGTCGATCTTCCCCGTTTACATGGTGGGCGCGGAACGATCGATGTTCCAGAAGCTGGCGAGGCAGACCGGAGGAGCCTCGTTCAGCATCAGAGACATGCGCAAGAGCGGGGGCGTGAACCCCGCCGAGCGGATATTCGACGTGATGCGCTCGCACTACACGCTCAGCATCCAGGGAAACCTCGGGCTGAGCGACAACCTCAAGATCGAAGTGAAGCGTCCTGGCAGACTGCTGATCTCGGCGCTGCCGCTCGAGTGACGCAGGCTAGCGAGCCGCCCCACGCGCCGCAGCGGTTCAGCCACATCAGTGGAGCGGTCCCACCGTGCGTACGGAATGAACGTGTCTCACGCGGCCGCCGGCGCTCGTGAAGCGAGCGGTTGCAGTGAGCCGCGCCCTAGACTTCCAGGCCGACGCTGCGCATCAGCTCGAGCGCGTTGCTCTTCTCGACGATGCCCGGCCGCAGTTGGTAATCGAACAGGATTTTGCCATCCTCCAGCCGGTCCTCGAAGTGGACGTTGGCGACCTGCGGCGCGAGCGCCTCGGCAATCTCAGCGAGAGCAAGATCGTGGGTGGTCAGCAGCCCGAACGCGCCGCGCGCGACGAGAGTCCGCACCACGGCCTCGCCGCCGATGCGGCGGTCGTGCGAGTTCGTGCCGTGGAGCAGCTCGTCGAGCAGAAACAGCAGCGGCTCCGGCCGGGCCGTCAGCTCGACCAGCAGCCGCAGGCGCTTCACCTCCGCATAGAAACGGGACATCCCCTCTTGCAGCGAGTCGAGCGTGCGTATGGAGGCGCCCACCGTCACGGGAGACATGCGCAGGCGCCGAGCACGCACCGGCGCGCCAGCCATCGCCAGCACAGCATTCACGCCCACCGTCCGCAGCAGCGTGCTCTTGCCCGACATGTTTGAGCCGCTGACCACGAGAACACTGATGCCGTCGCCCAGGCGAACGTCGTTCCGCACGGCCTTGCGCTCGTCGAGCAGCGGATGCGCGATGGCCTCAGCCTCGAAAAATCGCCCGCTCTCGGCCAGTTCCGGAAAAGGATCCTCGGGATGCTCATAGGCGTGCGAAGCGAGCGACAAGAGTGCCTCGACCTCGCCCAGGGCTTCGATCCAGCTGCGCACCTTGGGGCCGTGCTGCTTGCGCCAGGCCTCGATGGCGAAAGCCAGTTGAGTGGTCCACATCAACGGCGGGCCGATAACCCGAACGGGCACGCTGTCGCGCGAGTCGAGAAGCTCCGGCAGCAGATTGAGGCGCGCGATCAGGCGCGAAGGCGGGACTCCATTCGTCTCCAACTCCCTCCGGAGCGCAACGAGCCGTGGAGCCGAAAACTGCTCGCGTTCGATGAACGCAAGCACGCTCGCCAGCAGAGAGAGGCCATAGGCGTGGTCGCCCACGCGGTTCACCACATGCGCGATCCGCTTGCGGAACCGCACGAACAGCGTGGCTTCAATGGCGGCTACAGCCAGAAATGGCTCGGCGAGGCCGAACATGGCCCAGACGCCCGCCGCCGCGAGCGCCGAGAGAGCCAACACGGCGGCCGCGATGCGGGCGGCGCGGGAATCGAGCACCACCGGCTCCTCGCTCCAGCGGACCAGATGGCGCGGATCGATCCCCGAGCGCGACTCCTCTCCTGCGAGCGCGATCTTCTCGCGAAGGTCAAGCCGGGGGCGCAGATCGTCGATCGCCTGGTGGCGCGCCTTGATCTCCTCCAGCGGCGCGGGCTGGAGCAGCCAGTGAGCCAGCGTCTGCTCGCCGATGCGTAGCCTCGCCGTGCACAGAAGCTCGAAAATCGATCCCTTGCCGAAGATGTCCAGGTCCTCTGCGTAGGGATGGGATGGGTCGCTGTACTCCTCACCGCCGAAGCCCTTGCCGGCCCAGCGCCCCTCGATGCGCGCGATGCCGTTTTCGTAATACTTCGCGGCGCGCGCGGCCCGCTGCCGTTGGCGGAGAACGCGCGAGTGCCAGATGGACAGCGCGGCGAATGCGGCCGCCGGCGCGAGCAGCCACAGCGGCGAGAACAGGTCATAGGCGAAGGCCAGCCAGGCCATGAGCGCGGCGGCGGCCACTATCCCTGCATTGATGTTGCCGATGAGTATGTGTCTGCTGTCCAGGCGAGTGGCGGTCTCAACACAGCGCTCGAGACGGCGCAGATACTCGTTGTGAGGATTCATTAATAATTGCTCGCCTCTTAGTCCGGTTCGGGCGAGCATATATAGGCATTCTAGCGAGTCGCCAGCGCGCAGCGACGGCTCGGAGCCGTGGAGAGTTGTTAAGGATGTGCAAATTCGTCCGCCTGGGGTATGAGTTCGTGGTACACGGCGGGCGGAATGGGTGTTTGCCAGTGGCCGCTCCACTTCGCGTACCCGGCCACACTTAGGAATAGGATGGCGATGCCTGCTGCGAGGACCCAGGCCGGCACGCGGCGCCGCGCTCCGGCGGCGTACAAACCCAGCGCGCCCGCGGCGGGGCAGGCGGCGACGCACTCCAGGCAGGCGGTACACTCGGCCGATTTGATCGTCACGAGCCTGTCGACGGGGAGCCGCGACGGGCAGGCTTTAGCGCACTTCGCGCAGTCGATGCAGAGATCCTTGTCGCGGCGGATGCGCACCGGGCTCGCAACGGCGAACAACCCGAGCATCGCGCCGTAGGGGCACAGATACCGGCACCAGAAGTTCTGGACGAAGATCGACGCGACAGCGAGTAGGAAGATGACGACGGCCGCTGTCACGCTCATATAGCGGAAGAAGTTGAGCATCTTCACGTCCGCTATGAGGCCGTAGGGGCCGCCCATGAACGCGTGCACGGCCGCGGCGGACATGCCGCCCACCACCCAGAGGAAGAGGCCGAACAGCACGTACTTCAGGCTGCGCAGCGGCAGGTCGGTCCAGCGCGGCAAGGCGAAATTCCTCCCGAACACGCGCCGTCCGGCGCGCCACAGCCACTCGGAAACCGTTCCCACCGGGCACAGCCAGCCGCAGAATGCTTTCCTAAGCAGGAGCGAGATGGCGATGAAAGCAACCAGAAGGAACATCGCCGCCGGGTGTACCGGCGGAACGCGTCCGGTTTCGAGAAACGCGCGCAGGTTCATCAGGCCGGCGATGGGAAGCCAGCCCTCGACCCCGGCGGGCCGCTCGACCAGCACCGTCGCGCCGCCGGTTTCGTAGAAACGCACGAACAGATAGAACTCGATGCCTATCCAGACATTCAGAACCAGGAAGGCCAGTTGGACCGAGCGCCGGAGCCGCTGGGAGTAGTCCGGCGGCGCGCGGCGCGCCAGCCGCTTCCGTTCCCCGCCCCTCCGGGCCGCCTCCGATACACCCGACGCGGCAGCCATGAAATCCCAGTTTAGACGGCGATCCGGAGCGGTTCCGTGACCCCGGTCACGAGTGCGTGATTCCCACGTCGCGGGGCTCACGGCCGGCCCGCGAGCGGCGGACGCGCCAAACCGGGAATAAGAAGTCCTCTTGTGATACGCTGATAATTCCGCGTTGTGGCGGCCCGAGCCAGTGAAGCATTCGTTCTCCGTACGTATCCGCTCAAAGAGGCGGATCTGATTGTTAGTTTTCTGGCAAGGGATGCCGGTAAGTTGCGCGGAGTGGCCAAGCGCGCGCGTCGGCCCAAGAATTCTTTCGGCAGCGGCCTGGAACGTCTCTCGCACGTGAAGGTGTTCTACTTCCAGAGGGAGAACCGGGAGCTGGTGAACCTGGATTCCTGTGAGCTGATCGCTTCGCAGTTTGCCCTGGCGTCGGATTACGCGGCGGGTGTTGCGCTCGACTATTTCGCTGAAGTGACGGAGCAACTCCTCCCACCGGCGGAGCCGAACGAGAAGTTCTTCAGGCTTCTGCTCGCGGTTCTGGACTATCTCAGGCAGCGGCAGGCAGAGGGCGTGTGGCAGGCGGCGGGGTACTTCACCCTGTGGGCGGTGAAG
>JBLNBX010000275.1:0-16524 GCA_050260275.1 bacterium
CCCGAGCGGATGAGCGATTCGCGATAGTCCAGCGTCATCCCGTCCAGGTAGATCAGGCTCTTCGGGTCGATGTACACCTGCACGCCGTCGAACTCGTACTTGTTGTCGGTGTCGCGCGGCCTGGTTTCGAGCTTGAACAGGTAGCTGAGGCCGCTGCAGCCGCCGCCCTGCACTCCCAGCCGCAGCCCGCCTTCGCTGACACCATGCTTCGCGAACTGCTCTTTGATCTTTTGGATGGCTTTGGGCGTTACCTGGATCATTGCGTCACTCCCTTGCCATTGCGCTTCTTCTTGTAGTCTTCGATGGCCGCCTTGATGGCGTCTTCGGCGAGCACCGAGCAGTGAATCTTGATCGGCGGCAGGCTCAACTCGTTGACGATGTCCACGTTGCGGATTTTCAGCGCCTCGTCGATGCTCTTCCCCTTAACCCACTCTGTGGCGAGCGACGACGCCGCGATCGCGCTGCCGCACCCGAACGTCTTGAACTTCGCTTCCTCTATGATGCCCGTCTCGTCGTTCACCTTTATCTGCAGCTTCATCACATCGCCGCACTCGGGCGCGCCCACCATCCCGGTGCCGACCGACGGGTCTTTCTTGTCGAGGCTTCCGACGTTCCTCGGGTTTGAGTAATGATCCAGAACTTTCTCTGAGTACGCCATCTCTACTCCCTTGCCCAGTTCACCGTCTTCAGATCCACGCCCTCTTGGGCCATCTCGTACAGCGGCGAGAGTTCGCGGAGCTTCTTCACGGTCTCAATGACGCGCGCGGCCACGTACTCCACTTCTTCCTGCGTGTTGAACCGCCCCAACCCGAAACGGATGGAGCTGTGCGCCAGCTCGTCGGGCACTCCCATCGCCTTCAGCACGAAGCTCGGCTCGAGCGTCGCCGACGTGCACGCGGAGCCGCTCGAAACAGCCACCTCCTTGATGCCCATCATGAGCGACTCGCCTTCCACCCACCCGAAACTCATGTTCAGGTTATTCGGCAGGCGGTGCTCCATACTGCCGTTGACGTAGACGGCGTCGAGTCCGGCCTCGATGCGCTGCTTCAACAGGTCGCGCAGACCGCGCAGGCGGGCGCTCTCCTCGGCCATCTCTGCCTGGCAGATCTCGCACGCCGCGCCGAGCCCGACGATTCCCGTCACATTCAGCGTCCCCGAGCGCATGCCGCGCTCGTGCCCTCCGCCGTCCATCTGTGGAGCGAGTTGCACGCGGGGGTTCTTCCGCCGCACGTAAAGCGCGCCCACTCCCTTCGGCCCGTACATCTTGTGGGCGCTGATCGAGAGCAGGTCCACGTTGTCTTCGATCACGTTTACGGGAACCTTGCCCACGGCCTGCGTGGCGTCGGAGTGGAACAGAATGCCGTGCTCCTTCGCGATGTGCCCGATCTCGCGAATGGGCTGCAACACGCCGGTTTCGTTGTTGGCCCACATCACCGAAATCAGGATCGTCTTCGGCGTGATGGCCGCCCGCAGCTCATCGAGGTCGATCAGCCCGTCCCGCCGCACGCCGAGGAACGTCGTCTCGTACCCGCGCTTCGCGAGGTGCTTGCAGGTGTCAAGAACGGCTTTGTGCTCAGTGGCAACCGTGATGATGTGGTTGCCGCGCTCGGCGTACATTTCGGCCACGCCCTTGATGGCCAGATTGTCGGACTCCGTCGCGCCGCTCGTGAAAATGATCTCCTTCGCGTCCGCGCCGATGAGCGATGCGATCTGACGCCGCGCCTTGTCCACCGCCTGCTCGGCCTCCCAGCCGAACGAGTGGTTGCGGCTGGCCGCGTTACCGAACTTCTCCGTGAAGTAGGGCAGCATCGCCTCAAGCACGCGCGGGTCGAGCGGCGTGGTGGCGTGATAATCCATGTAAATCGGAGTCTTCATCTAAGTACCGTGAGAGAGACCGGAGTTTCCGCAGCGATCTCCGCAATCGTCATGCCCTCGAGCACGGATATGATTCGCTCGTGCACCTTCCGCAGCGGCTCGCGCACGCTGCATCGCACGGAGTGATCGCATCCACTGTGCGACGTGAAGCAGGCGGTAAGGACGATCGGGCCTTCGATGGCGCTGATGGCCTCGAGCGCCGTAATGTTCATCGGATCCCGCGTCAGCTTGTAGCCGCCGTTGGTGCCTTGCACCGACGCCAGCAGCCCGCCCCGCGCCAGCTTCTGCAGCACCTTCGAGAGCAGTGGGAGCGGAATTCCGTAAGCCTCGGCGATCTCCTTTGCGCTCGCCGCCTCACCGGCCGGAGCAACGGCCAGGTGCCGGAGCGCGATCAACCCGTAATCCGCCTTCTTCGTGAGCTTGAGCATTGCGGACGCATTCGGTCCAACAGGACTGTTTAGGTCCAAGTGGACCATTCCGGTCCAGATTGAAGATTAACAATTCCGGACCTCCGGTGTCAATCACGGCTTCCCTAGAGCCTACAATGGCTTAGGGGCCGCGCGATGATCCGGATCGGCACGTCCGGCTGGCAGTACAAGCACTGGCGCGGGCCGTTTTACCCCGCCGATCTGCCGGCTTCGCGAATGCTGGCCTTCTACCTGGAGCACTTCGACACGGTGGAGGTGAACAACTCCTTCTACCGCCTGCCGGCGCTGGAGACGTTCGAGAATTGGAAGGCCGCATCGCCTCCCGGCTTCCTCTTCGCGGTAAAGGGCAGCCGCTTCATCACGCACATGAAGAAGCTGAAAGACCCTGAGCCCTCTTCACGGAAGTTCTTCGACGCTGTCGCGGGCCTCGGGAGCAAGCTCGGGCCCATCCTGTGGCAGCTTCCGCCCTTCTGGCAGGTGAACGCGGAGCGGCTGGACGAGTTCCTCTCCGTGCTGCCGCGCCGGCGCCGGTACGCCTTCGAGTTTCGCAACGAAACCTGGTTCACCGGAGAAGTGAGCGCCATACTAAAGCGGCACAAGGCGGCCTTCTGCATTTACGATCTCGATTACCGGCAGTCGCCGCGGACGGTCACCGCCGATTGGGTCTATGTGCGCCTGCACGGCCCCGACGGCAAGTACTCCGGATCTTATCCGGATGACGCGCTCAAGGAATGGGCGCGCCAGTTTGATGAATGGACGCGCGAAGGGCGGGACGTGTACTGTTACTTCGATAACGACCAGGCAGGCTATGCCGTACGGAACGCGCTGCGGCTTAGGGAACTCGTTGGGGTGTGAATGACCGTGCGGCTTAGACTATGTGGGCACGGATTTCAGCAGACTGCGGCAGTAGTCAGCGTGGGCTCACTGACCGCGGCAAAGCCTTAATCCATCATCGACAGCGGGCTGAGGTTCTTCTTCATTCCGAGCCCTTTCGGGAGCGACGGAGTACTGATGGTTGGGAGCTCGTGTGAGGAAAAGGTTGGTTGCGGGGGGTGGATTTGAACCACCGACCTTTGGGTTATGAGCCCAACGAGCTACCAGACTGCTCCACCCCGCAGTCATATGCTAGCGCTAGCGGACCGGTGCGGTCAACCTCGATGTTTGGCCTGTGAATTGCCTCCGGATCAGGCCGCCGCTCGCTATACCCCGGCCCGTCCGCCGGCACCGCTTCTGAGCTGCTCAGTCCAGCTTCCCGAGCAGGTACGTACCCGGCCGTTCGAAGCCGATGACGGCCAATCCCCTCTCAAAGCACTCCTGCAAACGCGCGCCCATCGCTTTCTGAATCTCCCGCAGGCGCTCGGTATCGCCAGCCTCCGGCAGCTCCGGCACTTCGATGCGCGCCTCCACGCCTGGCCGTTCGGCGGCGCGGCCTGAGGCGGCCGCTTCCGCCCTGGCGCTCCTCAGGTGCCATTCCGCCACGCAGCGATCGCTCGGCAGCGGACCGCGCGGTGTCTCGCGCGTGCCGTAGGCGTCCGGCAGGTAACGCCTGACGACGGCCCCCAGGCGCTCGATATTGAAGTAGGCGTTCTTGAGCTCTAGCGGATCGAACGTCCATTCCATGAGATCGAGGCCGTCCGCGAGCGCCTTCCTGCGTTGTTCGAGCTTGAGCGCGCGGCCGATGCCGCGGTTTCTGTACCCGGGCTGGACGGCCAGCATGTGGCTGTGCAGATACGGACGGCCCTCGCGGAGGGCTGCGAAAGCCAGCGTGAAGCCGATCATACGGTCGCCGTCGAACGCGCCGAAGCTCTGGCCTCCGGTCATCGCCGCCACCACGAACATGTGAGGGGGGACGAGTTCGATATCGGGAAGCGGCCAGTTGTCGCGTTCGAGAGCGAGCGCCTGGCGGTACTCCTCTGCGGTGGTTAGCAGGCGCGTCACGATGGCGCTCACCGCCGTTTAGCCTCCTGCCACAGCGCCTCCATTTCGGCCAGAGTAGCTTCTCTAGGCGTCTTGCCGGCCTCTTTCAACTTCGATTCCACATAGGAGAACCGCGCGCGGAACTTGCGGTTAGTGCCGCGCAGAGCCTGTTCGGGATCAACATGGAGGAAGCGGGCGACGTTGACGATGGTGAAAAGGATGTCGCCGATCTCGTCTTCGATGCGCTCGCGCGGCGCCCCCGTCCGGCGTGCGTCTTCGAGTTCCTCGATCTCCTCGTCGAGCTTCTCGAGGACCTGTTCCGCGCCTTCCCAGTCGAAACCCGCGCCGGCGGCGCGCGACGAGATCTGCGCGGCCTCGACGAGCGCAGGCAAGGCACGCGGAACGGAATCGAGCAGGCCGGCATCGGGTTTCTCGCCGGCCTTGATCTCGCCCCAGATCTGCTTCACGTCCTCGGGAGTCTCGGCGGTGCCTTCGCCGAAGACGTGCGGGTGGCGCCGGACAAGCTTCTCGTTGATGGAATCGAGCGAGTCCTCGATGCGGAACAGGCCGGCTTCGGCGGCCATCTGGGCGAAGAACACCACCTCAAGAAGCAGATCGCCAAGCTCTTCCTTAAGGCCGGGCCAATCGCGAGCGTCGACGGCGTCGAGGGCCTCATAGGTCTCCTCGAGCAGGTAAGGCTTGAGGGTGTCGAAGTCCTGCTTGCGGTCCCAGGGGCAGCCTTCGGGGGAGCGGAGGCGGGCCATGATCTCGACAAGGCGCTCGAAACGGCTGCCTGCGGAAGGGTTCAGGTCTGAAGACATTGTGTGGAAACAACAATTTAGCACGGAAGGATGCGTTGACCCGATCACCGCGGTTTTCCGAACCCGAAACCGGACCAGGTGGTCCGGCGCGGACGAGGGCATCCGCCCCAAATCAAGAAGATGCCGCCAAGCCGGGCGAGTCGGGCGCACCGCCCCACATCAATCACATGAAGACCACCGCTTTGTGGGGCGACCCCCCGGTCGCCCATCGGACGCTCAGCGTCATCGCCTCCTCTCAACAAGTCCAGCCAAACCGGACCAGGTGGTCCGGTGCGGACGAGGGCGTCCGCCCCACCGGGGGCGTAGGCTCAGCGGGAGCCAGACCCGGGGTCGGGGGCGGATTTCAGTCCGCTGCGGAGCTTCAGCTCCGCACGTTGCGGTTCACATCTCGGTTGCAGGGCTAAAGCCCTGCGCGGGCTCGAAGCCCGGCCTCCAGGGAGCCCTGCTGGGCTTTACCCCCGCTGCGTCTCGAGACGTCTGCAGCCCCGGCAGAAAGTTAGAAAGTTGCCACGGCGCGAGCCGTCGGGAACCGGCTCGCTCGGGCCTATAATGTTATGACTCGGTGGGGTGTGCTAGCCGGACCGAGAGGGGGGACCTGTGGCATCCGCGAGTGATGCAATTGTCGACACCAAGCTCGAACGCACGTACGGGTTTTATGCGATCCCGATAGGGAAGAAAGCCGTGATGGCCTTCACGGGGCTCATCCTCGTGTTCTACGTCATCGGACACCTGGCGGGGAACCTGCTGATTTACGGCGGCCGGGCAACTATCAACAGCTACTCGGAAATGCTGCACGCCAGCAGCGCGGCGCTGTGGACGGCGCGGGTGGTGCTGCTCCTGGCCGTTGGCCTGCACATCTGGATGACGTTCTCTCTCTGGCGGGAGAAGCGGCGCGCGCGTCCGGTGCAGTATCACAAGAAGGATTTCATTGTGGCCTCGTACGCCTCCCGGACGATGATGTGGAGCGGCCCGATCTTCGCCGCCTTCGTAGTCTTCCATGTCATGCACCTGACAGTGGGCGACGTCCCCGGGCTGGCGCTGGCGAGGACAGACGGCGGTTACGACGTCTATCAGAACCTCGTCGTTGGATTCCGGCACTGGTGGGTGTCGGCCGCCTACATCGTGGCAGTCCTGCTCCTGATGCTGCACCTGTACCACGGCGTCTGGAGCATGTTCCAGTCGGTGGGGCTGAATCACCCGCGGTTTACGCCGCGGCTCAAGCGCTTTGCGCAGGTCTTCAGCATCGCGATCGCCGCAGGGTACATATCGATCCCGCTGGCGGTGCTCACGGGCGTGATTGGCGGGGAGGTGAGGTAGTGGAGCTCAACGCAAACGCCCCTTCGGGGCCCATCGAGACTCGATGGGAAAAGCAGCGCTTCAACCTGAAGCTGGTGAGCCCGTCGAACCGGCGGAAGTACAACGTGATCGTAGTAGGCTCGGGACTGGCGGGCGGCGCGGCCGCGGCCACTCTCGGCGAGCTGGGCTACAACGTGAAGTGCTTCTGCTACCAGGACTCGCCACGCCGCGCGCACTCCATCGCCGCCCAGGGCGGCATCAACGCGGCCAAGAACTACCGCAACGACGGCGACAGCATCTTCCGCCTGTTCTACGACACGGTGAAGGGCGGCGATTTCCGCAGCCGCGAATCGAACGTATATCGCCTGGCTGAGTTGAGCCTGAACATCATCGACCAGTGCGTCGCGCAGGGAGTCCCGTTTGCGCGCGAGTACGGCGGCATGTTGGACACGCGCTCGTTCGGCGGCGCGCAGGTGTCGCGCACGTTCTATGCCCGCGGGCAGACCGGACAGCAGCTCCTGCTGGGTTGCTACCAGGCGCTGATGCGGCAGGTGGCGGCCGGTACGGTGGAGATGCACCCGCGCACGGAAATGCTGGATCTCGTCGTGGTGGACGGGCGCGCGCGAGGAATCGTGTGCAGGAATCTCTACACCGGCCGGATCGAGTCGTACGCGGCTGACGTGGTGCTGCTCGGCACGGGGGGCTACGGCAACGTCTTCTACCTCTCGACAAACGCGAAGGGCTCGAACGCCACGGCCATCTGGCGCGCTTACAAGCGTGGCGCGGCATTAGCGAACCCGTGCTTTACGCAGATTCACCCGACCTGCATTCCGGTAAGCGGTGAGTACCAGTCCAAGCTGACCCTGATGAGCGAATCGCTGCGCAACGACGGCCGCATCTGGGTGCCGGCGAAGGCGGGCGACACGCGCGCGCCCAACGATATTCCGGAGAGCGAGCGCGACTACTACCTCGAGCGCAAGTACCCGAGCTTCGGAAACCTGGTGCCGCGCGACGTGGCCTCGCGGAACGCCAAAGCGGTCTGCGACGAAGGACGCGGCGTGGGCCCGGGCGGCTATGGCGTTTACCTGGATTTCCGCGATGCCATCCAGCGGCTCGGAAGAAGCGTCATCGAGGAGCGGTACGGCAACCTCTTTGAAATGTACGAGCGCATCACCGGCGAAGACCCGTACACCGTGCCGATGCGCATCTACCCGGCCATCCACTACACGATGGGCGGCCTCTGGGTGGATTACAACCTGATGAGCACCATCCCTGGCCTGTTCGTGATCGGCGAGGCGAACTTCTCCGACCACGGTGCGAACCGGCTGGGCGCCAGTGCGCTCATGCAGGGCCTGGCGGACGGATATTTCATCGCTCCGGCCACGGTTGCGGGATATCTGGCGGGCGTCAAGCCCGGCATGACAACCGCGCACCCGGCCTTTAAAGCCGTCGAGGCCGAGACCTCGGCGCGATTGAAGAAGCTGATCGGCATCGGCGGCGGGCGCTCGGTGACTTCCTTCCACCGCGAGCTTGGCAAGATCATGTGGGAGTACTGCGGCATGGGCCGGACGGCCGCCGGATTGAAGCAGGCGCTGCAGATGATTCCCGAGCTGCGCGAGCAGTTCTGGAGGGACGTGCGGGTGCCGGGCAGCATGGACGAGTTCAACCAGTCCCTCGAGTACGCCTCGCGCGTGTCGGACTATATGGAGCTTGCCGAGCTGATCTGCGTGGACGCGCTGCACCGGAACGAGTCCTGCGGCGGGCACTTCCGCGAGGAGTACCAGACCCCCGAGGGCGAGGCGGCGCGCGACGACGAGAACTACAGCTACGTAGCCGCATGGGAGTACGCCGGCGAGGACTCGCCACCCAAGCTACACAAGGAACCGCTGACGTTCGAGTACGTGAAGCCGGCACAGAGGAGCTACAAGTAAGGAGCGCGCCATGAGAATCATCCTTCACGTATGGCGACAGAAGAACACGGGCGCGCCGGGAAAGATGGTCCGGTACGAAGTCGACAATGTCAGCGAGCACATGTCGTTCCTGGAGATGATGGACGTCCTCAATGAGGACCTCATCATGCGCGGCGAGGATCCGATCGCGTTCGACCACGATTGTCGCGAGGGCATCTGCGGAATGTGCGGGTTCATGGTGAACGGAGTGCCGCACGGCCCGCAGCGTGGCACGACGGTGTGCCAGCTCCACATGCGCCATTTCAAGGACGGCGACGAGATCTACCTGGAGCCGTGGCGGTCGCGCGCGCTCCCGATCATCAAAGATCTGGTGGTGGACCGCAGCGCTTTCGACCGCATCATCGCGGCGGGCGGCTACATCTCGGTGCCCACGGGCGCCGCTCCCGAGGCGAGCGCGATTCCGGTGCCGAAGGAATCGGCCGACATCGCGATGGATGCGGCGGCCTGCATCGGCTGCGGCGCCTGCGTCGCGGCATGCCCGAACGCTTCGGCCGCGCTGTTCACCGGCGCTAAGATCACGCACCTTGGCGTGCTGCCGCAGGGCGAGCCAGAGCGCCAGCGGCGCGCCATCAGGATGTCCGTGCAGAGCGCAAGAGAAGGCTTCGGCCACTGCACGAACATCGGCGAGTGCGAGGCCGCCTGCCCGAAGCAGATCAAGATCGAGGTGATCGCGCGCATGAACCGCGACTACCTCAAGGCGAGTTTCACCGAGCGCCACAGGCAGAAGTTTCGCCAGGACCAGCCCGTGGAGATTCCGCTCGAGGGCGGACGCCGGTAGGACCTACCTCGCCGCTCCATGGCCGCGTGGCGTTCGCCAGCCCGGATGGGCTTGGGAACGTGGCCGTCCATGCCGCGCCTCGCGGCCGCCCGGCGGTTGCTTTCGCCGCGAGCGCGGGAACCGGTGTGTGCGCCACGGCCGGACGCCCGATCTGCCGAAATGCGCGGCCGGCAGCTACGAAGCCGTCCACAGGAGCGCTCTCCCCCGGCGGGCTAAGCTGAGAAGATGCGGCGAAAGTGGAGCGCGGAGCTCGCGCTCATTTGTAATGCTTTCATCTGGGGTTCTACTTTTGTACTGGTTAAGGAGGCGCTGAGCGACGCCTCCGTTCTGACATTCCTAGCGTTACGTTTCGCCCTCGCCACCGTCATCCTTGGTGCGGTTTTCAGGCCGCTGCCGTCGAAGTTTGCGGCGGGCAAGGAGTTGGTCCGGGGGGGAGTTCTCGCGGGCCTTTTGCTATTCGCCGCGTACGCTCTGCAGACATTTGGGCTGAGGTACACGACGGCGTCGAAATCAGCGTTCTTGACGGGCCTCTCGATCGTGATGGTGCCGGTGTTCGCTGCCGCCGTGCAGCGGGCGCGGCCGGTTGCCGCGGAGTGGGCCGGGGTAGTTGCCGCGACGGGTGGACTTGCTCTGCTAACGCTCGATGGCCCCATTTGGAATGTTAACGCCGGAGATATGCTCACCATAGGCTGTGCGGCCGCCTTTGCGGCGCACATCCTGGTGGTTGGGCACTACGTTCCGAGGTTTGGATTCCAGGCGCTCACGCTGGTGCAGGTGGGCGTCTCGGCGGCGCTCTCGGGAGCGGTTTGCTGGTGGGCGGAGCCGGTTTTCATCCGCTGGACCTCCGGACTGATTTTCGCGCTGCTGGTGACCGCGGTGCTCGCCACGGCGCTGGCGTTCGCGGTGATGGCCTGGGCGCAGCAGTACACGAGTCCGACGCGAACGGCGCTGATCCTCGCTCTCGAGCCGGTGTTTGCGTGGGCGACAGCCTATGTCGTTGCCGGCGAGGTACTCTCGTTGCGGGCGGCATCGGGCGCCCTGCTGATCCTCGGAGGCATTCTGCTGGTGGAGCTGAAACCCTTTGGAAACAGTAAACGTCCGGGAAGATAGGCAGACTCAACGGTTTGACCAAGGGAGCCGGTGCGGTCTCCACCTGGAGATTCCACAACCGGGAACCGGCCCGCGCCGCCCTGTCCCTTATAATGAAGTTGCCTGCCCGTGTGGAGTCGACTCATGAGTTTCATCAAGAATCTGCGGAACCAGAAGCTGTTGTCATCGACACTGCTTGTGTTTACGCTCTCGACTGGGATCGTGATCGGAACCCTGGTGACGGGGTCGGCGAGCGCCCAGAAAACGGAGGGCGTCAAGGATGCGAAGCCGCTCACGATCCCTAACCCGACGGAGCTGTCCACCGCATTCACGCAACTGGCCAAACAGCTCGAACCTTCGGTGGTTTACATAACCTCGACGTTCACGCCGCCACCGGAACAGCAATCGCGCATGCAGCGGCGGCGTCCGTCTCCTTCGGAGGAGGACGACGAGGGCGGGATGGAGTTCTTCCGCCGCTTTTTCGGACAGGATCCGTTCGGAGGGTTTCCCGAGGGCACACCTTTCCGCCGTCGTAGCGCGTCTGGCTCAGGCTTCGTCGTGGACCGGGCCGGCTATATTCTCACCAACTTCCACGTGGTCAGGGACGCTAACCGAATCCAGGTGAAGTTCAACAACGATCCCACCGAGTACAACGCGAAGCTGATCGGATCCGACCCCGAGACCGACCTCGCCATTATCAAGGTCGAAACCAATAAGCCGCTGACGCCCGCCAAGATCGGCAACTCCGACGGCGTTCAGGTGGGCGACTGGTGCGTCGCGATCGGATCGCCGTTCGGATTCCAGGCCTCGGTGACAGCCGGCATCGTGAGCGCGAAGGGACGCGAGATTTCCGGGCAGGAGCACCAGCTTCAGAGGTTCATCCAGACCGACGCGGCCATCAACCCCGGCAACTCGGGCGGACCGCTTCTGGATATCCAGGGGCGCGTCATCGGCATCAACACCGCGATAGCAACGGAGAGCGGCGGATACCAGGGTATTGGCTTCGCGCTCCCCATCAACATGGCCGTCAACGTGTACAACCAGATCATCCAGACCGGCCGCGTCTCCCGCGGGTCCATCGGCATCCAGTTCCAGGCCGATCAGAACCCGGTCCTGCTGCGCGCGCTGGGCCTCGATCACGGGGTTGCTATCTCCGAAGTGCAGGCGGGCGGCCCGGCCGAGAAGGCAGGCCTGAAACCCGAGGACGTCATCATCGCGCTGGACGGCCAGCCGGTGAAGGATGGGGACGACCTCGTCAACCGGGTTTCGGCTACACCGGTCGGCTCCGAGGTGACGGTGACGATCATGCGAGGTGGAAAGCGCCAGGACGTTAAGGTCCGCATCGCCGAGCGCTCCGAGGTGTTCGCCGAGCTTCCGGCTTTCCGCCGTGCCAGGGGAAGCGCCGGAGGCGCGCAGTCCTCTACGAGCGCCAAGTTTGGCATCGACATCCGGCCGCTTACGCAGGCCGAGCGCGACCGCCTCGAACTGCAGCAGAACGGAGTCATGGTGGACAACGTGGTGCCGGGGTCGTTCGCCGACGACATCGGTCTGCTCCGCCGTGACGTCATCGTATCGATAAACGGAAAGGATGTCTCCTCGGTTGAGGACGTGCAGCGCATACAGGCGACGCTCAAGCCGGGCGACGCGGTGGCGTTCCGCATCCTCCGCGGCGGCGGCCAGGGCAACCGGTGGCGGTCCCTCTTCGTGGCCGGCACCCTTCAACCAGAGCAGTAGTCTCACTGGGGATGGCGGCGGTTCTCCCGCCGCCATCCCCCCCCTGACTGATCCCACGTGGTAGCATTTTTGACGGAGAAGTATATTGCGCATACGGGCCACTCTCCTGGGACTGATCCTTCTGCTTTCGATCTCCATCGCGCCTGCGGGCGCGCAATCCAGGGCGGGCAGCGCGCCGGCCGCTAAGAAATCCACGGCATCCCAATCCACCGCAAAGAAGAGCACGGCAGCGAAGAAGAGCACGGCAACGAAGAAGCGGACGGCGGCGAAGAAGACAACGCGAAAGAAATCGTCGGCAACCGCGCGCGCTCGCTCGCGGAGGCAGCCTACGTGGCGGACCGGCCAGATGCAACCCACGCCGCAGCGCTACGCCGAGATTCAGCAGGCGCTGGTCGACAAGGGTTACGCCGATGGGCCTGCCGACGGCAAGTGGAACGACAACTGGGCCGACGCGCTGAAGCGGTTCCAAACGGACCAGAAGCTTGACCCGACCGGAAAAATAACGTCGCTATCGCTCCTGGCGCTGGGTCTGGGACCCGACCATGGAAACTCGCCCGCGGCGGTGACTGCGACTGCCGCGCCGGCGAAAGAACAGCCGTGATCATCGGCGTTCCGAAGGAAGTCAAGGATCACGAAACGCGGGTCGGCATGGTTCAGGCCGGGGTGATCGCCCTGACCGAGGCGGGACACAAGGTGCTCGTTCAGGCGGGCGCCGGGCAGGGCAGCTACATCACCGACGAAGAGTACGTAGCGGCGGGCGCTGCGCTGGCTGGCACGGCGGAGCAAGTGTGGCGCGAGGCGGACCTCATCGTCAAGGTGAAGGAGCCCCAGCCCCAGGAGTACGGATATCTGAGGCCTGGGCTTGTCCTGTTTACCTTCCTCCACCTTGCGCCGCTGCCCCAACTTACTCAGCAGTTACTCGACAAACAGGTGACCGCCATCGCCTACGAGACCATCCGCGAAAAAGACACTCTGCCGCTGCTGACTCCCATGAGCGAGGTGGCCGGACGGCTGGCGGTCCAGATAGGCGCGGTGTACCTGGAAGCGCAGAACGGAGGCCGCGGTGTGCTGCTGGGCGGCGTGCCGGGCGTAGCGCCGGGTGAGGTAGTCATTTTGGGTGGCGGCGTGGTTGGGACGAACGCGGCAAAGATGGCGCTCGGACTCGGCGCGAACGTCACGATCCTGGACGTCGATCTCAACCGGCTCCGTGAACTGGACGACATCTTCAACGGGCAGGTCATCACGCTGGCGTCGGACGTCATGACCGTCCGCGCGGTGCTGAAACGGGCCGACCTGGTCATAGGCGGAGTGCTGATCCCGGGCGCGGCATCTCCGAAAGTAGTGCGGCGCGACATGCTCCCGGCGATGAAGAACGGCGCGGTCATGGTTGACGTTTCGATCGACCAGGGCGGGTGCTTCGAAACATCGCGCCCCACCACGCACAGCGACCCCACATACTACGTGGATGGCGTGCTCCACTACTGCGTGACCAACATGCCCGCGGCCGTTCCCAACACGTCGACGCTGGCGCTCACCAACGCCACCACGCCGTACCTTTTTCAACTCGCTGGGATGGGCTTCGAACAGGCCTGCCGCTCGAACGAGGCCATCCGCGAAGGCGTGAACACGTACTGCGGGCACGTGACGCACCCGGCGGTGGCTGAGTCGCAGGGGCGGCCGTGGCGTCCGGTCATGGAGCTTTTGGGCTGAGCGCGGCCTGCTCGCGCGTGCCAGCAGTCGTCGCAAGGAAGTGCTTCTCGGGCGGCGGAGGGTTGGTGCACGGCGATCAATGACCCGTGATGCCCGTCCCACCGAATCTTGACTGCGACGCATGGCTCGGTTCGCGACCGGCCGTGCAGCCGCGACGCGAGGGCAGCGGCAAAGGCAGCTCACGCCGCTTCTGCCCCTTCGGGAGGCCGGCGCGCTCAGGCGGGTCCTCGATTCCGCGAGCTCGAACATGGGATCCTGAGGTATTCCACACCGCGCGCGTGGTATTTTCGTAACTTTGTAGACCGCCGCTCTCGCGATGAAACAAATCACAATCCTCGGCTCCACCGGTTCGATCGGCACGAGCACACTCGACGTGATCCGCCGCCGCGCCAACGAGTTCTCCGTGTTCGCGCTCGTTGCCGGCCAGAACGCGTCCTTGCTGGCCAATCAGATAGCTGAGTTCCGGCCCCGCTTCGTTGTTGTTGGAACGGAACAGGTTCGTGCGAATCTAATAGATAGGTTGGGCAGTTGTGGCCTTCAGCGATCTGAGTGGCCCGAGATCGGCGTGGGTCGCCGGGCCCGCGTGGAGGCGGCCTGCGCGCCGGAGGTCGGCTTTGTGATGTCGGCCATCGTCGGCGTGGCCGGGTTGGAAGCCACCTACGAGGCCGTACGGAAGGGAAAGACGATCGGTTTGGCGAACAAAGAGACGCTGGTCGCGGGAGGCCGGCTGGTGATGGCGGCGGCGCGCGCGGCGGGGGCAGAGGTGATTCCCGTCGATAGCGAGCACAACGGAGTCCACCAGTGCCTTAAGGCCGGGCGGCGCGACGAAGTCTCGCGAGTGCTGCTGACGGCCTCGGGCGGTCCGTTCCGGTGCTACACCAGGGAGCAGATGAAAAATGTTACTCCCTCGGACGCGTTGAATCATCCTACATGGAAGATGGGGCCCCGGATCACGATCGATTCTGCCACCCTGATGAACAAGGGGTTCGAGGTGATCGAGGCCTGCTGGCTGTTCGGCCTGGAGCCTTCGGAGATTGAGGTTGTCATACATCCGCAGTCGTCGGTGCACGCTATGGTCGAGTTCAAGGACGGCAGCGTAATGGCGCAGATCTCCGCCACGGACATGCGGATGCCCATCCAATATGCGCTGACGTACCCCGACCGCAAACCGGCGCCGGTGCCGCGCCTGGACTGGCGCACTGCGCGGCACTGGGATTTCGAGCCGCCCGACATGGAGAAGCACCCGCTGCTCCGGCTGGCCTTTGAGGCCCAGAAGGCAGGCGGATCGGCTACGTGCACCCTGAATGCTGCCGATGAGATTGCCGTAGAGGCTTTTCTCGCCGGCCGCATTGGCTTCACGGATATCTCCGAGGTTGTCGAAAGCACCCTCGAACGGGTCGCCGTGAGGCAACCGGAATCGCTGGAAGACGTGCTCGCCGTAGATGAGGAGTCGCGGGCGGCGGCGCGGGAGAGAGTTGAGGCGCGCGCGGCCGCTGCCGGAAAGACTATATGATTGCCCTGCAAGATTTCGTCTGGCTGCTGGTGCTGATCGGGGTCATGATCCTCGTTCATGAACTCGGGCACTTCTGGGCGGCACGCTGGTTTGACGTCCGAATCGATGTTTTTTCATTCGGATTCGGCCCGCGGTTGTTCGGATTCCGCCGCGGCGAGACCGACTTCCGCGTGTCAGCCATTCTGTTCGGCGGCTACGTCAAGATGGCGGGCGAGCAGCCCTCGGACGAGCATATCGACGACCCGCGCGCGTTCATCGCCAAGCCGCGCTGGCAAAGGCTGATCATCGCCGCCGCCGGGCCCACGATGAACGTGGTCCTGGCCGTCGCGGTGCTGACCGGGCTGTACATGACGCGGTTCCCCAAGGTGCCGCCTTCCGCGCAGGAGGGCATCATCGGTTACGTCGCGCCTGACTCGCCGGCCGCCAGGGCGGGAATCCGCGAGGGCGACAAAATCGTCAGGATCGGCGACAAGCAGGACCCGAGTTGGGAAGACATAACGCTCATGGAAGTGGCCAGCGCGGGCCGGCCGCTCCAGGTCAAGCTGGAACGCGACGGGAAGGTGCTGTGGACCACTGTCACGCCCAAGCTGGAGGAGCGAACGGGCCTCGGCTCCGCCGGCTGGGAGGACATGACTGAGATCGAGGTGGCTTCCGTCACCCCCGGCATGCCGGCGGCGGAGGCCGGCCTCAGGCCGGGCGATCTGCTCATCAGCGCGAACGGGGTTCCGCTTCGATCCCGCTACCGGCTGCACGATGTCCTCAGGCGCAGTGGCGGGAAGCCCGTCACCATCGAGTTCGAGCGAGACGGCGAGCGCCGGCAGGTGAGCATGCAGCCCACGTTCGCCACCGGCGGCGACGGACCCGAGCGCTGGATGATAGGCGTGCTGCCGCAGCCGCGCATGGTGATGACCCAGTTGTCGCTTCCGGACGCGTTCCGCGAGAGCGTGCGGCAGAACATCAAGGGCGCCACCCTGATATTCCAGTTCCTGCGCGGCATAGTAGAGCAGCGCATGTCCGCCAAGTCCATACAGGGACCGATCGGGATTGCGCGCCTCTCCGGAGACGCCGCGCGCGAGGGCGCGTTCGCGTTCTTTGGCCTGATGGCGATGGTGAGCCTTAACCTCGCCATCTTCAACCTGCTGCCGATACCCATACTCGACGGGGGCGTGATTGTCACGCTGCTGGTCGAGATGGTGATGCGCCGCGACTTGAGCCTGCGCGTCAAGGAGACCATCTTCAAGCTCGGTTTCGTGTTCCTGATGGCCGTGATGGCGTTCGTCATCTACAACGACATCTCGAACATGCTGCCGGGCTAAACGCCTGATGTTCCATCTGCCCTCGGTGGGCCCGGGTGTGTTCTGGCTAAACTGAGGTCAGCAGATGGGGCTTGTTC
>JBLNBX010000276.1:0-25125 GCA_050260275.1 bacterium
GAAGAACTCGTTATCGACCACCGCGTCGTGTATGCCCTGGTTGCCGCCGCCCTGGCCCACGTCGAGATAGCCGCGGTCCGAAGAGCCGCCGGCTGGTGTGAAATCGCGGTCGCCCGGACACAGGTTTGCGGGCTTGCGCTGGCCGGCCGGCGGCCACTTGAGCGTGTACAGCTCGCCGCGCGTGAAGCCAAAATCCGGATCCGAGGGGTCGTGCGCGTCGGGAGAGAACGGAGCAAGCCCCGGTCCCAGCGCCGTCTGCCGCGCCTGCCCGGCGATAGCGTGTGCGGGCACCGCCTGCCGCCGGCCGACGCCGGGCAGTATCGGCAGGAAGTACAGCGGCACCTCGCCCGTCACGTCCACGCGCACGAACCGGTAGTTCGTTGCAGTAGCCGGCGCGGGCTCGAAGGGTCCGGAAGGAGTGCGCGCAAACCCGGCCGAAACGCCGTCCACCGCGAGCGTGCCGAAGTTCCAGCGGTTGCCCCCACCTTCGCCAGCCGGTCCCGAGATCGCCACAGCCCGCGCGCGCGCCAGCCCGGCGGTTGTTCCGTCCAACTCGGCTGCCGCAGCGAGCGCCGCGGCGTCAACAAACGCCTGCAGTTCCGCCTTTGCGGCCAGGAGCCGGCCCGCGTCTACAATGAGGCCGGTGCCGGCCACCAACACCGGCAGGCACACCGCGAGCGTAGCCAGAGTATATCCGCGCCTGGTTCGCCCGCCGCCCATTCTGAATACTCATCGGACGGCGCCGCGGAAAGTGTTATCCGGCCGCTCCGGAAGAGATGCGCCAGACATGCCGGCTCAAACCCCGCCCGCCCGCGCCGATACGCTTAGCCGTGGACCCGTTCTTCGAAAATGCCCGGCGCATTCTCGACACCGCCTGCGCAGCGGACAGCTCCGAGGACACAACTATCGTCATCACGGGAGAGGGCGGGATGCGCATCCTGAAGGACAGCGACTGGCCGCTCGACCGCCTGGTGGCGCACATGGGCGCGCGCTCGGCCTACCGCGTCAGCGCGCGCGCCGGCGCAATCACGGTCGAGGGCCGCTCGCTGACGCAGTCATGCCGGCTGGAGCGGGTCAAATCCCCGATTCACGCAGGAACTTCGCTGCTTCTTCCGGCGGCGTAGGGTTGATGTAAAGTCCCGTTCCCCACTCGAACCCGGCTGTCTTGGCCAGCCTTGGGACAATCTCCAGGTGCCAGTGGTAGTAGGGAGAGGGCGCATCCTGCAGTGGCGCCGTATGGATCATGAAGTTATACGGCGGGCACTCGAGCACCTTGTCGAGCTCGCGAAGAATCACTGACATCACCCAGCCCAGGTTTTGGAACGTCGCGATGTCGGTGTTCTCGAAATGCGACAGGTGAACGCGCGGAATCACCCATAGCTCGAACGGGTTGCGCGAGGCATATGGGCACAGCACCACAAACCAGTCGCTCTCGAGTACGACGCGGACGCCGGCCGCCGTCTCCTGGCGCATGATGTCGCAGAACAGGCACCGCTCCTTCTGCCTGAAGTACTCGCGGGTGACCTCGAGTTCCTCGGCGACGCGCTGCGGCACCACCGGCATGGCGATCAATTGCGAGTGCGTGTGCTCGAGCGTCGCGCCGGCGGCCTCGCCGTGGTTCTTGAACGCCACGATGTAGCGCATCCGAATGTCTTTTTTCAGGTCGAGGAACCGGTCGCGTATCGCCCAGAAGACGTCCTCGATCTGCTTCTCCGTCATCTGCGCCATGGTGAGCGAGTGGTCGGGCGTCTCGATGATGACCTCGTGGGCGCCGAGGCCGTTCATCTTGTCGAAGATGCCTTCGCCCTGCCGGTCGAAGTCGCCCTCTACGCGCAGCACGGGGAACTTGTTCGGAACCACGCGCACTTTCCAGCCGGGCTGGTTAGGGGCGCTGCCATCGCGGAAGGCCAGCACCTCGGGCGGAGTCTTGGTCTCGTTTCCGGGACAGAATGGGCAGAAGCGGCCGCCTTTGACGACAACCGGCGCGCGGGTGAAGTCGGCGGGCCGCCTGGCCCGGTCGGTTGCGATGATCACCCAGCGCCCGGTGACCGGGTCTCTTCGAAACTCAGGCAATAAGCTCTCCTGGCAATTGATACCGCGGAACTACGGATCAACCGAAATTATAAGCCCCGTACGCGCGTCACGTCCTGCTCGCGTTGAACGCATCCTTGAAATGCTCGATGCGGGGCGGCTCGGTGAGCAGCACAGAAACGACATCGAATCTTGCGCACCCCGGGTCGATGGCGGCCCTCCGGAGGTACTCCTGGGCGGCGCGTACCAGCGCACGGCGCTTCCGGGCGTCGATGTTGCGCTCCGGCGCGCCAAAGTCCTCGGTCGCGCGCGACTTCACCTCGACGAACACTACCTGCTCACGGTCCCATGCCACTATATCGATCTCGCCGCCCGCGCCGCGCCAGTTGCGGGCCACCACGACGTAGCCCGCCCGCTCGAGGAACCGGTGAGCCAGGTCTTCGCCGCGGTGTCCCGCGGCGGCGGTGGGGGCGACTGCGCCCGGCAGCAGGCGGTGGCGCACGGAATCCGCAAGCCGCCACAGCCATCCGGTCATTTCAGGGCCTCGAGCTCGAACTCGATCCACTTCCCGCGCACGACGTAGCAGAAGTAGTATTCCCAGATCCGCCGCAGCCTCGGCGAGGCGTTGACGAGCGCCTCAAATCCCAGCCAGCGCCAAAGCGCGAGCAGCCGCACGCGCACGCGCAGCTCTCTAAAACGCGACTGCGAGTAGTAGCCGAAACCGCCGTGGTCCTCGCCGAAATAGCGCAACGAGAAGCTGTTGAGATGCCAGCGGTGCGTGGGGTCGCAGAAAGAGCTGAAGTCCGTGTAGTGCGGCGTTACGATCCGCACGCGGCCGCCGGGACGAAGCAGGCGGTGGAACTCCTCCATGGTGCGGACCACGTCGGAGACGTGCTCGATGACATGAACCGCGTTGATGGCGTCGAAGGTGCAGTCCGCAAACGGGTACGGGAAACGGTCGAGGTCGCACACGACGTCGGCCCTGCTGCGCGGGTTGCGGTCGATGCCGATCGCCCCCGGCAGCTTGTTGATGCCGCAGCCGACGTCGAGTGTCCTCACGGGACGCTATGGTACCGCAACGGCGCCCCTTACAGCCGCTATGCGGTGGCGGGAGCGGCGCCGGAGGCCAGGGCGATGCACTCTTCGAGCGTGTCGGCGGCGAAATCCGCCTGCTCGCGCGTGATCACGAGCGGAGGCGACAGCCGCAGCGTGCTCTCGCCCGCGCCGAGTACGAGCAGGCCGCGGTCGAAGGCCAGTTGAACCACCCGGTCGCGAAGCTGTCCCGCACGCTCTTTCGTGGCGCGGCTGGTCACGAACTCGACGCCGATCATCAGCCCCAATCCGCGTACCTCTCCCACGTGCTCGAAGCGCTTCGGCCAGTCCGCCATGCGCGAAAGCAGGTGCGCTCCCATCTCACGGGTGTTCTGCAGCAAGCCGTTCTCGAGCAGATGGATCGTCGCGAGCGCCGCCGCGCATGCAACCGGGTTGCCGCCGAACGTCGAAGCGTGCGCGCCCGGCTTCCAGTCCATCAGCTCTGCGCGTGCGATCGTGGCGCTGATCGGCATGCCGCTTGCGATGCCCTTCGCGGAGGTGATGATGTCGGGCACGAGCCCGAAGTGCTCGCTAGCGAACATCCGGCCGGTGCGGCCTATACCGGACTGCACCTCGTCGGCCACGATCAGGATGCCGTGCTTCCGCGCGAGGGCCTGCAAGCGGTCGAAGAACATCCGGGGCGGGATGATATACCCGCCCTCCCCCTGCACCGGCTCGACGAAAATAGCGGCCACTTCCTCGGGCGGGGCGACGGTCTTGAACGCGCGCTCGATGGCGGCGATGGAGTACTCCGCGCTCGCCTCCTCGCCCTGCCGGTAAGGGTCGGGGTAGGGCACGTGAACTACGCCAGGCACCAGCGGTCCGAAGCCGCGGCGCTGCACCGCCTTGCTCGCCGTCAACGAGAGCGCTCCCATGGTGCGCCCGTGAAACGAGCCGTAGAACGCGATCAGCTTCTCGCGCCCGGTGTGATAGCGCGCCAGTTTGATAGCCGCTTCGATCGCCTCCGCGCCGGAGTTTCCGAAGTACACCCGGCGCGGGACGCCCCCAGGAGCTATGGCGGCCAGCTTCTCGGCCAACTCCACCATGCACTCGTAGTAGAAATCCGTTCCCGACATGTGTATCAGCCGGGCGGATTGCTGCTGGATGGCCTCGACCACCTTGGGATGGCAGTGTCCCGTGGACGCCACCGCTATGCCCGCGCTGAAGTCTAAGAACCGGTTTCCGTCGGGATCCTCCACCATCGCGCCTTTTCCGCGAACCGCCACCAGCGGGTAAGGCCGAGTATAGGAAGGAGATAGAATAGCGTGATCGCGCTCGATGATCGCGGCCGCGCGCGGACCCGGCAGAGGCGTGCGCACGAGTGGCAGCAGATCGGAACGGGCGGCGTCGGTTGTCGTTTGCATGTGCAACCCTCCGTTAGTCGATCTTTGTGTCTCTTCTTGTCTGCTTTAGGGAATGAGAGACGGAAACAGCGGGAGAGCGACTAATCGGAGCCGAACAAACCGGGCCGTGCGGCAGATGGCTGCCTCATACTTCCAGGGTAACTCCGGATTTCCACAAATGGAACCCTGCCCGTGGCCATACTCCGCCGCGGCCCCATAGGGAATCAGAGCGTCCCGCGCGGCGCACAGCGGCGTGCCCGCCCGTCACTCGCCGATAAGGTGCAGCGCGACGGTGCGGGTGTGCGGCACGCCCCGGTGTTCGAAGAGGTAGATGCCCTGCCACGTCCCGAGCGCCAGCCTTCCGGCGATGAGCGGCACGCTGAGCTGCGTGTTTGTTAGCGCGGCGCGGATGTGCGCCGGCATGTCGTCGGGGCCTTCGATAGTGTGACGGTACAGAGCGTCATTTTCGGGCGCAATCCGCTCGAAGAAATCGTCCAGGTCGCGGACGACGTCGGGGTCGGCGTTCTCCTGAACCACCAGCGAGGCCGAGGTGTGCTGAACGAACACCGTCAGCAGCCCGGTGGCGAGCTTCTGGCAAGCCACCCATCGCGCGATCTCGCCCGTAATCGGGTACAAGCCCTTCCCGCGCGTCTGGACCCGGATCTGTGTAACTGCCTGCTTCACTCTACCGTCACGCTCTTCGCAAGATTGCGCGGCTGGTCTACGTCGCAGCCGCGGCGTACCGCAATATGATACGCGAGCATCTGCAGCGGCACAATCTCGAGAATGGGCAGCAGCAGTTCGATCGTTTCAGGTATCTCGATGGCGTAGTCGGCCATGCGGCGCGCCTCTTCGTCGCCCTCCGTTACGACCGCCACGACGATGCCCTCCCGCGCCTTCACTTCCTGGATGTTAGACAGCGTTTTTTCGTAGAGCACCTGGCTCGATTCCGACGAGCGGTCGCGCGCCGCAAGCACTATCACCGGCAGTTGACCGTCAATGAGCGCGTTCGGTCCGTGCTTCATCTCGCCCGCCGGATAGCCTTCGGCGTGAATGTACGAGATTTCCTTCAGCTTGAGCGCGCCCTCGAGTGCGATCGGGAAGTGAATGCCGCGGCCGAGGTATAGCGCGTCCTTCGCATGGTGCAGATGGCGGGTAAGCTCGTCGTAAATGGGATTGTCCGAGAGCACCGTTTCGAGCTTCGCGGGTATCTTGAACAGCTCTTGCGCGTAGCATAGAGATTGCTCGTCCGTGAGCGTCTCCCGCGTCTGCCCCAGGTACATAGCGAGAATGAACAGAGCCGTAAGCTGGCCCGTGAAAGCCTTTGTCGAAGCGACGCCGATCTCCGGGCCGGCGTGAGTGAGTATTGTTCCCGCCGCCTCGCGGGTTACCATCGACCCGATGACGTTGCAGATGGCGATCGTCTTCGAGCCCTTCTGCTTCGCTTCGCGCTGGGCGGCGAGCGTGTCCGCCGTCTCGCCGGACTGCGAGATGATCACCGTCAGAACACTGCTGTCGACGATCGGATCGCGGTAGCGGAACTCGCTGCCGTAATCCACTTCCACCGGCAGCCGCGCCAGCTTTTCAATCATCACCTTGCCGGCCAGTGCCGCGTGCCAACTGGTGCCGCATGCGACGATTTTGACGGATTTGAACTCTTTGAACTCGCGCGGCTGTATATCCATCTCCTCAAGGAACACCCGCCCGGTCTCCTGGCTGACGCGGCCCAGAATGGTGTCGCGGACGGCCCGAGGCTGCTCGTAAATTTCCTTGAGCATGAAGTGCTTGTAGCCGCCCTTTTCGGCCATGATGGGGTCCCAGAGTATGTGTGAGAGCGGCCGCTTCACCGGCCGGCCTTCGAAATCGCTCAGGGAAACGCCTTCGGGCGTGAGCACCGCTATGTCGCCGTCGGCCAGGAAGAACACGTCACGCGTGTAGCTCAGCAGCGCGGGAACGTCCGAGGCGACGAAGTACTCGCCGTCGCCGAGCCCGACCACCGCCGGCGGACCCGAGCGCGCCGCGACTATCTTATTCGGGTCCGAGCGCGCTATTACAGCGATCGCAAACACGCCCTGGAGCTGATTCACGGCCTTGCGAACGGCTTCCTCAAGCGAACCTGCAAAGTACTTCTCCACCAGGTGCGCGATGACCTCGGTATCGGTTTCGGTGCGGAACTCGTGCCCCTCGGCAGCCAATTGGCGCTTCAGCGCGACGTAGTTCTCGATGATGCCGTTGTGCACCACGACGATCTCTCCCTTGCAGTCGCGATGCGGATGGGCGTTCTCCTCGGTGGGGCGGCCGTGTGTCGCCCAGCGCGTGTGCCCGATGCCGTAGGCGCCGTCCACCGGGCTGAGCCGGACGGCTTCCTCGAGGTTGTGCAGCTTGCCGGAAGCCCGGCGGACAGCGAGTCCGTTTTCGCCCTCGCAATAGACGGCCAGTCCGGCGGAATCGTATCCGCGATATTCCAAGCGTTTCAGGCCGTCCAGAATGATGGGAACGGCGCGGCGATGCCCGATATAACCGACGATGCCACACATGTCCTCAGTGTAATGTGGAATGCGCGCGGAAGAAGCCTTGGAGCACCGCCGCCGCAAGATTTAATGAGACGAGTAGTTCACAGGATGATATAGTTGACCTAAACTGTTCACAAGTAGCATCCCGGCGACTGGGCTCAGCTCGTCGCCAGCCCCTCTGAGTAGAGCCCCGAGTCCCCAGCTCGGGGCTTTGTGCTTTGTGCCAGGCGGCCCCCTTTGGGGCAAAATGCAACGCCACATTAACACCCGGTTTTTCGTTTGTGAACCGGCTTTTTACAGTCGTTTCGCGGCAATTCCGATGCGGTGTGGCTCCGGGCCGGAGGCGTCGCGCTTGCCTTTCGGGGGTTGTTTGAACGTCGGCGCGAGCTCGAACACTGCGCCGGTCCGCACACGGGTGAGTGCGCCGCATCGTGTATCCGGCGCTTAGGGACGCGTCTCAGTTCGAGGCCTCGTCCGCGCCGCGGGCGAAATAGCCGCGCCGTGCCTGGACCTTCATGCCCTTCTGCCTGACGCTAACCTCGATCTTGTGAAAATCGCCCTTCTTCGACTCCGGGGGCGTGTAACTTAGCGAGTACTGGCTCCGCAGCTCTTCCTGGAGCTGGGTGAAGATTTCAGGCAGCGGGTGTTTCTTGCTCACCTTAAATACCCGTCCGCCGGTCTGCTCGACGATCTTCCACAGGCCGCGATCATCGCCGCCGTATCCGTAGGCGCTATAGGCGCGGGGATCGTAGTATTGGATCGCGTAGACGATCGCATCGTTCATGTGCGCGGCGCGAAGCGCTTCCTCAACGCCGACGCGGCTGCCCTGGTCCACGCCATCCGTGATCAGGATCAGCGCTTTACGCCCCACCTGGTTGCGCAGCCGCTCGCGGGCCGCCAGGTAGATAGAGTCGTAAAGCACGGTGCCGCGCGGCTGGCTGATCGTTGGCACCGGTCCCGGATGCAGCCCGCCCGCAGAGGCGTTGACGCGCAGGCCATCCAGCGCCCCGCGCAGCAGCCGCGGCGACGCGGTAAGGTCCTGAAGCAACTCGGCCTCCGAGCCGAAGCTGATGAGAAACGCCAGGTCCTTCGGCCGCAGGACGGACTCGAAGAATTGCGCGGCCGCCTGCTTCTCCACCTCTATCAGGCGTTCCTGGCTGGGGCTGACATCCACGAGCAAACCCATCGTGAGCGGAAGATCGGTCTCGCGGGCGAAGTTCTTGATCGTCTGCTCCTTGCCCTCGTCTTTCACCACGAAATCTTCTTTGTTCAGGTTCGGCACCAGCCGTCCGTTCTTCTCCCTCACGGAGCAGGTGATGTTCACCAGGTTGACGTCGAGGCGTATGACTGTCTCCTGGCCGATATCCTCCGGCGCCGCCGGGCTCTCCTGCGGCGCGGGGGGCGGCTCGGCCGGCTCCACACGGCGCCACTGCCCGGACGCCGCCAGCACGGCGAGGGCGGCCACAGCAAGAAGTCGAATGTGCTTCATTGGCATACTCATAGATGCGGCCCGTGCCGCTCGTGTTTCCGATGCAGCAAGCCCTCGACCACCTCAAAACTACCGATCCGGTTCTGGGCGCCTTGATCGACCGGATCGGCCCCTATGCTATCGAACTCTGCGAACCGGACTTCGAGACTCTGACTCGCGCCATCGTCCTTCAGCAGCTCAGCGGAAAGGTTGCCGATGTCATCTTCGCCCGCTTGCGGGCCGCCTGCGGCAACGGGCGCCTAACGCCGGAAGGTGTCCTGCGCCGCCGCACTTCCACGCTCAGGGCGGTGGGTTTGTCGCAGCAGAAGATCAGCTATATCCGCGAGTTGGCCCGTCTCGTCTGCAACGGCGCCGTAGATCTGGCCGGATTGCGGGAACTGCCGGATGAGGAGGTCTACCGCGTCCTCACCGGCATCAAAGGGATCGGCCGCTGGACCGCTCAGATGTTCCTGATGTTCGCGCTGGGGCGCCCGGACGTTTTGCCTTCGGCTGACCTGGGCATTCAGGTGGCCATACAGAACGTTTACGGCCTCCCGGAGCGGCCGAAACCGGCCGATGTGGACCGCATCGGGCTCAAGTGGAAGCCCTACTGCTCTGTCGCGTCGTGGTATCTGTGGCGGAGCCTGGAGACGAAGGCAGGTCTCTGACGGCAGGCCGGAAGGCCTAATAAAACAGATATTTGCGCCACTGGTCGTCGGAGCGCCCGAGCATCCGCATCAGGTGCCGGCTGGTGTGGAGCGTGAAGGGACGCGGCTGGCGGACCAGTCTCATCCCGGCCTCGTCGGGCGTGCGGTTGCCCTTGCGGTTGTTGCACTTGTGGCAGCAGGCGACGAGGTTTTCCCAGGCGGTCTCGCCGTGCCGCGAGCGCGGGATGACGTGATCGAGCGTCAGCTCGCTCGCCGGGAGGGTGCGCATGCAGTACTGGCAGGTGTAGCGGTCGCGCATAAGGATGTTCTTGCGCGAGAGGGCGCGCGCCTGGTTCGGGATGCGCCGGTACTCCAGCAGCCTGATGACGCTGGGCAGTTTCAGCACCGTCCGCGCCGAGTGCAGCAGCAGCCCGGAGTATTCCTCCGGCGAGGCAACGCCCTTGAGCACCAGCACCATGGCGCGCCGGGCGGCACATACGTTGATCGGCTCGTAGCTCGCGTTCAGAACCAGCACCGGCCTGTGCAATCCGTTCAGATCTGGCATGTGGCGGCTCCTTGCGCGGCAGGTTCGGCGCGGCGTTCGACGCCTGCGCGGCGATCGACCCGCGCCAGCGTCAGGACCGTAACGCGGCGCGCTCCGGCTCGCTTCAGCGCGGTCCCGCAGGCGCTGGCCGTCGCGCCAGTCGTCATCACGTCGTCAACCAGCAGTATTCGACGCCCTTCCACTTCCTGCCTGCTCCTCACAAAAAAAGCGCCGGCGACGTTCGCGCGGCGCATCGATCTAGTCAATCCCGCTTGGCTCGCGGTGGGGCGGCCCCGGCGCAGCGCCCGCGATACCTTCAGGCCGTACCTGCGCGCGACTATCCGGGCCAGCAGCTCAGATTGGTTGAAGCCCCGCCGCCAGCGCCTTCGCCAGTGCAGCGGCACCGGCACCACCGCGTCCACCTGCTCCCCCGGGGGCAGCGCGGTGGCCATCAACTCTCCCAGGTGGGCCGCAAGCGGGCGCATGCGATCGTACTTGAGCAGGTGAATCAGCTTGCGCAGCTTGCCGTCGTATGCGCCGTAGCAGTATGAGGAATCGAAGCCCCGAAGACCGCGCCGGCACAACGGGCACACGCCTTCAGCGTCCAAGGGCGCGCCGTTGATGAACGGCATCCGGCAGCGCGCGCAGTAAAACTCGGCTGAAAGCGGCTCCGGCGGCGCGAGGCACTCGCGGCATACCGGGACGCGGGAATACTCAGCAAGAGGCCTGCCGCAGACGCGGCAGTCGTCGGGGAAGACAGCGGTAAAGAGGGTCGCAAAGGCCTTATTGATAGCCGCGCCTAATGGCGGCGGGAGAAGCCCTGACCACGAGCTACTCGAGAAGACCCACCTCCAAATCAACAGTTTACTACGCGGTAGCTGCCTCTGCGGCGCTGAAGCGGGACGGCGGTGCTGAGATGTCCGCCCCGCTTCGCCGCCTACTTCTGCAACAAGAAGTGGCCGACGAACATCGAGTCGATGCCCGACGAGTAGAAGCTCCGCACCGCGTCCCGGGGAGTGCAGACCAGCGGGTCCCCGAACAAATTGAAGGACGTGTTGTACAGCACCGGCAGGCCCGTCGATTTCCCGGCCGCGTGCAGCAGACTCCAGAAAACGGGGTTGTCTTCCTTCGACACCGTATGCACGCGCGCCATCCCCTGGCCGAGCACCGCCGCCTCGAACGTTTTCCGGTGGGCGGGACGGACGCGCCCCACCGTCGCGAGAAAACGCGCGTTCTCGCCGACCTCGAAATACTCCGAAGCCAGCTCCGCCGGCACGGACGCCGCAAACTTCCGGAACGGCTCGCGATGTTTGATGAAGGTGTTCAGGTTTTCAGTGGAGTACGGGTTCAGCGGCGAGGCGAGAATGCTGCGATTGCCGAGCGCGCGCGGGCCGAATTCCATGCGTCCCTGCATCCAGGCGACGATCTTGTTGTCGTTGATCTCCGCTACCGCCGTATCGATCAACTCTTCGCCGGTGAGCAGATACCGGAAGCGCAGCTTGCAGTTTTCGAGCACTCGCTTGATCTGCTCCGCATCGTACTCCGGCCCCAGGCAGAGGTTCCCCATCGAGACGGGCCTGGTTTGCTGGTAAACGTTGTGCCAGGCGTAGCACACCGCGCCGATAGCCGTGCCGGGATTGCCTGCCGCCGGCTGCACGAAAACGCGCTGCCAGCGCCCGGAGCACTCCAGCCGCGCAACCAACAAAGTGTTCATGGCAAGGCCGCCGGCCAGGCACAGGTTGCCTCCGGAGCCGGCCATCGATTCGACGGTTTTCTCGATCGCGCGCTGAATTCCCGCCGCAACGTGGGCGCGCAGCGCCTCGGGAACCGGAGCGCCCTCTTCCAGGCCCAGCCGCTCGTAGAACTTCGCGCTGAAGCCGCCGTAGCGGAGGCGGTCGGCATCGAAATACGACCGGTCCACGCGTGGCCAGCCGCCCTCGCGCGTTCCGAGCACGTCGAGAAACACGTTCGTGAAGCGGTCGTCGCCGCTCGCGGACAGCCACTGGAGCTTGTGCGGATCGGCGGCGGCGTCGAAGCCCACCATCTCTATGACGCGGCGGTAAACATCCCCGAGCGAATCGGGATAGTACATCTCCTCTTCGAGGACGAGCGAGCGCCCCTTGGCGCGCCAGCGCGCGCCGCAGCGGAAATCCCCGGCGCGGTCGAGCGTGAGCACCACCGCCTCATCGCATCCCGAGGGGTAGTAGGCCGACGCCGCATGCCCCATGTGGTGGTCGATGACACAGATCCGGGCGTTCGGGAACCTCTCGCGCAGCTCGATGTGAAGCGCGTTGTCCGGGCCGACTGAGAGCGGCCGGACGACGGCCACGCAATCCACCTCTTCCGGCTTTGTCGCGGCCATCTCCAGCGAGAGCGAGATGGCCCGGTCCGGCAGCGCGCCGCGATGGCGCGCTCTGGCCACCTTGCGCTGCTCCACTGCTCCGACGAGCTCTCCGTCTTTCAGAACCGCGGCGGCCGCGTCGCCGAGGATACCGCCGATTCCCAGGATGATCATTTC
Source organism: bacterium (assembly GCA_050260275.1). Lineage (GTDB taxonomy): Bacteria > Acidobacteriota > Terriglobia > Bryobacterales > Bryobacteraceae > DATMXS01. Next base: position 12,157 of record JBLNBX010000276.1, read on the forward strand.
GAGGGCTTCTCCTTCTGTGCCTTCTCGATCTTCGCCCACGTGTCGCGCAGGGCCACCGTGCGGTTGAACACCAGATGGCCGGGCGTGCTGTCCGGGTCCACGCAGAAATACCCGAGCCGCTCGAACTGGAACCGATCGCCGTGTGCGGCGTTCGCGAGGCTGGGCTCCAGCTTGCAGTTTTCAACTATCTCGAGCGAGTTCGGGTTCAGCCACGCCGTGAAGTCGCCGCCTTCGGGCTCTTCGTTGGGATTTTCGCGTGTGAACAGCGTGTCGTAGAGCCGTACCTCCGCGTCGATGGCATGCGCCGCCGATACCCAGTGAATCGTTGATTTCACCTTGCGGCCGTCGGGCGCTTTTCCGCCGCGCGTGGCGGGGTCGTAGGTGCAGCGCAGCTCCACAATGCTCCCCGCGTCGTCCTTGACAACCTCCTTGCAGGAGATGAAGTAGGCGTAGCGCAGCCGCACCTCGCGGCCGGGCGCCAGGCGGTAGTACTGCGGCGGAGGCTGCTCGCGGAAGTCGTCCTGCTCGATGTAGAGCACGCGCGAGAATGGCACCTTGCGGGTTCCGGCGGATGGATCTTCGGGGTTGTTCACCGCATCCATCTCTTCCACCAGATCTTCCGGATAGTTCTCAATCACCACGCGCAGCGGCCTTAGGACCGCCATGACGCGCGGCGCGCGGCGGTTCAGGTCCTCGCGGACGAAGTGCTCCAGCAGCGACAGCTCGACAACGCCGTTGTACTTGGCGACTCCGATCCGCTCGGCGAAGGCGCGAATCGCCTCGGGTGTGTAGCCGCGGCGGCGGATGCCGGAGATCGTCGGCATGCGCGGGTCGTCCCAGCCCCGCACGTGGCCCTCCTGCACGAGCTTGAGCAGCTTGCGCTTGCTGAGCACGGTGTAGGTGAGGTTGAGGCGGGCGAACTCGATCTGCTGCGGATGGTAGATGCCGAGCTGGTCGAGGTACCAGTCGTAGAGAGGCCTGTGATCCTCGAACTCGAGCGTGCAGATGGAGTGCGTGATGCCCTCTATGGAGTCACACTGGCCGTGCGCGAAGTCGTACATCGGGTAGATGCACCACTTGTTTCCGGTGCGGTGATGCTCGGCGTGAAGGATGCGGTACATCACCGGGTCGCGCAGGTTCAGGTTGGGCGAAGCCATATCGATCTTCGCGCGGAGCGTGCGCGAGCCGTCCGGAAACTCGCCCCGGCGCATGCGCTCGAACAGGTCCAGATTTTCCTCGACGCTCCGGTTGCGATACGGGCTCTCGCGCCCGGGCTCTGTGAGCGTGCCGCGGTACTCGCGAATCTGCTCCGGGGTGAGGTCGTCAACGTAAGCCTTGCCGGCCTTGATCAACTGCACGGCCCACTCGTACAGTTGCTGGAAGTAGTCTGAGGCGTAGTAGAGGCGGTCTTCCCAGTCGAACCCGAGCCAGCGCACGTCGGCGATGATTGACTCGACGTACTCGGTTTCCTCTTTTGACGGGTTCGTATCGTCGAAGCGCAGATTGCACTTGCCGCCGAACTCCTCTGCCAGCCCGAAGTTCAGGCAGATGGATTTCGCATGGCCGATGTGCAGGTAGCCGTTCGGTTCCGGAGGGAAGCGGGTGTGCACGCGGCCGCCGAAACGGCCCGTCTCGTTGTCCCGCATGATGATCTCCCGGACGAAGTTGGAGGCGCGCGGCGAGGCGGCTGCCGGCTTGCCGGGCTCCGGTGAGGGCCCGCCGGGCTTGCTTTCGGAGAGGTTCGGGTCTGACGGCTTCATATCAGTGTTGTTACTCGAGCATTTCGATCGCGCGGCCGATTCTGTCAAGGCACGTTTCGCGGCCGAGCACTACAAGGGTCTCAAACAGCGGCGGCGCGTTCTTTCGTCCGCAGACGGCCACGCGGATCGGCTGAAACATCTGGCCGGCCTTGATGCCCAGGCTGGCGGCTTCGGCGCGCAGGGCGGCGTCGAGCTGGTCGTGCGTGAACTCCACTTGCTCCAGCACCTCGCGCGCGCGTTGCAGCACCGTATACGCCATGCCGGCATCGCCTTTCTGAGGAACCAGTTCGGCGCTGTCGTAGGGCGGCAGTTCTTCGAGGAAGAAGAAATCGGCTACGGTAACAGCGTCGCGAAGCAGCTTGATGCGCTCGCGGATGAGCGGCGCTACGGCCACCGCCTTTTCGCGCGTGGCGTTGAGGCCGGCCGCGTGCAGGAACGGCAATACGGCCTCCGCAAGCTCCTCGTTTGACAGCGCCCGGATGTACTCGGCGTTCAGCCAGACGGCCTTGGGATCGAACGGATCCTCGTCGCTGAAATTTACGACCGCGTTCGAGCGGTTTATGCCTTCGAACGAGAACGCGGCCGTCAGCTCCTCGAGGCTCATGCGCTCCCGGTTATCCTTGGGCGACCAGCCGAGCAGGCACAGGAAGTTAACGAACGCGTGCGGCAGGAAGCCCGCGTCGCGGTAGGTCGTAACACTGACCACCGGGCCGTGCTTGCGCTTCGAAAGCTTCGCGCCATCGGGCGCAATCAGCAGCGGAACGTGCGCGAACTCCGGCACGTCCGCGCCGAGCGCCTCGAAGATCAGCAGGTGCTTGAACGTGTTGGTCAGGTGATCCTGGCCGCGAATGATGTGCGAGATCCTGAGGTCCGCGTCGTCGGCGCAGGATGCCATGTGGTATGTCGGCAGCCCGTTCGAGCGCAGCAGCGCGAAATCCTCGATGTCCGCCGTGGACTTCGACTGTTCGCCGTACACGGCGTCTACGAAGCGCACCTCGGCGCGCGATTCGCGCGGCACGCGGAAGCGGAGGACGAACGGCTCTCCGGCGGCGGCGCGGCGGTCGCTCTCCTCGGGTGGCAACTCGCGCATTCCGGGGTTGAACAGCCAGGACGTGCCCTGAGGCGCGTCGTCTTCCACCGCGCGGGCGGGCGTAAAGTCGCGGTACGCGAAGCCGCGGTTGAAGATCTCTATCGCGAGCTTTCGGTGCAGTTCGATCCGCCGGGACTGGCGGTGCTCCTCATCCCAGCCGAGCGAGAGCCAGCGCAGCCCGTCGAAAATCGACGTCTCGGAGGCGGCGGTGTTACGGTCCACGTCCGTATCGTCGATCCGCAGCACCATGGTTCCGCCGGTGTGCCGCGCGAACAACCAGTTGAAGATAAAAGTGCGCGCCCCGCCAATGTGCAGAAATCCGGTGGGCGACGGAGCAAAGCGAACCCTTGTCATGTGTGTGATATTCCAGTATAGCGGCGGTCTGAGTGCGGCACCTGCTCTTGACGGCGCTGAGCTCGCGCTCAGGAGCGTGGGGCAACGCCCTCGGCCACGCCGAATGCTATGGTCCGGCCCCCAGGAGCTCAGCAATTCGCGGCGATGTGCCGCTTCTCCGCGTAGGTGAAGCGCCGTGCCCGTTGCATGAGTAGGGCGGGCGCCCTCGCCCGCGCCGGACCCCTGGTCCGGCTTGGCTAAGCTCTTGACCTACGTCGACCGTGCTCAGCACCCGATGGGGCGACCGGGGGGTCGCCTGCGGACCTGGGGTCCGCCCCACAGACCCTGGCCGCCGCCGCTGAGCTCAGGAATTCGGTGACCATGCACCGCTTCTCCGCGCAAGCGCAAGGAAGATGCCGCGCCTGCGCCCGACGTGGGGCGGGCGCCCTCGTCCGCGCCGGACCCCTGGTCCGGCTTGGCCGCGGTGCGCCAGCCTACCGGAAAGGCTCAGCCTTGGTCGGAAACGGGGTGCGCGCTCTCTGTGGCGGTTGGAGGAGGTCCATCCGCACGCAGAGCAGGTATCTACCGTCCGGAGCGCCCCGGGACTTCCCTGCCCAGGGCGCTATCCATCCGATGCCGGGTTTGCCAGTGCTATGCCGGGTTAGCTAGTGCCGGAAGTGCCGGACGCCGGTGAACACCATCGCCAGGCCCAGGCGGTTCGCGGCGGCTATCACGTCGCTGTCGCGAATCGAGCCGCCCGGCTGGATCACGGCCGTGACCCCATGTTTCGCCGCTTCCTCGATGCCGTCCGGGAACGGGAAGAACGCGTCAGACGCCAAAACCGTGCCTTCGAGCGGCAGCACGGCTTTCATGGCGCCAATTTTGACGGAATCCACGCGGCTCATCTGGCCCGCGCCGATACCCACGGTCTGTCCCTCGCGGGCGTAGACGATGGCGTTTGATTTCACGTGCTTCGCCACCGTCCAGCCGAACAGCAGCGCACGCCACTCGGCGTTTGTGGGAGCTCGATCGGTGGCCACCTCAACCTGCGAGGTGTCCAGTCCGCCCACATCCGGCGTCTGCGCCAGGTAGCCGCCGCTGATGGACTTCACCACCAGCCCGGGATCGCCCGCCTGAACCTTCAGCAACCGGAGGTTCTTCTTCTTCGTGAGCACGGCCAGCGCCTCGGGCGCATAGCCGGGCGCGGCGATGGCCTCGACGAACGTCTTTGCGATCTCGCTGGCAGTCTCGCCGTCAACGTCGCGGTTGAACGCGAGAACGCCACCGTAGGCGGAGACCGGGTCGCACTCGAAGGCCTTGCGATAGGCCTCCGCGAGCGTCTCCTGCTCGGCGCAGCCGCACGGGTTGGTGTGCTTGATGATGGCTGCGGCAGGCTTGGAGAACTCAGAGGCAAGCTGCCAGGCGGCGTCGAGATCCACCAGGTTGTTATAGGAGAGTTCCTTGCCGTGCAACTGCTCCGCGGTGGCTATGCCCGCGCCGCCGGACGTATACAGCGCCGCCTGCTGGTGCGGGTTCTCGCCGTAGCGCAGGTCGAGGGCGCGCTGTGCGTAGATGTCGAGCGCCGGCGGCAGTGCCGTTTTCCGCTCCACCCAGTTCTCCTTTTCGAGATAGATGGTCGCAAGGCGGGCGCTTATGGCGCGGTCGTAGTCGGCCGTGAGCCGGAAGGCGCGCTTGGCGAGACGCCACCGCGTGGAAAGCGGCAGGTCGCCGTTCCAGGCGCGCATTTCCTCGATGACGCGGTCGTAGTCGTCGGGCGAGACAACCACGGCGACGTCCTGGAAATTCTTCGCCGCGGCGCGGATCATGGTGGGGCCGCCGATGTCGATGTTCTCCACCAGTTCCGGCACGGTGGCGTCTTCGCGCGCGGCCACCTTCTCGAAGGCGTACAGGTTAACCACCACCATGTCGATGGGGGCAATGGAGTGCTCCTCGAGCGCCTTCCGGTGCTCCGGGTTCGAGCGGATGGCCAGAATGCCGCCCGCGACCATCGGGTGCAGCGTCTTCACGCGGCCGTCCATCATTTCCGGGAACCCGGTGAGATCGGAAACGTCGCGCACGTGCAGGCCCGCTTCGCGCAGCAGCTTGGCGGTGCCGCCGGTAGAGACCAGTTCGACTCCGAACTGCGCGAGCGCCTTCGCGAAGTCCGCGATGCCGGTCTTGTCTGTGACGGAGATTAGAGCGCGGCTGATTTTCGGCATGGATCTTTATTTTGCCAGAACGGAGGGTAGGTTACTTCCAGCCCGCCGCAGGCTGCGTTTTCAACATGTCACGAGCCGGCCGGAGCTGTTTCTCCATCCGCTTGCATCCATAATGGTGTCGTGCCCTATCAGGTAACCCTTATGCCCGGCGATGGCATCGGGCCCGAGGTCGCCGAGGCGGCCCGCCGCGCCGTCGATGCCACTGGCGTCAAGATCGAGTGGGAATGCGTCCAGTTAAGCGACACAGGGGAGATCCCCCGCGAGGTCATCGACTCGCTCGAACGCACGCGCGTTGGGCTCAAGGGCCCCACCACGACTCCGGTCGCAAGCGGGCACGTCAGCCTCAACGTCCAGCTCCGCAAGAAGCTCGATCTGTTCGCGAACTTCCGGCCCATCCGGAGCTTTCCGGGGATCCGCTCGCGCTACGCGGACGTGTTCATCGACATCGTCATGTTCCGCGAGAACACGGAGGATCTCTATGCCGGGCTCGAGCATGAGGTTGTGAAGGACGTCGTAACCAGCCTCAAGGTGATCACCCGCGCCGCCTCGTCCCGCATCGCGCGTTACGCCTTCGACTGGTCGCGCAGAAATGGCCGGAAGAAGGTCACGGCCATTCACAAGGCCAATATCATGAAGCTCTCCGACGGCCTGTTCCTGCGCTGCTGCCGCGAGGTCGCGGCCGAGTACCCCGACCTGGAGTACAAGGAACTGATCGTCGACAACGCAGCCATGCAGATGGTGTTGCGCCCGGAAACCTTCGACGTGCTGCTCATGCCCAACCTGTACGGCGACATTGTCTCCGACCTTGCGGCCGGCCTTGTGGGCGGCCTCGGACTCGTGCCCGGCGCGAACCTGGGAGAGAAGCACGCCGTCTTCGAGGCCGTGCACGGCAGCGCTCCGGACATCGCGGGCAAGGGCATCGCGAACCCCACCGCGCTCATGCAGTCCGCCGCGCTGATGCTGAATTACCTGGGAGAGCCGGCCGCGGCAAAACGCCTGCAAGCCGCCATCGAGCTTGTGTACGCCGAAGGCAAGAGCCTCACCGCGGACGTGGGCGGCTCGGCCACGACGGCCGCATTCACGGATGCGGTTGTCGCGAAGATCCAGGCGTAGCGCAGCATCTGACGGCTCCCATCGACCGGCCAGCGGCAGCCCTGCCGCAATTCCTCGGGCGGTTGCATGGAGATTAACGAACGAGCTTGCGCGTGAAGACGATCAACGCCGGCTAGCGGCGGCTGATCAACCAGAAGATGAGGCTGAGCACCAGGCTCAGGATGAGGGAGGTCATCAGGGGGAAGTAGAACGTGGTGTGGCGTCCCCTGATGACGATATCGCCGGGCAGGCGGCCCACCCTGAAGGGGAGCCGCCCGCCCAGAGAAATCAGCACGCCAGCGGCGATCAGAACGATTCCGACGACGATCAGCGTGCGACCAAGCGTCATTACAGGCTGTACACGCGCCCCCGGTGCTGCCCGATGAGGATCTGGAACATCCGGTGCGCTATCAGCTCGTGGAGGCTCAGCAGCTCTTTGTTAGCTTCCACCACCGCGTTGACGTCCTGGGTGTTGGTCGCGCCGCCGCCGGCCTTGAGGGCATCCGTGGCTTCCTTGATGATCGGGTCCGCGGCAACCTCGCCCGCCATCTCCCACAGCGTGATGAACCGGTCGACCGCAGTCGGGAAGCTGACGTTGAACACGCCCCAGTTGCTCGTGGTGCGCGGCGGCTTGAAGTCCAGGTTGAACGGCCCGTTGAAGTTGTAGGCGCGCAGCAGAACCAGGACGTTCAGCCAGTCGAGCGGGTTCACCAGCCCGACCGCGATGTCAACGTCGTGCTTCAGGCGGTAGCCGTCGTTGATGTCGAAGTGCCACAGCTTGCCGAGCAGGAGGGCCCTCGCCAGCGCGGCTCTCGGAGCGACGCCCCACATCAGCTCGTGCAGGTACTCGGGGTTGAGGCCCACCATCTCGGGGTGCTCGAGCAGCCCGGAATTGATGAAAGCCAGCATCGCGTCCGAGGTGGGCAGCAGGATTTCCGCCGCGGGCTCGAACGGCTTGGCCTCGAGGCAGTGCTTCATCGTCGGGCGGTTACGCTTCTGGGCTTCCTCGATGTCGGCGGCGCAGGCTGCGTTCAGGCCATCGGCAAACCACTTCAGCGTCTGGACCTCATCAATCGCGCCCTGCACCTGGTAACCCAGCGTGCCCGGCCAGTACACGACATAGGACGCGCCCAGCTCGTGGCCGATCCGGACCGTGTTCTGCAGCCTGTAGGCCGCGTACGCCCGGACCTCCGGAGCCTCGGCCGCCGCACTCGCTGCGAACACGGCGTGATGGAACGTCTCTGTGGTGACCATCGAGCACTTGACGCCGTTCTCGTTGAGCGCCTTCTTGATGCCCGCGACGATCTCCCACTGCTTGTCCGTTCCGATGGCCTCCGTGGGGATGACGTCGGTGTCGTGAGTTACCCAGTAGCCGATACCTATCTCGGCCCACTTGCGGATAATTTCCTCATACCCGACCGGCTCACGCGTCGGGGCGTGGAAAATAGCTTGGCCTTCGTAGGCGGCAGCCCACTGAGGACCGGAGATGAAGAACTTACGGCGAACTTCAGGACTGTAGGACCCGCCGCAGGAGTCCATGAGGCGTTTAACAAGCGCCTGCTGCTGGTTGGCGGCAACTGGTTTCATTAGTGTATGGTTCTCCGTCTGCCATCATAATGCAGCGCGCACCTGCGGCGGTTCGGCTTCCACCGGCGCTTCGCGGGGCGCGCTCAATCGAACCGGCCAGAGGGCCAACAAATACATTAGTCCACCGGCCAGCAGAGTTTCCCTCAGGCCGAGGTAAATTGCCAGGACCACGGCCAATACCGAACCCAGAACGCTCGCCGCCGCGTTGAGCGACCACGCCCAACGTACCGACGGCTTGTGCTCCTTCTCGAGCCTCCGCAGACCCGTGGGGAACGGAATGCCCATCAGGAATCCCGCCGGCGCGATGATCAGCACCGACGCGGCGAGCTTCGACCACATAGGCAGCCCTATCCCGGCGCTCAGGAGAGCCGCGACCGCGAATGCGAGCGCCGCTATCAGCACCGCCACGCCCGCAAGCACCGCCTGAAGCCTGGCGTGGCAATCGTTCACAATGCGCTGGCTCGCGTAGCTGCCCACGCCGCTCGATATGAGCATCGAGAAGATGATGCCCGTGAGGGCGTAAGTGGGGTGGCCGAGGAAGAGCACGAACTTCTGCACCAACGCCACCTGGATCAGCACGTATCCCGTGCCAATCAAGATGAAGTACCAGAGGAAGCGCAGCGTCCGCCGATCCTGCGGCAGCCGGCTCCCCAGCACCAGCCTGGGCAGAACCAGCATCACCGCGGTTGCCACGATGCTGATCAGCAGGAGTCCGAACAGCAGCGGCACTGCGCGGTTTATGTTGTAGTCGGCGCTCAGCCGGGATGCCTTCGTGAGGAAGTTCCAGATATCGCGCGGCTGCACCGTATAGAAGAAGAACGGCCGGTTGTCCCACACGGGCGAGATATCGTAGTGATACTCGCGGGCGAAGCGCTGGGGGTCGCGGCTCTCGAGAAACTCCGTGAACGCGTTCCTGATGCCCGCGCCGGGCGCGTACAGCAGCCGCATGCGGCCTTGGTCCACTGCGCTCTTGAGGCGTTCGAGGTCCTCAGCGGCGAGCGGGCTGCGCGAGATGATCACCGTGTCGGCGTTGCCCCAGGCCGCGAGTTGCGTTTCCGTGCCCTCGCGAACCACGATCACGTGCTTCCATGCCTCGGGCTCTCCCAGACCGGCCAGCGCCTCGCGCGCGAGCGAGAGCAGCCGCAGCGATTCGCGCGGAGGCTCCAGGCCCCAGCGCGTAAATACCAGTATGCCGTTCGGCGTCAGGTGCGACAGGTATTCCCTGAACGCCTCCACTGTGTAGAGATTGTTCTCGGATAGCGCGAACGCCCCGGCTGCCGTGGCCGCCCAGGTATCCACCAGCGTCGCCTGGATCACGTCGTAGCGCTCCCGGGAGCCGCGCACGAAACCGCGCCCATCCTCGACGACGATGCGAACCTCGGGCCGGTGGAACAGGCCGTTGCTGAGGTTGCTGAACTCGCCGCGCATGATCGTATTGGCGATGATGGGGTTGATCTCGACTCCCGTCACGTCGCGGCTGCCCGAGGCAAGCGCGCGCGCAACATCCCATCCGCCGCCCGCCCCGATGATGAGCGCCTTTGCGCCAGGCCGCAGGACGTATGGCAGCCCCGGCCCCATCGAGAGCAGTTCGCAGCGCTGCTCGTCGGTAAGGCGCGCGAAATCGTATGCCGGAATGCCGGTGGCGGCGTCCGCGTCGATTACGATGTTCGGCTTGCCGTAGGGGTCTTTGCCGAGCGCAACGCGCGAGAAACTGTTCCAGCGGACGAAGCGTTCGCTCGTCAGCTCTTGTCCCTTGGCGTACCGGACGTCGATGACGCGTGTGTTGGCGTTCACGGCGACAAGCGCTGCGAGAGCCGCCGTCAGCGCTGCAGCCGCGTACCCTTTCCGGCGGTCGCCCGACACCAGGAACCACACCACTGACGAGGCTGCGAACAGTGCGCCCGCCGCGAGCACGGCATTGGGTCCGCCTAACCGGTTCAGCAGCGGCACCAGCACCGCACATCCGGCGGCGGCGCCGGCAAGGTCGGCAAAGTAGACGCGGTTCACGCGTTCTATGGTCTCGGCGATGGCGAGCGAAAGTATCGTGCCCGAGCCGATGAACGGCAGCGCGCTTGCGAAGTAGACCATCGCCAGCGTGCCGTACCCCGGCTCGCCTCGGATCGATAGCAGGAAGGCAACGGCCGCAAGAACCAGCAGCGCATTCAACGCCGACAGCCATCCCAGCTTTGAGAACAGCGCCGCGCGCCAGCGTCCGAGGGCGTACGACAGCACGCCTCCCGCGCCCAGGCCGAAAAGCGCGATGGAGATGGCCAGGAACGCGAAATGGTAGTAGAAGATGACCGAGAAGATTCGCGTGAGAGCAAGCTCGACGATGAGCGTTGCCAGGGCGGCCAGGCCGACGCCGAAGTAAACCCCCGTCCACGCCCGCGGCCGTGAGTGAAGAAGCGCTACCAAGATCCTATGTTAAGCTACGTGCGGCGATGTCCGACTCCGCCGCAGACTTCATCCGCCGCGAACGCATCACCGATGCGCTGCTCGAGTTCGAGCGCCGCATCCGCGAGCGCGTCTTACCGCTCGACCGGGCTGAATGCTGGGATGTTCTCTTCAACCGCCTTCCTTCCCACGGCATTGATCCGCCGGGGGAAGTGGTGAGCGCTCCGGCGTTGTCATATGAGACGCGAGAAGGAGTGGCGATGTTGCGGGTGCAGGACGGCGCGGGCGAAAACCATGCCTGCGTCGGCTGCGACCTGTTCGGCCGAAGCCATTGCGGGGGCGGCCTGGTTTTTATTTACTACGCTTTGCGCGAGGCGGGAATTGCCGATCCGCTGTCCTTGATGGCCGTCGAGATCGAGCCAGGGGTCTACATGCCCGATTGGGAGCTGATGTCGGACAACAGCCGCGAGATCGCTCGGGGCCTCCGCGAGTACTTCGAGGCGCACCTGAACGCCGTCAGCGACCGCCCGGATTGAACCGGCCGCGGGCCTGGGCTCGCGCCCGCGCGGAGCTTCCGTCCGCCCCTACGGCGCTCTTTCTGATCGCGGCTCGCTCCGCTTCACCTGCACCCGCCTCCGGCCCTTCTTCAGGTTCGACGAAGCCTTGGCGCGGGCGGCCTCGCTGATCGCAATCCTGTTGACCACCTTTATTGCGCCGGCGAGCTTGGCCAGCCGCGTCGCCGTGCCCTTGCGCTGGATAACGTCCGTTTTGCCTTCCAGATACGCGACACCGCCCTGAACGCGCACAGTAAACTTGTCCTCCGCGATCTTCGATTTCGCGAAGCGCGCCAGGATGGCCGCTTCGAGATCGCGGTCTGCCTGCTGCTGCGTCTGCGGCGGCGGCGCGATCATCGCCGCGGCGAGCATGATGGCGAGCATGGGCAAATTTGCCTCCCAAACAATAGTGGGCGGCGGAGCGCTATAATCCCGATGAAATGTCGCATCTAGCACGCAGGGATTTTCTTCGCGGCGCAGGAGCGGGAACCGCTGTGTTGAGCGCCGCCTCGTACTCGCGGGTTCTCGGCGCCAACGATCGCATCAACCTCGGAGTCATAGGCTGCGGGGACCGTGGCACTTTCGATATGACCCTGTTTCTCAAGACAGGACAGGCCCAGGTCACGGCCCTCTGCGACGTATATGAGACTCAGATCAATCGCGCCCGCAAGCGGGGCGCGGCGGACGCCAAAGGTTTCGCGGATCACCGCAAGCTGCTGGAAACGCGCAACCTCGATGCCGTCCTCATAGCCACACCCGACCACTGGCACGCGGCCATCGCCATCGACGCGCTGAACGCCGGCAAAGACGTCTACATCGAGAAGCCGCTGACGCTCACCATCGAAGAGGGCCCGGCCATCGTAAAGGCTGCCCGCGTCAACAACCGCATCTGCCAGGTGGGTATGCAGCAGCGTTCCGGGGCGCACTACATCGAGGCCAAGGAGAAGTACATCGACTCCGGCAAGCTCGGCAAGATTACCCTGGTCCGCACCTGGTGGCACGGCAACGGCTACCATCTGCGCCGCGCGCCCCAATCCCTGCAAACCAAGCCCGCCGACCTGGACTGGGCCCGCTTCCTCGGTCCCGTGAAGTGGCGCGATTACGATCCTCAGCAGTACTTCAACTGGCGGGCTTACCTGGACTTCGGTGGAGGCCAGATTACCGACCTGTTCACGCACTGGATCGATGTCGTCCACATGTTCATGGGCAAGGACATCCCGACCAGCGCTGTCGCTTCGGGCGGCATCTACAACTACAAGGACGGCCGCACCGCCCCCGACACCATCATCGTCCTGCTCGAGTACCCGGCCGACTACACGGTCACTTTCGAGGCAACACTCGTTCCCGGAATCTGGGGCGAAGGCATCGAGTTCTGCGGAACCGAGGCCCGGTTGTACATCGACCGTCAGAGATATGAGGTTCGTACGCCTCCGCCGAGCTGGCGCGCTCCGGAGCCGCCTCCGGTCATCGTGAAGGGTCCGGACTACGACTTCACCATCGACCACGTAAAGAACTTCCTCGATTGCATGCGCAGCCGCAAACTGCCGAACGGCGATGTGCTGGTAGGGCACCGCTCGGCGCAGGCATCCCACCTCGGGAACATCGCCTACGCGCAGAAGCGGCGCATTGAGTTCGACCCCATCCGCGAGGAGATACAGCCGCTGTGAGCGGTGGGTTCCTGAGTTCTGGCCAGCGCTGAGCTACGCGCAGAAGTCGCGCAGCGAATTCCTGGGCTCAGCGCTGGCGGCCAGTGGTTCTGTGGTGCGAAACCCCTGCTCGCCGCCTGTAGCCTGATCGGCGCGACTGCGCCCGCGCACCTGAAAGCACACCTTTGTGGGGCGGACCCCCAGGTCCGCGGGCGCCCCCCAGGTCGCCCCCTCGGGCGCGCAGTGCCGCCCACCGCCTGCGGCCGCGGGCGGCAAATGACGCCCCCAAGCGGG
>JBLNBX010000277.1:0-22789 GCA_050260275.1 bacterium
AGCCGCTCCGGGCGCGTCTCGGCGAAATCGTAGTCCGGGTCCGTCCAGACGTCGATCATCCGCCGCGGAGGATAGCTCATCATGAAACCGCCGTACTCCGCCCGCCCGATGCCCGGCCCCACCAGGTGCTCGAACGGGTTGGTGGAGTAAAACGCCATGTCGGACTCGTCCTCGTGTTCGCCCAGCCAGGTGGTGTGGTAATTGTAGCGGCCTTCGGGATCGGGGTCGAATATGACGACTATGCTGCCGACATCTCCGGATACGCGCTCGGACTGCCGCACGTAGATCTTCTGCTCGTGCCAGTTGCGGATGGTCTCGCGCAGGTCGATTCCGTCCAGCAGCGACGTCGTGAACGGCTCCACGCGCGAGCGTTCCTCCGAAAGCACGCTCTTCGCCTTGCGCTTCAGGAACCGTCCGTAGTCCTCCACCACGATATCCTCGGGCGGATACGAGCAGATAGCGTCCCCGTTGAACTGGCGAGCCCACTCGCCGGGAGTCTTCTCCTTCTTCCGCAGCTTAAGATTCGGCGGCCTCAGGCGCTGCTTGGGCCGCGGCAGCCTCCGGCGCAGGCGGATGCGGCGGGTGTTCCTCCAGATCTGCTCGCCGGAGAGGCTCAGTGTTTCGATGTCGGTCTCGGCGCGCTGCGGCGGGTAGGAGTTGGCGGCGTTCCACACCTCCCAGCCGTAGTTGTCGTCCACGATGGAGCGCGCCGCGACGGTGAGGTCGAAGATGCCCGCGGTAAGGTCGCCGGCCGTAAGCGCGAGGTTTCGCGTGTAACGCGCGAGCAGGCGCCGCTGCCAGTGCTCAACCTTCTCTCGCGCGTTCTCCTCCTGCCCGCGCTCGGCCTCGCGGAAAACTTCGAGCTGCACGCGCAGGCGGTCTGGCGCGCCGGAGCCTGCGCTGCGCGATTCCTCGTACCGCCACGCGAGCCAGGGATACTCCGTAGTGATCTCCGCCAGGCAGTCCGGATGCGGGTTGATGAGCTCCACAGGCAGAGAGCGCGGCGCCCCGCGCGGCTCCGGCTGGGGAACCTCGTAGGCGTCGAGCACGGGGTCCAGCAGGTTCAGCGAGACAACCGCCAGCACCTTCGACATCGGATTCGTGCCCTGGAGCTTCCAGGCGATGCCCGCCGCGTGCTGTTCCACCTCGGGCGAGCGCGGCTGCGGGTTCAACCGGTAAGCCTCGATATACTTCTCCAGCCCGATGCGCGTGAGCGAGTAGGGGTCGGGATAGTGGTCGGGAAGGTGCGGGCGCTCAGTAAGCGCGGGGTCGAGAAAGATCACCTTCGCGCCAATCTCGACCGCCGTGCGCACCGCCTCCGTAAACGGGTCGGTGGGCTCGACGGGCACGTACACCGCCTGATCCGCGCCGGCAGGATCGGGGTACACCAGAACGCTCAGCTCCGGCAGACGCGCAACCGCGCGGAGAAACGCGGCTTCGAGCGTCACGGGCAGCTCCACAGCCACCACTCCCGGACGCTCTTCTAGGATTGCCCGCCGCGTCTCCGCCGCGAACTCCATTCGCCCAGGGGCGACTGGCAAAAAGCACACGTGTCCGCGGCGAAGGCTGCCGGCGCTCTTCAGTAACTCGTCAAACTCCACTTCAGTCGTCGTTTCCGAAAATGCCGCCGAGGTTGCCGAGCGGCGTCGACGACTGCCCCGACCCCGGCACCATCGGCGCAAGCTCCCGCCTCAGCTTCTCCAACGTCATGCTCTGCACGATCACCCTACCGGGACCCGTCAGCGTGGCCAGGAACAGGCCCTCTCCCCCGAAAAGGGCGCGCCTGACGCCCCCGACGAACTGGATGTCGTACTGAACGCACTCGTCGAACCCCACGATACAGCCCGTATCCACCTGCAGCGTCTCCCCGGGCGCAAGCGTGAACTCGATGAAGTCGCCGCCCGCGTGAACGAACGCGACGCCGGGGCCGGTCAGCTTCTCGAGGATGAAACCCTCTCCGCCGAAGAAACCCGCCCCGAGCCGCTTCACTAGGGCTATGTTGAGCTGCACCGAGCTCTGCGCGCAGAGGAACGCGTCACGCTGCATCAGCACACTCTGGCCGGCCGCCAGCTCGAACGCCTGTATGCGGCCAGGATAGGTTCCCGCGAAGCCGACCTCGCCCGGGCTGAGCGCCTTGAAGTAGGTAAGGAACAGGGATTCGCCCATCAGCTTGCGCTTCACCGCGCCCCAGATCTTCTGGCCTATCGTCTCGCCCGTCATGCGCGTTTCCCACTGCACTGACGGCTGCTTGTAGACCATTCTCCCGCCCTCGGCGTAAACCTCCTGGCCGGGCTTCAGGCGGATGCGGACCACCTGCAGGTTGTCGCCGTGAATGGTGTAGTCGAGCGGCGTTGGCGGCGGCGCCTCGACCGGCGCCCCAGCGCCGGCTCCTGCAATGGCCCGGCCGCAGCCGGGGCAGAAACGGGCGTCATCGGTAACCTGCGTTCCGCAGTTCGTACAAAAGGGCATCAATGCCTCCGGGGCTGTATCCAACTTGTGGAGAATCGTACTTCTCCATTATGCGAAGAAGTGCATTTCTGGCGGCCATCACCCACTGGCTGTCGTGTCCTCGGAGGCAGAACAGGTAGTGAGCTCCTGCGGGAACTACCGCAAGCGCGCCCAAGCCGAACCGGACATGCACAGAAGGGCACAAGGCCATGCTCAGGCAGAGCGGCGCGGGAGGCTTCAGGATGTCGGCAGGAGCGCAGACGGACGGCTGAGGAGTAAGGTACACATCGAGGTGCGGCAGATGCCGCACCTCGCGTTCGATTGTCAAACGGCGCGACAGGCCATCACCGGAGAATCGCGCCGCGCGGAGACTGCTTCAGACTCGCTCCGCCACGACCAGCGCCGCGGCGAAGCCGCCTTACGCGTCTCCCTTACACCTCCAGCTTGGCCGTCATCGTGATCTCGGCTTTCAACAGCTTCGAGATCGGGCAGCCTTCCTTGGCCGCATTCGCGGCTTTCTCGAACGCCGCCTGGTCCGCGCCTGGAATGCGCGCCGTGACGTCCAGGTGGCTCTTTGTGACGCCCCAGCCGGAGCCGGTCTGCTCGAGCGTTACGGTCGCCGCAGCCTGGATGCTCTCCGGCTTCAGCCCCGCCTCGCCAAGCTGAGCCGACAGCGCCATGGCGAAGCAGCCGGCGTGCGCTGCTGCAATCAGTTCCTCGGGGTTAGTTCCCTGCCCCTGCTCGAATCGCGTCCCGAACGAGTACTGAGTCTTGGACAGCACCCCGCTGTCCGTCGTGATAGTGCCGCGTCCATCTTTGAGGCCGCCGTTCCACACGGCGGACGCTTTGCGTCTGATCATGCCTACACTATATCCAGCCGCGAAGGGCGTAGTAACCGGTCTTAGCGGTCTCCTCGAGCAGATTTACAAACAAGCCCCAGCGCGGCGCCATGCCGTTGCCCAGCTTCCTGCCGTAGGGGAACGGAACGCCCGTTACCTCCAGCCCCGCCTTGCGAAACGCCCGCCGCGCACGCAGCATGTGCATATCGCTTGTGAGGAGCATCTTCTTTCCCGTTTCGCCGCGCAGCAGTTCCGCCGTGAACAGCGCGTTTTCGCGCGTACTGGTGGACCGGTTCTCCACCGTGATCGCGTCGGGCGGAATACCGCGAAACACCAGATTGTCGCGCATCACCGGCGCAACCGTCTTGCCGCTCACCACCACTCGCCTGAACCCGCCCTCGCGGTACACCCGGGACGCATAGATCACCCGCCAGTACGACATCACGCCGAGCGTCTCGCTGTCGATCATGTCACCCGCCAGCACTATCAGCACGTCGCCCTTGGGCGCGGGCCAGTCTCCGGCGAGCAGAGAAGACCAGCTCTTCACGAGCGGCGTAAACGTTACTATCGCGAACAGCGCCGTGAACGAGACCGCGAACGCCACTCCCGCGCGCAGCAAACGCCGCGGCACTACGCCTCTTTCGGCGCGATGCCCAGCGCCTTCATCTTGCGGTAGAGATTGCTGCGCTCCAGGCCCAGCAGTTCGGCCGCGCGCGTAACATTACCGTTCGTCTCTTCGAGTTTTCTGAGGATGTACTCGCGCTCGGCGTTCTCGCGCACTTCCTGCAGGGTCGCAAATCTGTCGGGTGCTCGCTCGGGCGTGATGCGCACGCGGTGCAGCGGTATGTGCCGGGCGTCCACGCGCACCTGCGGATTCATGATGACGATGCGCTCCATCAGGTTTTTCAGCTCGCGCACATTGCCGGGCCAGTGGTATTCCTCCAGCATCCGGTATGCCTCGGGAGTAAGCTCCTTCGGCTTGCGCCCGTAGCGCGTGGTGAAATCGTTCAGGAAATAGTCGGCCAACAGCCGTATGTCCTCGCGGCGGTCCCGCAGCGGCGGAACGTAAAACGGGATCACGTTCAGCCTGTAGAACAGATCCTCCCGGAAGTTGCCGCGCTCTATCTCCTCCTGGAGGTTCTTGTTGGTCGCCGCTATCACGCGCACGTCCACCTGCACAAACTCCAGCGCTCCCACCGGCTCGAAGCGCTGCTCCTCAAGCGCGCGCAGCACCTTCGCCTGCGTCTTGAGGCTCATGTCGCCGACCTCGTCCAGGAACAGCGTGCCCCCGTCCGCCTTTTGGAATTTCCCGATCTTGTCCTCTTGCGCGCCCGTGAAGCTGCCCTTGCGATGGCCGAACATCTCGCTCTCGATGAGGTCCTCGGGGATCGCCGCGCAGTTCACCTCCACGAACGGTTCCTGAGCGCGCGGGCTCTGCGCATGGATGGCGTGGGCCACCAGTTCCTTGCCGGTGCCGCTCTCGCCGTAGATGAGCACTCGCCCGTTTGTGCCCGCCATGTACCGCAGTTGCTGGCGCAGCGCCTTCATCGGCACGCTTTCGCCGATGATGCGATACTCGCCCGCGCTGTCGCGCCGCAGCCGCTGGTTTTCGAGCTGCAACCGGCGGTGCTGGATGGCATTCTTGACCGTTACGAGCACCTTCGGCAGCGTCAGCGGCTTCTCCAAAAAGTCGAACGCTCCGAGCTTCGTCGATCGGACCGCCGTCTCAATCGTCCCGTGGCCCGAAATCATCACCACCACGGGGCGGCTCTCTAGTGGAATCTCCTGGATGCGAGCCAGCGTCTCCAGGCCGTCTATGCCGGGCAGCCAGATGTCCAGGAGCGCCACGTCGTACTCCTGCCGCCCGAGCGCGGCCAGCCCTTCTTCGCCGGATTCCACGGCGTGTGCGACGTAGCCTTCATCCTCCAGCACGCCTGAGAGGGACTGCCTTATGCCCGGCTCATCGTCGATCACCAGTACGTGCGAACGTTTCACGTGTGCGTCTCCGCGGTTTTGGGCTCAGCATCGGCAACGAGCGCCGGGATCTCGATGACGAATCGCGCCCCCTGCGGCGGGTTGTCCTCAGCGCGTATCGTCGCGCCGTGCTCGGTAAGTATCTGATTCACGATCGCAAGTCCAAGACCGGTGCCGCGTCCTTTTGTCGAAAAGTAGGGAAGGAACAGCCGCTCCTTCTCCTCCGGCGAGAGGCCGCGGCCCGTGTCGGCGATCACGAGTTCCACCGTGTCCATGCCTGTCGCGTGCGTCGAGATATACAGCTCTTTCACCGGCGAATCCTGCATGGCTTCCGCGGCATTGTCAACAAGGTTAACCACTGCCCGCCTGAACTGCTCGCGATCGAGGTTGACCAGCGGCAGGCCCGCGGCAAAGTGGCGGTGGATCTGGATGCCGTCAAGACGCCCGGCAAAGACGGAAAGGGCGTCCTCTACCGCTGCGTTCAGGTCCGCCGGCACGGGTTGCGCCGCCGGGAAACGCGCAAACTGCGAAAAAGCGTTCACGAGCGTCTTCACCGACTCCACCTCGGCCGCGATCGTGGCCGTGCACTCGCGCAGCACGCGCGCCGTATCAGGCTGCAGCGGGATTCGCTCCACCTGCCGCGCGATGCGCTCGCTGGAAAGCGCTATCGGCGTGAGCGGGTTCTTGATCTCGTGCGCGATGCGCCGCGCCACTTCCTGCCAGGCGGCAAGCTTTTGGGCGCGCATCAAGTCGGTGGTGTCCTCGAGCACCATCACGAAACCCGAGGTCACGCGCTCCTCGATCGCCGCGACAGTGATCGCCAGGCTGAGCGTTCCGCGCGGGGTCTTCAGGTCGAACTGCCGCGACGCGACGCCGGTGCGCCGGGCGCGCTTCATCATGTAGCCGATCTCTTCCAGATCTTCCGCCGGGAAAAGGTCCGAGAGGCGCGCTGCCGACGTTGCGGGACCGTCACCAAGCAACCGGCCGAGAGCGCGGTTGACGCGCAGAATGCGGTTGCCGTCGCCTGCGACAGAGATGACTCCCGTTGGGATGCTCTCGAGAATTGCCTCAGTGAACCGGCGGCGGCGCTCAAGTTCGCTGCGGCTGGCCTCGAGGGCCTCGGTCATTTCATTAAACGCGCGAACCAGGCTGGCGAGTTCATCCATCGCGGGCGTACGGATGCGGTGTTTGAGGTCGCCCTTGCGTACCTGTCCCGCGGCCTCAAGCAGCGCGGTGATGGGGTTCGAAATCTGTTTCGAGAGAAAAAGCGCCACCCACGTTGCGAAGAACAGGATGAACAGGGTTATCGCCGCCATCAGCATCAGGTAGAAATTCCGGACCCTGCGGCGGTCGAGCGCCAGCCGGTCGTACTCTTTGATGTAGTTGTCGATGGCGGCAGCCGATGCCGCTATGTCCTTCCGCGGGTCCGGTGCCACCAGCACCGCCCCTGCGCGCGCCGCCGTGGCCGGGTCCACCAGCTCCCCGCACAGCCTGGCGATCGAGCCGTCGCTGCGAATCATGGCCGCGCCGTAGACGCCGTGCGCCCGGCAGGCCTTTGCGGCCTCCTCTTCGGGAAGCAGCGCGAGCCAGTTGGCCTGGACCTGCGCAAGCCGCAAGCTGTCGCGCCTGACGGTCTCGAGCACCTCGGCGAAGTTGATCCGCACGCCCTCCGCTGGCCGGCTGAACCACTTCGCGAGGTTGTAGTTGAGCACCGAGACGCCCCACAGCAGCAGGAACGTCACCGGCAGGAACGTGAGCGCCAGCGCGCCCAGCACCAGCTTGGTCTTCAGGCGCGAGCCTTCCCGGTTACTGCGCCGCTCCACGTAAAGCTTCACGCCGGTCCGGAACAGCATGAACCCCAGCGTCACCGTGAGCAGGAAGACCAGGGTCGAGACAGCCCAGTAGAGCGTCGTCTGCCCGGGGCTGGTTGGCGCGTACTCGCCGAAGGTGAACGAGCCCTGCCATATCACCAGCGAGGCCGACACGATCAGCAGGAGGATGCCGCACCCGTAAATGGCACGCCTGCGCACCCCCTGATTATAGAAAGCCGGTGCTGGGAGTCTGAAGCGCTGTGCCCAGGCTGGCCGGCGTTTCGCGGCCATACCTCAGGTGCAAGGCTCTCTCTGCAGCAGAGGACCACACACCGTACTCAGTCCACGAACCAGGTGAGCAACGGTGGCGGCGCGCCATTCCTGCGGAGAGGGAACTCAGCCGTGATGCGTTCTATGCGGAATCCGCGAACGTTGGCGACGGCTCCGGTCGCCTGGCGCGCGGACCTTCACTCAGGGCGATGTGAACAACAGTCCTGCGTGGGGCGGACCTCCCTGCTCCGCGCGGCGAGCTCTCCGCGCCGCCTTCGTCAGGTCGCCGCTTTCTTGTGGCGGCCCCCCGGTCCGCGCGCCGAACTTCTGCTCGCCGCCCGCTGCGGGTTGCCGTAAGCTACCGTTTGTATTCCTTAGTGAACCCGTTACGCGTGTTGACCAGGGTAAAAGACCCGTCTTCGCGTGCGGTCAGCTCGATCGAGTGGCCCTCGCATCGCGCCTCCATGTTCGCGATGAACTGTTCCGGCGCGTTCGCGTCCCCAGACTGCGTGGCATAGTGCAACTGCCACATGTCCTCGAGGCCCGGCGTATTGCGTATCCACCTCATCGCAGCAGCCACGCCGCCTTTCCTTGCGCCGTTGTTCATGATCGCCACACGCGGGCTGAGCGCGTTCAAAAGCGGCGGCGCGTTCGATATGTCCAGGCCGTGGTGGTTTACCAGGAATACATCGGCCTTTCCAAGGAGGTTATTCGGGCAGACAAGCGCCAGTTCCTTGTTCCACGTCAGATCCACAAGATCGGCGAACCGGAATTTACCGTAGGTAAGGATGAACGCGACTGAGCGGGCGTTCTCCGTGGGGTCGGGTTCTTTTTCCGGCGTCTCGGCGCATCCGGGAGTAGGCTGCCCGCCGCCGGGCAGCGCGGAGGTGATCAGCTCGCCGCGCGCTGCAACCACTTTGATGTCAACACCCTTCAGCGGTATTCTGTCGCCGGGTTTTGCAATGATGTGCTTCTCCGGCGTGCGGATCTTGTAGTACTCTGCCGGATTTCCCACGGCGGGGCTGCCCATTTCAGTGTTGTCGCCGTGATCGATGAAGTGGCGGATGGGCAGTCTTGCGGCGATGGCAGGTATGCCGCCGACATGATCAACGTGATAGTGCGTCAGCAGCATGTAGTCGATGTGGGAAATGCCGGCGCGCTTGGCCGCGGCGGCGATGCGGTCCGCGTCGCGGCCGTTGGAGCCAGGCCAGCCCGCATCTACGAGCATCGACTCGCCCGACGGGCTCACGATGAGCGTCGCCTGGCCGCCCTCGACGTCGATGAAGAATATCTTCAAGTCCTTCGCCGCCGCCGGCAGAGCCATGAGCAGGCACGCAGCGCCGAAAACGAGAGCTCGCTTCATGGCGGTCATCGTAACACAGCGGCGCACCGCAATCCGGCGGAACATTCAGCCGGCAACTGGCGTAAGAATAGAGGGAAGTAGGCGATGCCATTCTGCACAAAATGCGGATCCGAGGTTCAGAGCACGGACCTGTTCTGCTCCAGATGCGGCGCACGGCAGGCTGAGGCTGCTCCCCGGGTTAAGGACCCGTTCGAGAACGTGCCTGCCCGCAAAGCGGGCGTGCTCTGCTATATCCCGTTCGTCGGCTGGATCGCGTCCATCATCGTGCTGGCATCCCCGCGCTTCCGCGAAGACAGAATCGTGCGATTCCACGCCTTCCAGGGCCTATACCTGTTTGTAGCCTGGCTTATTCTCCGCTGGGCCTTCGGCTGGATCCTCTGGGGCCCGGCGAGGCACCTCCCGGTGGTGCCGATTCTTCAATTCGGCTTGATCTTCGTCTGGGTGTTCATGCTCATCAAGACAAGCCGGGACGAGGTCTACTCCCTGCCGATCGTTGGTGAGCTTGCCGAACGCTCTCTCTCCGAGCTATAGCGCCGTCACGCCAGCCAGAATCCGGCCAACCGGTAGGCGATGAAGGCCCCCGTGTAGGCCAGCGCGCCCATGTAAGCAAATTGCAGGGCGGGCCACTTCCAGCCGCCGGTCTCGCGCCAAACCACGGTGATCGTCGAGATGCACTGCATGGCAAAAGCGAAGAACACCAGCAGCGCTACCGCGCCCGCGGGCGTAAGATCTTCCCGCAGAGCGTCTTGCAGGCCGGACGCGTTTCTGTCGCCCTCTATCCCGTGAATCGCGCCAAGCGTGCTGATGATCACCTCGCGCGCCGCCAGCGTACTAACCAGGCCGACTCCGATCCTCCAGTTGAAACCAAGCGGCTCTATCACCGGCTCGATAGTACGGCCAAGCGTGCCGGCAAGACTGTTCGTAATATCCGGAACGCGCCCGTTGTCGAACGGCACGTGCGCCAGAATCCAGAGCACCACCGTGGCGAGCAGGATCACCGTGCCCGCCCGGCGCAGGAAGATCTTCGAGCGGTCCAGTAGCCGCAGTCCGAGCGAGCGCAGCGTCGGCCGGCGGTAGGGCGGGATCTCAAGCACGAACGGGGTGCGCTCGCTCTTGAGAATCGACGACTTCAGAATGCGTGCCGTGCCGAACGCCGCCACAAAACCGAGCGCGTAGAGTCCCAGCAGCGCCGCGGCACGCGTCCCGAGCAGCGGACCCAGCAACGGGCGCTCGGGTATAAAAGCCGCTATCACAAGCGTATACACCGGAAGCCGCGCCGAGCACGTCATGAACGGCGCAATGAGAATCGTAGCTATCCGGTCGCGCTTGTTCTCGATGGTGCGCGCGGCCAAGATGGCCGGCACCGCACACGCATATGCCGAGAGCAATGGTATGAACGATTTGCCTTGCAGGCCCACCCGCGCCATGGTGCGGTCCGCTATCAGCGCCGCGCGCGCCAGGTAGCCCGAGTCCTCCAGGATCCCGATGAAAAGGAACAGCATCAGGATCTGCGGCAGGAAAACCAGCACCGAACCGACGCCGCTCCATATGCCGTCTACAAGCAGCGATTTCCAAACCGAGCCCTCGGGCAGCGCCGCCGCTATCCAACCGCCCGACCACGCCACCGCGGCCTGCACGGCATCCATGAGCGGTCGCGCCAGCGTAAACATTCCCTGAAACATCGCTATCACGACGCCCAGGAAAATCACCGGCCCCCACAAAGCGTGCAGGAATATGCGGTCGAGCCGGCGGCTCCACTCCGGCGGCGCGGGTGGATCGTAAGCCGCCTGGCGGGTGACTCGCACCGCCCAGGCGCGGCACCTCGGATAGTCGCTCAGATCCGGCGGCTCGGCCGGAGCGGGCGGCCCGGAGTGGCGGTCCAGGAATTCCCATACTGCGTCGAGTCCTTCGCCCCGAAAGGCGCTGACGAGCGCCACCGGCGCACCGATCTTCAGGGCCAGTGCGTGCGCGTCCACCTTGCCGCCCCGAGCGCGCAGATCGTCAGCCATGTTGAGCACAAGCATGGTGGGCAGGCCAAGGGCGAGAACCGGCGCGACCATGGTCAGGTGCCGCGTAAGGTTCGTTGAATCGATGACGATCAGCACCGCATCGGGGCGGTCACACCCCGGCATCTCGCCGCGCAGCACGTCAAAGGACACTCGCTCGTCCTCCGAGCGAGGACACAGGCTGTAGATACCCGGCAGGTCGATGAGCGTCACCTCGCCGCCGTTCGGTGTGCGCGCCCGGCCCAGGTGCTGCTCCACGGTAACACCAGGGTAGTTAGCCACCTTCTGGCGCAGTCCCGTTAATCTGTTGAAAAGGGTGGTCTTGCCGGAATTTGGAGGGCCGATGATGGCGACTGCCCGCGTCCTGGTCGAGACAGACGCCCGGCAACCCAGGCGGCGGCGAGACCCTAAGCCCTGGGCCCCGCCGAGACGTAGGCCGCAACCATCGCAATTGTCCATGAGATGAAATCAGTCGCCGCTGACGGGTTCGCCACGGAGCAGCAGGCAAGATGCAGTCTCCAGGCGAAGGGCGATCTCCGTGCCATCCACGCGGAATATTTTCGGATCGCCTCCCGGCGCGCTTTCGACAGCGGTGACCCGATTGCCGGGCAGAAAACCGAGTTCCATGAGCCTACAGGCGATGTCCTCGGGCACGTCGAGGCGCTCGATGATACCCTGCTCGCCCCGCCGGAGTTCCCCGAGACTCCCCGCTGACTTGAAACTAGTTTGCATTAAGACATCAGTATCGAACGAGGAACCGGCCATGTCAAGGAATATGAAGAACTCTTCAGGTTAGGATATATGCAACTCTATTGCATCGCCGTGTGGGGCGCCGTGTCTCCCGCACGCTTTGGTACAATGCTCCCGCATGCGCGCGGACCCGGTGAAGGAGGTCTATACACGGAAGGAAGCGCGCCGCCTGGTCCGAGTGACGGAGCGCCAGCTTCGAAGCTGGGAAAAACAGAAGCTCGTGCCCGCGCTCGAAGAGTATGCGCTGCCGGACCTCATCGCGCTGACCTCGCTCAAGAAGCTGCTCGCCAACCGCGTCTCCACCCAGCGCGTGCGGCGGGCGGTCGAGGCTGTTCGCAGCAAGCTCCATAACGTCGAGAACCCGCTCAAGGAGTTGAAGATCGTTTGCGAGGGCCGCGAGGTGGCCGTCGTGATCGACGGGCAGAAGATGGAGCCGGTTTCGGGCCAACTGCTGCTCAACTTCGACAAAGAGACGCTGGCGGGCCTGCTCGCCTTCCCCGGCGCGCGCAAGCGCGAGTCCCGCGATGCCGCGGCCATCCGGAAACGGGAATCGGAGCGGTGGTTCGAACAGGGGCTGGAACTGGAGCAGATCGGCGCGCCGTTGGAGGAGATCATCTCCGCATACCGCCGCGCCCTGGAGCTGAACCCCGAATCAGCCGCGGCGCTCGTGAACCTGGGCACCGTCTACTACCACCTCAAGGATTGGGCCAACGCGGAGAGCTGCTACATGCGCGCCATAGAGATCGACCCCAATTACGCGCTGGCGCAGTTCAACCTCGCCAATCTGTATGACGAGACGGGCCGCAGGCGCGAGGCCTCCGAGAGGTACCGCGCGGCGCTCGCCGCCGATAGCACCTATGCGGACGCCCATTACAACCTCGCGCTGCTGTGCCAGAGCCAGGGCGACATCATGGAAGCAGCCCGCCACTGGCAGGCATACCTTAAACTGGACCGGACGAGTTCCTGGGCCATGATCGCCCGCCGCGAGCTGGACAAGCTGCGCCGCACGGCGGTCGTTTCAGGTAAGCGCGAATCGGGCGGATCACAGGCCTGATACGGGCCTCTGGTGTGGCCTCTCAGGCATCCGGAAGCGGGCGATCCCGAATTCATCTCGCAACGGTCCTCGTGAGAGGGAAGCAACCTGCCGGACTGCCGCCGAGTGCCCGGCCCACCCTACTTGGGGGGCGGGCTTCGAGCCCGCGCAGGGCTTCAGCCCTGCGAATCAAGCTCCACAAGCCAAGCCCTGCTGCCTCGTTTGTGCCGCGCGAAATCGGCTCTCGGCCGGCCGCCTCTCTACTCGTGCCTCAACGCCACCACGGGCGCCACACTGGCCGCCCGCCGGGCAGGGACAAGAGTCGCTACAACCGCTACCGTCCCTAACACCAGCGATACGGCGACAAGCGTCAGCGGATCGGCCGCCTTCACGCCGTAAAGCATTCCGGCCATCAGGCGAGTGAGCCCCAACGACGCCACCAGCCCGATCGCCAGGCCCGCCGCTACCAGCCCCATTCCCTGCGCGAGGACCACCTTCAGCACATCCGCTCTGCGCGCGCCGAGCACCATGCGAATACCTATCTCGCGCGTGCGCTGCGCTACCGTGTACGAGATCACCCCGTAGATACCCACAGCCGCCAGCAGCAGCGCCAGACCTGCGAAGATACTGAGCAGCAGCATCGAGAAGCGCCGGTCCGCAAACGAAGACGAGACTATCGACTCCATCGTGCGCACCCCATAGACGGGCTGGTCTTTTTCGGCGCCTAGCGCTGCGCCGCGCACTGCGGGCAGCATCGCGAGCGGGTCGGGCCCGGTGCGGACCACAAAGACGCTCAACTCCGCCGTGCTCTTCATGAACGGCTCGGGTGTTAGAGGCATCGGCACGTATATCTGGCAGCGCACGCGGGCGTTGGCGTCGGTGTCGAGTCCCCAATAATTAACGTGGCCTACCACGCCCACTATCTCCATCGGAATCGAAGCCTCGGGGCCCAGCGCGCCGCTCATGTCCGCGGCGACGATGGCGCGGCCGATCGGGTCCTCGCCCGGGAAATGCGTGCGCGCCGTCACCTCGTCGATCACAACCACGTGCGAGCCGCGTTTCATGTCGCGCTCCTCTATATAACGGCCGCGCAGCAACGGAATGCGCATAGCCTTGAGGTAGCCGGGACTCGTCGCGGATATCAGTGCCCAGGACATGTCACCCTGCGATGCCGGGCGCGGCCGGCCGTGTACGTAGAACGGCATCTCGTTGTCGTTACCGTTCATCGGGAGCATTGAGGTGACGGCGACGGCTTCCACTCCGGGAACGCTCTCGATGCGTTTCAGCGTCTCGTCAAAGGTTTGCAGGATGCGCTCGGTGCTCGCGGTGTTCGCCTGAGAGAGGCCCATCGAGAACGTCAGAACGTTCGCCGGGTCGAATCCCGGATTCACGTTGCCGAGGCTCCAGGTGGTCCTCAGCATCAGGCCGGCTCCCGTGAGCAGCACGAGCGCGGCCGCCACTTCGGAAACCACAAGCGCGCTGCGAAGCCGGCGATGCCCGGCCGAGGATCCGCGGCCGCCCTCCTTGAGCGGCTCGTGCAGATCGGTGAGGCTCACTTGGAGCGCCGGAGCGAGCCCGAAGAGGATCCCCGTCAGGAGCGAAACGCCGATGGTGAACGCGAGCACCGTCCCATCGAGGCCGATGCTCTCCATTCGCGGCAGGCCTCCCGGTGTCGCTGCGAGCACGGCCCGTGTCCCCCAGTGTGCGAGCGCAAGCCCCGCAACTCCGCCGGCCAGCGACAACAGCACGCTTTCGGTGAGCAGTTGTCTCACCACGCGGCCGCGCCCCGCGCCTATCGCTGCGCGTATCGCGATCTCCTTTTGGCGTCCCGTGGAGCGGGCCAGCAGAAGATTCGCCACGTTCGCGCACGCAATCAGCAGGACAAAGCCTACCGCTCCGAGCAGCACCAGGAGCGTCCGGCCCGCGCCGCCAACCATGTAATCCGTGAGCGGCGCGAGCACCACTCCGTGCCCTGCGTTCGACTTCGGATACAACTCCGCCAGCCGCGCCGCGATGGCGTTCATCTCCTCCTGAGCCTGGCTCTGGGTGACGCCGGGTTTCAGCCGGCCCACCACGCGAATTCCGGGGTGCATCTCGCGCGAGTGCGCCAGCGGGTCGTCCCACTGCTCGAGCAGCGCGTATACATCGGGCCTGCCCTGAAACTCGAACTCGGCGGGAATCACGCCCGCAACCGTGTAGCTCCTGCCATCGAGCGTGAGTTGGGTTCCGATCACCGACGGGCTCGCGCCGAACTTCCGCTTCCAGAATCCGCCGCTGATCATGACGACAGGCGCCGAGCCGAGGCGGTCGCTCTGCGAATCGAAGTCGCGGCCCAGCACCGGCTTGATCCCGAGGACGCGGAAGAAATCCGCCGAGACCAGACGTCCGCCCAGGTGCTCGGGCTCGCCTGTGCCGACAAGGTCGTAGTCTTCCCAGCGGAACGCGGCCAGGCCCGTGAAACTGCGGCTCTGGTCCTTCCAGTCCAGGAAGTTCGGGTACGCAACGGACATCGACGAGAACCCGGGCGAGCTTTCGCTCACCAGCATCAGGCGGTCCGGATCGGCATAGGGCAGCGGCTTGAGTAGGACGCCGTTGACCACGCTGAAGATGGCGGTATTGGCTCCAATGCCGAGCGCGAGCGCGATGACCGCGACGGCTGCAAAACCCGGATTCCTGGCCAGCGTGCGCAGGCCGTAACGAATATCGTGGAGTAGTACCGACACTGAGTTTCTCCCGGGCGCCGGCATGTACAACCCTCCCGGCCGCCCCATCGACTCAGTACGGCAACGGCGCGGCCGCTGTTCCCGCGGATTTTGCCTCAACAAGCGGTTTTTTTGTGCTCGTGGGGCGGACCTCGGCCGGCGCTGGAGCCAGGTTCTATTCCCGGCGCTCTAATGTCCCCGGGACGCGTAACCTGTGGTAATCTCGCCCCGTATGACTCTGCCACATTCGTACGCCGCCGCCCTGCTCTTGACCATTCTCTCGATGATCTGCTGGGGATCTTGGGCCAACATGCAGAAGCTGGCCGGCAAGTGGCGCTTTGAGCTGTACTACTTCGACTACACCTTCGGGCTCATGTTGACCGCCATCGTCGCCGCGTTCACGTTCGGCTCGCTCGGCTTCGACGGGTTCCTGTTCATGGACGACATCGCGCGCGCCGGACGCCGCCACATGGCCTACGGGGTCGGAGCCGGCGTTATCTTCAACCTGGCCAATATGCTGCTCGTGGGCGCCATCGCTGTGGCGGGCATGTCCGTCGCATTCCCCGTAGTGGCCGGCCTCGCCATGGTTATCGGAGTGGTTGGGAATTACGTAGTGAACCAGCAGGGGAACCCCAGTCTGCTGTTTCTGGGCGTTGGGGTTGTACTCGCGGCGATAGTCCTGGACGCGGTTGCATATGGAGTTCACTCGCTTAAGCAATCGGGCAAGGAGATAAAGGCGGGCAAGACGAACAGCACCAGGCCGAAGGTGAACTGGCGCGGGCTCATACTCGCCGTCGTGAGCGGCGTTCTGATGGGCTCTTTTTATCCGCTGATCGAGATGAGCAGGCAGGGCGATGACGGACTCGGACCTTACGCCATCTCCTTCCTGTTCGCGTTCGGCATCTTTGCCTCGACGTTCGTGTACAACCTGTTCTTCATGAATCTCCCGGTTCAGGGAGAGCCAGTCGAGATCCCTGAGTACTTCCGCGGAACGGTGAAGCAGCACTTGCTGGGACTCGCCGGCGGCGTGATCTGGGCCACCGGCACCTACGCGAGTTTCGTGGTCGCCAGCGCTCCCGATGCGCGCCTCAGCCCTGCAATCAGCTTCGGCTTCGGTCAGGGCGCGGCGCTCATCGCCGCGCTCTGGGGCCTGCTCCTCTGGAAGGAGTTCCGCGGCGCGGTGCCCAAGGTCAGGCTCTACCTCGGACTGATGATCGCTCTTTTCGCCATCGGCCTGACGCTCATCTCCCTGGCCGTCGCGTAGCTTTGCGCGGGCTCTAACCACCGTTGAACCGCGACACGCCGCGGCGGACAGCCCGCATCGGCGCATACCCGATCAGGCAGAACTGGTCGAGCGCGAACAGCACGATCGACTCCACTCTCTCCGCCCGCGCCAGCGCCGCCTCCTCGCGCCATGGAGCGCGCGCATCGCTCAATCCGATCAGGTGCGCGCTCTGGTTCCTGGCGAACCCGCGCGCCAACGGTTCCCGTATCGAAGCCAGGCACTTGTCCAGGTCGCGCCCGTACGTGAAGTTGAAGCTCTCAGTTTTCAGGCAGTCGAGCGCAGCCGGCGTCCAAGCCTCCGCCGGGTAGTTCACCGCGCGGTTCCACGCCCCTTCGTTAACGTCCAGCGGGTACAGCACCTCGAACCGGCAGCCCGGAACGGCCGCCGCCACCGCCTGCTGGATGGCGCTAGTGAACTCGCCTACCAGCGACGCGAGAAACGCGGCCTCTTCCGGATGCTCCGCTGGCGACGCGTTTTCATCCGCGATCACTGCCATCTCTCTTCCATGCCTCGCCGCGAACTCGGTTCGCGTGTACTCGTCGTAGTACGGCATGCCGGAGCGGCTATCGCGGAAGTACCACCACTGCACCTCTCCGAACTGAACGTACGGAGTGAGCCCGGCAGCAGCCATCGTCTGCGCCATCTCGATGTACACCTGCGTCCAGTAGGCGCGGCTCGTGGGAGAGAAGTTCGTCTGAAGTGCCGGCGTGTTGAGTAGTACTGGGTCCCCCGCCGGGCATCGCTGGGCTATGCCGGCTTCCGGCGAAGCATCCCCATGCCGCAACTCAAGGCTGAACGCGGCCACTGCGTCGAGCCCGCGCGCGTTCAGCGCCGCGAAAAATGCGCGGTGCCAATCTCGCGCCGCCCGGTTCAATCTGGGCGTCGCAGCGGTGTCCGTTACCCACTCGCCGTCGCTTCCGCCCGCCAGTTGCGGCCCGCTCGCGGTCGCGGTGAAACCGGAGCCCGTCACCTGAACCGCAAGCGTCACGTTGTTCCCAGCCTCGCCCATCGCGCGCGCCGAGATAGTCAGCACCGGGCCCACCGCCTCCGCTCGCACCGACATGTAGCCGCGGTTCAGTTGGAGCTCCAGAGCCTTCGCTACCGTTTCCGCCGTATCTCCGATCCGGTGCAGGTGCGTCAGAACGACATTGCTTGCCGGGTCCCCGGCTTGCCCGATTGTGATCTCGGTCCTGGCTCCGAACTCCGGTGTCCCCTCAAACGTCACCGTTGCCGACGCGTAAGCGTGCCCCTTGCGTGTCAGCTCGTAAAACCACATCGCGCCCGTGTAGTGATTCACGCGCCCGTGGAAACCCAGTTCCGAGATCATCCACGCCGTGCGCTCTGGCGCGATCGCAAGCGAATGCTCCGTGTCCCAGTCCGTCGCGAGCGCGAATCTATCATCGGCCACGAGGGCCGGCGTCGTGGAAACGGGTATCACGACGTCAAGGAAATCGAAGTAAAGATACCCGCCCCCGGCCAGCGCAATCTCGACGCGATGGACGCCAGCACCAAACTCTCCGAGACATACGCGCGCGCTGGTTTCCTCGCCCGGAATTCTGAGATCGAAGAACTGAGCCGCGCCTCCATCGACCCGCGCTTCGATCTGCCCCGCTCCGTCTCCTCTTAGCACGCCGAGGTACAGCACGTGCCCCGCCGTCGCCCTGTACTCGCACGCCAGCTTCGCGCCCGCTTCGTTCGTGACGTGCATCGAGTTGCCCGAGTAGTTGCCCTGCCAGCGGCTCCACTCTCCCGTGTATACGATTTCCGGCGACTCGTTCTCGATGCGGCGGCTTCTCGGCCCCGCAACCGTATACGCCCTGCCCGTGCCCGTCACCGTCCAGTTCGAGACGCGCACGGCGAACTCGCTCCGTGCGAAAGCGCCGCGCTGGAAATCCGCAGCGTACGTCCACCTGAGCTTGCGAACCGCATCGGCCGGCACCGGAACGCCGTTCACATCCGTTAGCGCGCCGAAGTCGATATGCACCCGCCATTTCGCGGGCGACGCCCCGCCGCTGAACACCGTCCACCAGGGCGTCCACTGCTCGGTTCGCGCGCCCGCGACAAACCCGTACGCGCCCATCCTGTTCCAGTTCGCGCCCGGCGTCTTCGCCGTCAGCGTGATGCGCGTGCCGTCCCGCGCGGCCTGCACAGTCGCCGAAAACGCATTCACCGCGTTCACGATCGCCTGCACGATCGATTCGAGCGTGTCCCCGCCAGTCACCAGGTGGTTGTACTGCTCGTCCATCCAGGAGACACCCACGTAGTCGCCGGCCGAAGGTGTGCCGGACAACTCCAGTTGAGCCGTCGCCGATGTGTACGCGCCCTCCACCGGCGTCGCCAGCGGCAGCAGCGCAACCTTGTATGGATCTGCGCGCCCCTCCACCCACACGCGCAAGTACGGCCAATCGACCGTTGGAAAAAGGTCGCAGTCGATCGGCATGCAGTTCTCGCGCGTTTCTTCGTACGTGAGTTGCAGTCCGCTCAGGTCCCCATCCGGTAGGTTCCGGAAGGACGGATGTTCGAAGCGGTTGTCGCGATTCCATTCGATGACGCACCAGTCGAATTGCTGCCGCCAGCATCCTGACACCGTGAATCCGTTCGGGCCCGCATCGCTCATCGCCGCTATCGCGGAGGGCTGCTCGAAATAGCACTGCAAGTCCCGGTCCGGCGTGAGTTTGTAGAGGATTTCAGGCATGTCAGAAGCGAATCGTGACGGTCAGGTCGCGCCCTGGCGTCGAGCCGGGAGCCTGCGGAACCGCGACGATGTCCAGGTTCACCTGGCCGCCCACCGTCAGCGGCAGCAGCCCGAACCCGTTCACCACGTTCGACGACGTCGAGCCGTCAGCAATCACCAGCACCGCGAAAACGTAATCGTCCAGCCGCAGGTGCATCTCGATGTTCCCGCCCGTGGGAGCTTCCCTCACCACGGCAAAGACATCGCGCAGTGCGTGCGATTCCTGAACCACCAGCGCCGGCGCAGCCGCGGTCTGCACCGCCAGCCAGTCCTGCACCTGTATCGTGAATTGGCCCCCCGACCCCGTCCGCAAGCCGCCGTCTTCCGTCGCCGTGAAGCACTGCTCCGCAACGGGGCTGTTGCCCTTCGAGTTCGTCGCGAACATCTCGCCCGCCGCGATGCGCGCGTCCGGCAGCGCGATCGGAAACGAGAAGGTTTCCGATGCGGGGCTGCCGAAGAAGTCGCGCGCGAACGGAACTACGAACGTCTTCTTTGTCAGGTGATAGATGAAGGTTTGTGTCCAGTGCTCCGCCGCCACGCTGCCGAGCGCGCCGCGTCTCACGCGGTATATCCATCCGTCGCTCAGCACCTCTTCGATCTGCACCACCTCGCGGTCGATCTGTACGTACCCGCCCTTAGCGCAGTGGCCCCGCGCGCTCAGGTACATCATGTCCCCGCTCGCGTCCATATCGGCCGCAAGCTCGATCAGCGACGGGCTCCACAGCTCATTCCAGTAGTGCAGCGTCAGCGTCGCAGACGATACCGTGCGCGTATTCGTCAGATCGTCGAAGCCAACCGCCACCAGCTCCGCCGTGCCGCTTCCTCGCGCAATCAGGCAGAACGCCGGAGGAGGAGGTACGTCTGCATCGGCGGCGGCGCCCGCGATGCGCCACCGCGTCACCGGCGACACTTCGAGGCCCGCCTCGCGGTCGTTGACGTTCGCCGCGCGCCCGGTGACGTGTACCGTCATGCCCATGCGGTTTGGAACATCGAACTCCACAGGGCTCGCAGCCGCCGCGGCTCCGAAGTGCCAGCCCGCTTCGGCTATTACAAACCAGCTCGTCGCATCCGGCGTCACCGCCCACGTCCCCACGATCGTGACTTCGGTCGCGGAGTTCGACGCCACCGTCCGCTCCTGCCCGGCGCCGCGCCCTCGCGTGATCCGGACCGTCATTCCCCGCCACGCGTCCGGAACCATAACGAGCGTCTCGTTGCCGATCGAGGTCGCCGAGGCCAGCGTCGCCTGGTACTCCGGCTGCGCCTCGAAGCGCCAGTAGAAGTTCGCGTGATCGTAGTTCTCATCCGGCGGCGGCACGAGTTCATCCGCCAGGCCCGTATCCGTGAACTCCGTTGCGATCGCCTGCGCGGCGGCGATCCGCAGCAGTTTGCCGGGCCACTCGCCGCGGTACACGTTGAAGCTCTGCGTGCCCGCGCCGAAGCTCAGACCGGTCAGTGTGACGCGGTTCGTATTCGTTCCCGCCGGCACGGTCGCCC
Organism: bacterium; assembly: GCA_050260275.1. Lineage (GTDB taxonomy): Bacteria > Acidobacteriota > Terriglobia > Bryobacterales > Bryobacteraceae > DATMXS01. The sequence goes on from JBLNBX010000277.1 coordinate 20,710, forward strand.
GCACGGAAAACGAAGGCGCGCTTTCGTTTCCGCTCGCATTGATCGCGGTGATGGCGTAGTACAGCGTTTGTCCGCCCGCGATCGTTCCGCCCGTGTTGTCGATCCGTGCCGCCAGGCTCAGCACCGGCACTCCAGTTCCGTCAGCCGGCCTCGCGGGTGTGATGAAGCCCGCCTCGAGCGTCACCCGCGACACTCCGTCCGTGCTCTCGACGCTGTGCTCGGTTATCGCGAACTGCGCCTCGCCGTACTCGTCGATCACCGCGCCCACGAGCGGCCTCGGAATTCCGACATCGCTTGGCCGCTGCCGGCCCGCGCCGCTGTTTTCTTCGGTGATGTCGTCGCGGTACCAGCTATCGCGGTGGATCTGGGCCGTGATCATCGCTCTCCCGAAGTTCAGCCCCGGCTCGATCTTAACGATCCGGAACGGCTGTCTGTCGAATCCTTCTTTCAGATACGTGACTGCGATCAGGTCGCCCGGTCTCAACCCCACCGCGCGCACGCTCGTTTCGAACTCGATGTACTCGTTGCCATCGATCGCCTTATCGAGCAGCAGCCGCACTACCCGGGCGGCCTGGTGAAAGTTCGGCACCCCCAGCGCCGGTGCGGCGACGCTTATCTCCTGCCCCGTACGTAACACGTCGCCGTTGTCCACCAGAGAGATGCTGTCCTGCTGGTACTCGTTGAACGCGTCCTGAAACTCCAGCGTCACCCGGTTCGGCGTCTCCGCCGCGCTCCGCCGCGTCAGCACCAGCGCGGGCTCGCCTGAAGGCCGCCGCACAATGCCCGAAAAGCCGCTCGTTCCATCGCCGAACTCGTACGCCGGCCAGCCGCTGCCGAGCGGCTCCGTGCTGTTGCTTCCCGCTGGTTTTTCCGGCTGCTGGAGCGCGAGCGTATTCTCCACTCTCAACTCGAGCTTGCCTTCGGTGGAATAAGTCAGATACAGCCGGGCGCTGTTGCGTATGCCTCGTATGACGTCCGCGGCGCTGCGCCTCCGCTGCAGCACGAGATTGCACTGGAACCGCGGTATCAGGATCGCGTTTCCGTGCAGGTCGGTCGCGGGGATCAGTTCGTCGCAGTACGCCGCCGCGCGAGCGAAGCTCGCGACATCGATGTCCTGCAGTCTCCACCCGCATCTCCGCAACACGTCCAGCAGAATCCATGCGGGGTTGCTGGTGAACACCTCGTCGATCTGCACGCCATCGGTGCCGTAACGCTTGAGCCGCATCCCCTCGACGAGCACCTCTACCCGCGGCAGGCTCTTGCCCTCGCTCACGCGGTTTGGCACAACGAGCGACATCACGGCCATGCTGCCGTACGGGTCGCCCAGCGGATTCCCTGCGCCGTCGGTGAAGTCCAGGTTGAACCCGCCGGTGCGGCCGCCGTAAGTCGGAATGTTGTACCAGCCCGTGCCGGACATATCCTTGTCTGCGCGCCCCGCCGGAATCTCGACGCCGTTCACCACAACCTTAATCACGCTCTGGATCTCGCCTGCTCCGAGCAGCACCTCCATGCGCGTCAGGTTGCCGTCGTTCCGCGCAAACGCGATCGGCGGCTTGTACCACGCGGTCCCATACACCAGCGGCACGAAGTCGTTGTAGCGCGCCTCGTTCTCCACCACCGGCGCAGCGTGCCACCCTCGCTCTCCGTAACTCCGCACCAGGATGCTCGATGGCACGTACTCCATACCGCCGAACCGCCTAGTGGCTCTCCCCGCCGAATCGGTGTCGAACATGCCGCGCGCGATGCAGTCCGCGCGCGTGCCCTTGCACGCGGTGAACGGGACATCCCCGTTGAGGTTCCCCACGCCGCCCGGTTGGTCGGCCGAGTATCCGCATCTCCAGAATGGCGAGTACTTAGTCTCCGCGCCGCCCGCCACCGCCTCGGCCCTCTGCTCCGCCGTCCCGGGGAACTTCCAGGGGCAGCGCTTCTGGATGCGTGTCTCCGGCAGCAGCACCCGCTGCAGGTTCAGGCTGTTCGTGATCGTCAGGCGGAACTCGCTCTCGCTAACCAGCTCCGGCGCGTCCGCCATCCCGCGCAGCAGCACCGCCGCCTCCGACTCCGCTTCGCCGCTCACCAGGTC
>JBLNBX010000278.1:0-6217 GCA_050260275.1 bacterium
ACGTTTGTGAAAGCTCGTTGTCGATCAATGTATCCGAAGCTATTTCTACGCACCCGTGGCCCCGGGCCCAATCCTCTGCGGCAGCAAGCAGCCGGCGACCCACACCTCTGCGTCGAGCCTCCTCGACGACGTACCAGCCCTCCAGATAACCAACCGGCCGCGCCGGATCGCAGCCATCGGCGTGCGAGCGCAGACCGACTTCAGCAAAGCCCAACAATCTGCCATCTGCGGTTTCGGCGACGAGGATGACCAACGGCATAGCGCCAGGCGCTTTGCCGGCCAGTATTGCTTCCAAATCGCGTGCGTGTTCCACCGCCGAGGTTTCCGGCCATAGTGCTTCACGAAAGCGCGCCAGTTGATCGCGATCAGCTGGCGTTGCTGGTCGGATGTGCACGTCCATCTCTTCAGCATATTCGCGCTCGCAGGCGGCGTTGCCCAGGAAGCTGCGAAGCTCAAGGCACAGGAAGGCAGCGAGATTCAGGTCCACGGGACCGGCAAGCTCATCCAAACCCTCCTTCACCACGACCTCGTTGATACCCTGCGAATCTGACTGTTTTTCTGTCGTTTCGGCTCCGGCAAGCATTTGTTCGGCGAAGGCACGATTCCGCGCAGCCTTCGTCTTCTCGACACGCAGCCGGAACACAACTGGTGTAGTTCTCTTTATCTACGACCGCTCGGGGCGGCCTCAAGTACGGCGAAATCGCAGTTAGCCAGGACACACTGGTATTCGACTCAGAATCGGCGCACAAGTGATGGCGAGATCCTCCCAGCTGGCTGCAGACCGGGGATAGCCGTGCTCCTCTAGCCACTCCCGCCAACGCCGCATCTTACGCGGCGTCACGCCGATGATCTCGGCCGCCGCCAACCAACTGATCTTCTTCGCCACTGCCGTTAACAGCACGTCTTGCAGTTACATCATCCGCTCCATCTAGGCAGCGGAATATTGTCGCTCGAACTCGTCCACCCTCCAGGCTGACGCTCCGGCCGCGGTTTCTCAAAGCAGATCACCCGTTGATTCGAGCAGACAAGTCGTACTTTAGCGACATAGCAGTCTGATAGGATCTTGATATCGTTTGGACCGGCTGCTAACATCGCCGCGAGGAGACCTGCCCGATGGAGCGCTCCGATTGCTTCGCAGCGATCGACTTTGAAACGGCGGATTACGGCAGAGATAGCGCATGCGCAGTGGCCCTGGTCAGGGTGCAGAGCAACAAGATTGTCGACAGGGTATCCAGTCTGATCCGCCCGCCACGTCGTGAGTTCATGTTCACGAACATCCACGGGATCACTTGGGAGATGGTGCGGAAAGCGCCAACCTTCGGCCAGCTTTGGCCGGATCTTGAAAGATGGCTACACGGGGTCAAGTTCTTGGCAGCGCACAATGCGAGTTTTGACCGCAGCGTACTTGAGGCCTGTTGTCGAGGTGCCGGTTTCGCGGTCCCTCAGATTCCCTTCCAGTGCACGATGCGGATTGCCAAGGAGGTATTTGGCATCTATCCTACGCGGCTCGAGCGCGTGTGCGAGGCACTGGGAATTCCGCTGGTCCACCATCAGGCGGATTCGGATGCAGAGGCTTGCGCCAAAATCATGATCCGGGCGCGGCAACGGGCTCACGTCCATGCTTGACGGTGGCTCGTGGCCGGAGTCAGCGGGTGGTCTTCAGCTTTGACGAGCGCAGCCTGGAGAGCCGCTCCAGCGGTCCCTTGCAGTCCCACGTCCAGCCAAGCTCGCGAACGAGCTTGTAGCTAGTTGCACCGATGGCGACTTACTATCTGAATGCGCTACCACGATCAGCGGCTTTCAACCAGTCCGAGCTTCCGAAGACTATTTCCAAGTGGCCGCGCGCGCTATCGCGAGCATCAGGAACTCCCCGCGCGGGTTGTGGTATTACGACGCTCTACGTCGTCCCCAAAAGATCGAGGCGGGCAGGCGGGCCCGCCTCGCATTTGCCCTACACTAAACCCTCGAAGAGCACCGAGGTAAGGTAGCGTTCACCCGAATCCGGCAGAATCACAACAATCATCTTCCCAGCGTTCTCCGGCTGTGCCGCAAGGCGAGCGGCCACGGCCGTGGCCGCGCCGCTCGATATGCCGCCGAGAATCCCTTCTTCCCGCGCCAGGCGCCGCGCGGTTTCGATGGCCTCTTCGCTGGTCACCGTTTCCACGCGGTCCACCACCGAGAGGTCCAGGGTCTCCGGAATGATGCCCGCGCCGATCCCCTGGATCTTGTGCGGCCCTGGCTGAAGCGGCTGCCCGGCAAGGTGCTGAGTGATCACCGGGCTGGTGGCCGGCTCCACTCCAACCGAAAGGATCTGCTGCTTCACCTGCTTGATGTACCGCGAAACGCCGCTGATCGTGCCGCCCGTGCCGATGCCGCTCACCAGAATGTCGATCTGGCCATCGGTTCCGTCCCAGATTTCCGGCCCCGTGGTCCGGAAGTGGATCTCGGGGTTGGCGGGGTTTTGGAACTGGTTCAGCAATACATAGTGCTTGGGGTCCGAGCGGTAGATTTCCTCGGCCTTCGCAATGGCGCCTTTCATGCCTAACGCACCTTCCGTAAGCACGAGGTTGGCGCCAAATGCTTTGAGCACCTTTCGCCGCTCCAGGGACATGGTCTCCGGCATGGTCAAGGTGATCTTGTATCCGCGAGAGGCGGCGACAAAAGCAAGCGCGATACCGGTATTGCCGCTGGTGGGTTCTATCAACTCAGAACCGGGCTTGAGCAATCCGCGCCGCTCCGCGTCCCAGATCATGGAGGCGCCGATCCGGCACTTCACCGAGTAGGAGGGGTTGCGGCCCTCTACTTTGGCAACCAGGGTCGCTCCAGAGCCTTTTCCGATCCGGTTCAACTTGACAAGTGGCGTCTGCCCGATACTAAGCGAATTGTCTTCAAATATCGGCATGTGGCGCTACTCCTGCGAAGACCGCAGGGCCTGGTCGAAGTCCGCTTTGATGTCTTCGATGTCCTCAATGCCAACCGACACGCGGATGAAATCCGGGGTGACACCGGTTTCGGCCTGCTCCTCTTCGGTGAGCTGCGAATGTGTGGTGGATGCCGGATGAATCACGAGAGTCTTCGCATCACCGACATTTGCCAGATGGCTCGCCAGCTTCACGCTATTGATGAACTTTACGCCGGCGGGTTTCCCGCCCCGAACGCCGAAACCTAGAATGGCCCCCGCGCCCTTAGTCAGGTACTTCTTCGCGTTGGCGTGATGGGAGTGACTTGGCAGGCCCGGGTAGTTGACCCAGGTCACAGCAGGGTGGTTCAGTAACCACTCCGCAAGCGCTTGCGCGTTTTGCGTGTGCCTTTCGAGCCGCAGATGCAGGGTCTCGATGCCAAGCAGCAACAGGAAGGCGGCGAAGGGGCTCTGCGTGGCGCCGGTATCGCGCAGCCAGTGCGTGCGGATGTGGACAATGTAGGCCAGGTTTCCGAGCGGCTTGAGGGCCTCGGTGAAGACGAGGCCATGATAGGCGTCGTCCGGCTCAGTGAACTCCGGCCACTTCTTCGGATTGTCCGCCCACTGGAAGTTACCGCTGTCCACTATAGCCCCGCCGACATACACGCCGTGCCCGCCCAGGAACTTAGTCGTCGAGTAAACGGCGATGTCGATGCTATGCTCGAAAGGCCGGAACAGCGCGGGTGTGAGAACCGTGTTGTCGATCACGACCGGGAGGCCGTGCTTGTGTGCGATATCGGCAATCGCGCGGAAATCCGGAACGTCATTCTTCGGATTGCCGACAGATTCCAGATAGACCAGGCGTGTGTTCTGGTCCACCAGTTTGCTGATCTGCTCCGGATGGTCGGGATCGAAGAAACGCACCTCGATGCCGAGCTTCTTGAGGGTCTGGGTAAATAGGGTCCAGGTGCCGCCGTAGAGACTTGTGGCCGAGATGAAGTTCTGGCCTGCGTGGGTGATGGTCAGGATCGCCGCGGTGATCGCCGCCTGTCCCGAGGCAAACGCCAGCGCGCCGATTCCGCCGTCGAGAGCGGCAAGGCGCTTTTCTAGAACGTCATTCGTCGGGTTCATCAGGCGCGAGTAGATGTTGCCGAATTCTCTCAGTCCAAAAAGATTGGCTGCATGATCGGCGTCCTTGAAGACGTAGCTGGAGGTGGCGTAGATGGGAACCGCGCGAGCCGTCGTGGCGGGATCGGGCTCCTGTCCGGCATGCAAAGCAAGCGTGCCGAGTCTGGCGTTCTTGAGTTCGTTTGCCATTGTGATGTTGTGCTCCTTGTGGTCGGCTATAGGCCGTACGATATTCCCAGCGCGAACTGATGGCGCGCTCTCAAGTTCACTCCCGGCAGAATCTGGCCGGCAGCCTGGGCAACTCCGAAATCGATGTTCAACTTCGCCCCCTCCGAAGGCACTATGCGAGCGGCATACGTGATCGTGGTGGGCACGATGGCGCCGGGCAGGTTCTGAACGTCCCTGGGTTGCTGGGAAAACTCGGAGCCGAAGATTAACGTGCTCCCAGCCGGGCCCCTGAGTACGAATGCCGCCGCGCCAAAGAGCCGCCCGTTGTAGGCCGGCGCATTGCCCGCCAAACCGTACACCGAAGCGTTGGTGGCCTTGTATCCCAGGTTCAGGACGATGGGCAAAACCTTCGTCTGGGTGATGGTCTTGGTGGCCACTACGTAGAAATCGGCGTTGGTGTAGCTCCTATGTGGCGTGACCAGCAGGCCGCCGACGTTCCGGTCGTTGGTCCTGGCGACAAAGCCGGCCGAAAAAGCCGGCAACCACGCATTCCTCCCGGCGTTTTCGGGGACAAGGTTCACCTTTCCATGAACGATGTTGAACCCCGAGTCCCACAACGGGCTCAAGCCGGGCGTGCTTCCCGCCTGATGGAAATTACGGGTGTATCCGACTTCGGCGCGGCCCAGCAGGCCTGCCGTGACGGAAGCAGTGTGAAAATTACCCAGCACGCTGCCCCCATTCAGAAAGTGATAGGCCACGATGGGTCTGCCGAAGCCGTTCTTCGGAGACGCCGCCGTGTAGGCGAGAGGAGTGATGAAGACGCCGGTTTGGCCATCCCAATTGAGATTCTGCGCCGTGGCCGGTCCGGCCACGACAGCGGTGAGCAAGGCCGGCACGCTCCATGCGCTAATTCGAGTTTGAGGACTCAGCATATGACTTCTCCTTTAGGGTCTTGAACTGTCAGCGAGGCGCCTCTGGAATGGGCGGCCCGGTGGACGATCTGAGCGGCTGTACCCCGCATCGGAGTGCGCCGCTTCCGGCTCAAGCGCCGGATATGGAAATAAGCCTGTTTCCCGGTCCATTGGGCGCGGGATCTGCAAACGCCCTTTGTTCGATCCAGAAGTCTTCCAAGAGCGAGTTCCTGCCTTACTTGTTCGAGTTCAGCCTCGAGCCGTCTTCTGCCCTTGAAGCCGGCCAGGAGTCTGGCGAGAGGCGTAGCAAGGCCAGGCAGACGATGCCGCACGAACTCGGCAATCCCGCGGAAGCGCCAATCTGTCCGGGCATTCTCTTGGCGAACCACGAGCGCATGTGGTCTCCGCTCCCAAATTGCGGTGCGACCGGTGCGGCGCTGAGGCTCGCCGTATTTCTGCGGGGCCAGACCGGCCCACGCCGTCAGCAATACCCGCCGGTGTTCCCCAGGAAGGCAGACATCTGCGCCGCCCGAGCTGAGTTGCGCAAGGGTGAGATGCAGCACCGGTGGCCCCGAAGACGCGTCCCCGGAGTCGCCTGAATACGAGAAAGCTACACTGCTTTTCAATGGAATCTCCCTTGGCGAATTTGGACTAGGGCCGCTCTGACGAACTCCGATCAGAGGACTGGGCGGTGGTACAGCAACAGCACTGGTGCGGAATCCGGCTGGACGACAATCTGCGAGAGTCCGTCATCAGCAATCGTACCATTGTCCATAGAGTTTATGGAGTATTCGGTTGGATGTCAAGGGAATTGTTACGCTTTCGGCTCAAGATCCCTAATCTTGATTGACAATATGGCGTTGAGACCGACGTAGACTGCTAGTCCGCGTGGCTGCCGTGCGCCCTGTCTGGCTCTGTCGATAGTCCGACCGGGCTACGCTCTCAACCGGCCTGTCAACAAACGCGGACCTGTCAACGGAGAAAACGGAGAGTTCGAGGGGTTGAGAGAGGCCAACGCTATCAACCTGCATGGTTGAGAGCGCACCCCGGTCGGAGGCATTTCCAACTGGAGAAAACGCCCAGAACGCAAACACCCGCAAATGTTTGGGAT
>JBLNBX010000279.1:0-7446 GCA_050260275.1 bacterium
GAACAAATGTCTCGAGGCCCCGACGAGGCAAAGCGCTTTCTGGCCGCGGCGACTGACCACCGCCTTGGCGCGCTGTTCGTAGTCGCGCTCACTCTCGGCCTCCGAAAGGGCGAGGCTTCCGGCCTGAAACCGGAGGATATCGACCTCGACAACCGCGTGATCCACATCCGCCGGTCCCTTGCCTGGATAAAGCTTCCCAACAGAAGGAAGGCCACTGGATCGAGCGCGAGCCCAAGCGCGGGTCGAAACGTGACCTGCCGATGACGGAGGCTATCGGGCCCTGGTTCGCCACATCGCCAGGAGGCAGGAGGAGGCGGCAACCACGAAAGGCTGGAAGGACTCCGGTTACCTGTTCACTAGCGTTACGGGAGCACCGCTACACGAGCGCCACGTCCCGCTCTCCGTAACGAGGCAGGCGGTGAACCGCCTGGACGCGCTCTACACCGCAGAATCGGAGAAGCCCCAGGAAACTACGAATCGGAAACACACCAGCATCCAGTAAGACCGCCGCGGACAGCTGCGGCGCCCGCCGCTACTGTCTTCTTCTTTGCGCATTCGATGCTAGCGTGGGCAGCAGATCGTGCACTTTGACCTCGTTCACCACGGAAGTGAAATCGGATGCCTCATCCTCCCCGCAGACTCGCTCTGCAACGGACTCGTAGATATCCTCCAACTGCTCTCGCGAGATGCCGTCCAAATCCCGCCGCGCTTCCCGCAACGAGATCCCTTCCTCGCCGGCCAGCACGTGCGCGAACTTGGTTTTCAGTTTCTCGCGGAACGCAGTGCGCGACCACCGTTTCGGTTTCATAGGATCACCATCGTACCTGGGAAGGATGCGACGAGGCCCGGCCGGGCGGCAGATTGGGACGCGCCAGTCTCTATCTGTCTTACTTGGATCCTTCCTATAGACTGACCGATAGACTGACCACTCTCGGGGCTTGTTTTGGCGGGAGAATAATTTTTTGTTTTCTAAGGAATGGAGCCACCCGCCGGGCTTGAACCGGCGACCTGCTGATTACGAATCAGCCGCTCTACCAGCTGAGCTAGGGTGGCTCGGGGGTTCGTTCTTCATTATGCCATAACCGCGCCACACAACAACTGCCAGCGCGATTCAGTGCGCGGCAGGCGGCGCCGGGCAATACCCTCGCTGTGATGCCACAGGAGCGCCGCGCACCCGGGACGCGTCACCCCGAGCTGCGCCGCGCTCATGCAACCTCACGGTCTCGCGATCCGGGCGGGCCCTAACGCCATGTGCCGCCAACGGCCCGGCCGTGCGTGCTGCCGGTACCAGGCATGCCTGGCGGGTCGGATTCGGGGCAGCCTCCCGCGGCAGCGCAACGCCGCGGGCGCTATCCTAACGAGCACGCCGCCACTCCAGCCGCCCGTCAACTTCCCTCCCCCAGCCGGCCGTCAATCCAGATACGGCTTCAGGTCAGGGAACAGCAGCTCGTGCACCTCCGGCTTCTCGAGGTCCGCTGGCCGGATCAGCGCCGCGCCGCTGTCAACCACCGCGGGAGGGGTCTCGCCGCGAAGCTTCAGCCCCACCGCACGTGTAGCCTCGTAGCCCATCTTGAACGGGTTCTGCACCACCAGCGAGTCGATGTAGCCCGCCTTCAGGTCCGCCACGAGCTGCTCGGAGGCGTCGAAGGCCACCAGCGTCACATGCTTGGCGCCACGTGTCTTCAGCGCCTGCACGGCTCCGCTTGAGCTCGACTCGTTGTCAGCAAACAGGCCGGCCAGATCCGGGTGCGCCGTCAACATGTTCTCCGTAGCCGCCATCGCCTTCGCGCGGTCCGCCATGCCGAACTGCAACCCGACTATCTGGATGCCCGGGTACAGCTTCTTGATCTCATCCTGAAAGCCCTGCTCGCGCTCCATCGTCGCCGCACTGCCCGGCATGAACCCGATGATCCCGACCTTTCCCTTGCCTCCCAGCGCCTCGCCGAGCCGCCGCGCCGCCATCCTTCCGCCCTCGGTATTGTTCGTGGCCACGAAGGAGATGCGTTTGTCCGTGTCGATGTCGGAATCGAATATGGATACGGGAATCCCCACGCGCGCGGCGCGCTCCACCACGCCCACCAGCGCCTGACGGTCCACCGGAGCGAGCACTATGCCCGCAAGCCTCCGGTTCACCATCGATTCGACGATCTCGATCTGCCTGCTGGCGTCGATCTCCAGCGCCGGCGCGTTCCACTCCACCTCGAAACCGAATTCGCGCGCCGCCTTCACCGCGCCCGCGTGGACGGTCTGCCAGAAGATGTGGTTGGCGCCCTTCGGGACTACGCCCACGACGCGCCGTTCGGTCCGGCTGCAGCCCGTCGCGAACGCGCAGATCAGAATCACAGGAATCCAAAGCCGCATTGAGGACGATTCTAGCGCGCCTGGCGTCCGTATCCGCACGCTGTGCCGGAGAAAAAAACCTTACCCAACCGCCGCCGTGAGCCGCCGGCGGGCCGCCATGCGCGCGGCGCAAGATCACGCGTCAAAACCGCTCACGTTTCGGCACCCCGTGCCGATATCGAAAACAGGGAGACCGGCAAGCCCGCTCATGGCTCCGGGCCGGAAACGCATGGTGTCGAACAGTATGACTATCGGCAGAAAGCTAATGATCGGCTGCGGCGTGATCATCACGCTCGCCGTAGGAGTAGGGGCCTCATCTTTCTTTGGCATCCGCCTACTCGAAGGGGACCTCACTTATCTGGTGGAAAAAGCCGCCAGGCGGGACGTGCTGGCCGGCGAGATACGCACTTCCGCGGCGGAGATGGCCTCGCTCGAACGCGCCATCCTGATCCGCGGCATGCTCCAGAACGAACAGCTCATCTCGCGCCACAAGTCCGAGTTCGAGGCCGTGGTCAAGCAGATGGAGGATCGCTTGCGCGAGATGACGTCGCTCGCCGACACCGCCGAAGCGCAGGCCCAGATACACAAGATCTGGCAGGACGTCGCGCAGGCGAAATCCGCCCACTACCGCCTGACCGGGGCGCTCGCCGCCCAGCGCGCCGACCTCGCGATCCAGCTCTACGACGAAGCAATCACGCCGCTTGCGGCCCGTGTCGGCGATGGGGCTGCGCGATTCATGCAGTCGAACGCGGCGCTGGCGGAAGAGGCCCGCAGCGCCACGCGCACCCGGTCTAACTTCCTGAAGTGGATGGAGTTGATTCTGCTGGTTGTCTGCGCAGTCGCCGGCACGATCGTCGCCCTCGCCGTGCGCCGGACCAGCCTCGATCTTCAGGAAATCGCCGAGGAGATTGACACGCGCGCCGGCCAGGTGGCCTCCGCCGCCGCGCAGGTCTACCAGGCCAGCCAGACGCTGGCCGAAGGCGCGGCGAGCCAGGCCGCGATGCTCCGGACCACCGCCGCGTCCGCCGAAGAGGCCGCTTCGATGGCCAGCCGCAATCGCGACAGCGCCGTCTCTGCCTCGTCGCTGGCAGCGCGCGCGGGAGAAAAGGTCAACGAGGCCAACGCCAGCATCGACGAGATGGTGCGCTCGATGTCCGAGATCAGCTCCGCAAGCAACCAGATCTCGCGGATCAACAAGATCATCGACGAGATCGCGTTCCAGACGAACATCCTGGCGCTGAACGCCGCGGTCGAGGCGGCGCGCGCCGGCTCCGCGGGCATGGGCTTCGCCGTCGTGGCTGACGAGGTGCGCAGCCTCGCCCAGCGCTCGGCCGAAGCCGCCCGCGACACCACCGGGCTCATCGAGGACTCCATAGCCAAGACCGGCGAGGGCCGCGCGCGCCTGGACCAGGTGACAGGCGCAATACGGCAGATCACCGAGACCTCGAAGCAGATCTCCGTGCTGGTCGAGGAGGTCAGGGTCGGAAGCGAGGAGCAGACCAGCGGCTTCGAGCAGATCTCGAAGGCCATCGCGCAGATGGAGCGCGTGACGCAGGACAGCGCGGCCAGCGCGCAGCAGAGCGCCTCGCTCGGGCGGGAAATGTCCGCCCACGCCGAGGGGTTGACGGGCATCACGAAACGGCTTCACGCGCTGGTGGGCGGGAGCGGCGCGGCCCTGGAGCGCCGCAAAGCGCCGCAGACGCCTGGCCAGCGCGAGGAAAAATCGCGGCGCCGTGAGGCATGAGGCTCGCTTTCCCACGCCGCGCCGCATGAGCAACCAAGGACACACGACATGACAAAGAACAACAACGAACACCTCACAAAATTCAGGCCCGCGCGGATGCGGTTTCTCCCGGCGGCCATCCGGTTAGTCCTCATTCTCGGGGTCGTAGCATTCCTTACGCCGCTGGCAGCCCAGGAGCCGATCCACGTGGACGAAGCCGAGGCTATGCAGGCTGTTGTTAGCAAGACGCAGCCGCAGTTCCCGCCGGTGGCGAGGCAGTTGAAGCTCTCCGGCAAAGCGGTTGTGGAAGCCACGGTGGACGAAGCCGGCTCCGTCACGGACGTGAAGCCGGTTTCGGGAAACCCGCTCTTCACGGCAGCGGCATCGGACGCGGTGAAGAAATGGAAGTTCAAGCCGTTCACCTCGGGAGGCAAACCGGTCCGGGCGATCGCGAAGCTCAGCTTCGTCTTCACCCAGTGAGCCGCGGGGCGCCGCAGCGTCCCCACGTGACGGGCATTCGGGACGTGGCTATCCTTGTAATCTGTGCCCGAACTGCCTGAGGTGGAAACCGTATACCGGACGCTTGCTCCGCGTCTGGCCGGCCGCGTGATCCGCGAAGCCCGGTTCGCGTCGCCACTCGTGATGCGCGATGATCCCGACCGCGCCGCGGCTGCGCTGCGCGGCCGCGCTATTGAGGGTTTGCGCCGTCACGGCAAGTTCCTGATCCTTGACCTCAGCGGCGGGCTCGCCATCTCGATTCATCTCGGGATGACCGGCCGCCTCTTGTGGAACGGCGCAGACGGACCGTACACGCGCGCCGTCTTCGAACTCGATCGCGGCCGCCTGGTCTACGACGACATCCGCCAGTTCGGCCGTATCGAGCTCGGTGCGCCGCGCGCCGCAAAGCTCGGGCCGGACGCGCTTTCGCTCACGGAAAACGAGTTCGTCAGCAGGCTCGCGGTGCGCCGCGGGCGCATCAAACCGCTGCTGCTCAACCAGGCGTTCCTCAGCGGCCTGGGCAACATCTACGCCGACGAGGCCCTGTTCCGCGCCCGCATCCACCCGCTGGCGCCGGCGGAGAAGATAGGCCCGGAACGGGCGCGCCGCTTGTGGCGGGCTATCAGCGAGGTCTTGAGCGAGGCCGTGGCCAGCGGCGGCTCGTCGATCTCCGATTACGTTGACGCCGAAGGGCGCCAGGGCAGCTTCCAGCTACGGCATCGCGTGTACGGCAAAGAGGGCGAAAAGTGCGTCGTCTGCGGCGCGCGCATCCGGAGGATCGTAGTCGGCCAGCGCGGCACCCACTACTGCCCGCGGTGCCAGCGCTCCGTTTGAGGCGGGGCCGCTCCCCTGCTCTGCGCCTGCCGCACGACAGCATCGGCCACGGCTACAACCGCGCGCATCTCGGCCACAGCGTGCACGCGCACGATGTGCGCGCCGTTCACAATTGCGATCGCCACTGCGCCCGCGGTCGCGAACTCAGTCTCATTTTGTGAGCGCTGCGACAGGAACGACTTCCGCGATGGCCCCACCATCAGCGGGAGGTCGATGCCGGCCAGCTTCCCCAACTCCGCCAGGATCTCCGCGTTCTGCTCGCCGCGCTTTCCGAAGCCAAGGCCGGGGTCGATCACGATTCTCCCGCGCGGCACTCCAGCCCGCATCGCGCGCGCGGCCGCAGCCTCGAGATCCGCCGCGACGGCGCCCGGCGCATCCTTCAGCGGCGGCAGCTTGGCCCAGGTGTCCGGCGTTCCGCGCATGTGGTTGAGGATGAGCCCCGCGTCGTACTTCACCGCGACCTTAGCCAGTTGCGGATCGAACGTGAGCCCGCTCGGATCATTGATGATCTCCGCGCCGAGGTCGAGCGCGTTCTCCGCCACGCCCCTTTTGTAGGTGTCCACGGAAATCGGTATGCCCAGCTTGCCCCGCAGCCGTTTCAGCACCGGAATCAGCCGGCGCTTCTCCTCGGCTTCGGAGATGCGCGCCGAGCCCGGCCGCGTCGATTCCGCGCCGATATCTATGATGTCAGCCCCCTGCTCCTCCATCTCGAGAGCGCGCGCATAGGCGCGGTCCGGATCGGCGAACTGGCCGCCATCGGAGAAGGAGTCTGGCGTCACGTTGAGAATGCCCGCTATCAGCGTGCGGTCGCCGAGCTGGATCTCGCGCTGCTTCAGACGCCAGAGGTAGCGTTTGCGCGCCATGTCTATACCATGACACGCCGCCACTGGCGGCCCACCTGCACCACGAGTTCGCCCGAAACACCCTTCAGAATGGGCTGGGTGCGCTTCTCGCCGTTGATCTCCACCGCCCCCGCCTTCAGTTTGCGCACCGCCTCGCTCACCGAGCTTGCCAGCCCCACACTCGCCAGCATCTTATCGAGCCGGATACCGTCCGGCAGCCGCGCGGCGTCCGGAAGCGGCACGGCCTCGATTTCCGACGGCATCTCCTTTCTCCGCACCACTCGCGTGAACTCGCGGGCGGCGCGGTCCGCCTCGGCCTCGGAGTGAAAATCGGCGACGATCGTGCGGGCGAGCTGCATCTTCGCGTCCATGGGATGCACCGTGCCGCGCCGCACATTTTCACGCAGCAAGTCGATCTCCTGGACGGTCATGTCCGTGAGCAGCTCGTAATACCGGTACATCAGGTCGTCGCTGATCGACATCAGCTTCGCGAACATCGTCTCCGGGGGTTCCGTGATGCCCACGTAATTGCCGAGCGACTTCGACATCTTGTTCACGCCGTCGAGTCCCTCGAGCAGCGGCGTCGTCGCGACTATCTGCGGCGGCAGCCCGAAGTCGCGCTGGATCTCGCGGCCAACCAGCAGGTTGAACTTCTGGTCCGTGCCACCCAGTTCCACGTCGCATTTGAGATACACCGAATCGTACGCCTGCGCGAGCGGATAGAGCAGCTCGTGCACCGAGATCGGCGCGCCTTCCTTGAACCGTTTGGCGAAATCATCGCGTTCGAGCAGCCGCGCCACCGTGTACTTAGCGGCGAGCTTGATGATGTCCTCGAATTGCAGCGGCCGGAGCCAGTCGCCGTTGAAGCGTATCTCGGTCTTCTTCACGTCCAGCACTTTGAACACCTGCTGGCGGTATGTCTCGGCGTTGCGCTCGAGTTCCTCGCGCGTCATGGGCGGCCGCGTGATGTTGCGCCCCGTCGGGTCGCCTATTGCTCCGGTTCCATCGCCGATGACGAAGTAAACCGTGTGGCCCAGATCCTGGAAGTGCTTCATCTTCCGGAGCAGCACCGTGTGGCCGAGGTGCAGATCCGGCGCCGTGGGGTCGAAGCCGACCTTTACCCTGAGCGGACGGCCCTCGCGCGCGGCGGCTACCAGGCGTTCGCGAAGGTCTTCCTCGCGAATGATTTCCGTAAAACCTTTCTTCAGA
>JBLNBX010000280.1:0-11688 GCA_050260275.1 bacterium
ACTGGCTCAATTCCTGGCCTCCCCCGAGGCCCGCGGCTCGCGATGACCGAAACCTATCCCCACTACATCGAGTTCCGGCACGTTAGTAAGACGTTCGACACACCCGTTTTGGACGACGTCAGCTTCCATGTAAATGCGGGCGAGACGGTCGCCATCATCGGGCGCAGCGGTGTCGGGAAATCCGTAAGTCTCAGTCTGATAATGGGTTTCAACAAGCCCGACAGCGGCCGGGTCATCGTCGCGCACGAGGACATCACAAATTACCCGGAAGCCGAGCTGAGACGCATTCGCCGGAAGGTGACCATGGTGTTTCAATCCGGCGCGCTGTTCGACTCGCTGACCATCGCCGAGAACATACTGTTCTCCCTCGAATTGCGCGAGGACTATGACCGCGCGAACAAGAACGAGGTGGTCAGGGGCCTGCTGAAGCTCGTCGACCTGGAGGAGTACGCGGACGCATACCCTGCCGACATCTCGACGGGATACAAGCGCGCTGTCGCCATCGCGCGCGCGCTGGCGGCGCAACCCGAGTGCGTGCTTTACGACGAGCCCACCACCATGGTCGACCCCATCATGTCCGACCACCTGGTGAACCTGATGCTGCGTCTGAAGAACCAGTTGAGGCTGACCTCGATCGTCGTGACGCACGACCTCGACCTAATGCGGCGCGTGGCGGATCGCGTCGTGGTCCTGTACGACACCCGCGTAATTTACTTCGGACCCGTGAGCGGCCTGGAGGAGGCGGACCACCCGCATATCAAGGAGTTTCTGGCGCTCGACCGCGTGTGAGCGGGCGTAGTTGGACCCGCGATGCGCACAGACCGCCACACATCAAGCCGCAGGATGTGGTGACAGCCGGAGTGTTTCCGAAGCACAGGGACGAAGTCCGCTGGAATGCCGGACTCGTGCGCGAAATGCTGGCTGAATCGGCCCCCGCCGGCTCTGCGATCCCGCCAGCGGCTTAGTATTCAGCGAAGCAGAACACCTGGTTGCTGCCCTGCGGGGTGAGCGAGTATTCGCCATTTGCGAGCCCCATGCCTTCGTTGACCTCGATGCGGAACAGCCGCTCGTCCAGTCGGGTCACCGACAGGCGCAGCGGACGCGCAGAGTCCTTCGGCTTGGGCGAGAAGACAACCTCGCGGTTCCCGTTCCTCACTGTCATCCGGTACAGCTCGAGCTTCTCCGGCGCAAGCTGATCGGCTTCGAGCAGGAAGATCGGCTCGGCGACTGGCGTCCGGGCGGGCGAGGCCGCACCCTCCACAATGTACGCAACGGCTTCCTTGCGCTTCTCCTCGCGCGCCTGGGTTACTTCGGTCTCGATGAGGTTGTCGGCGTGAACCAGGTAAGGGATGTCCGGCTTGGGAGGACGCGGTCCGTTGTACTTCTCCTGAGCCGGAATCAACGTGACGCACGCGGCAAGCAGGATGAAGATGCGAAGGAGATACGGCATAGGGATCTCTCACTTCATTGTACGGAGGCGGGGCGGCCGGCGTTACCGCAGAGCGCGACTGGACGTTAGCGGGCGCACGATCTGCGGCCCGCGCGAGTTGGCCACCCGCTGTTCGATGCCGTCGAGCACGCGGTCCAGTTCATCTTCCTGAATCGGCTTCGATAAAACGAAGCTGTCTCCGTCGACCAGCCCGCGCGACAGCTCCCAGTCGAAGCCCTCGGTTAAAAGAACGAAGCCGCCAATCATGGGCCGCACCACATCGGCAAACTGCACCCAGTTCAACCCCGGGAGCTCTGTTACGCAGAAGACTGCGTCGAACCGCATGCGCTGCACCCGTTCGAGCGCTTCCTCGGCCGTTCCCGCGGGAATGACGCGGCATCCAGCCCCCGTAAGGACGGCCGTCAGCGCCGCGGCGCTCTCGCGCTCGGGATCCACAACCAGGCAAGTGAGCTGCCGCCGGGCGGCTTCGCCGGAAGCGTTGCCAGCGCCCGTTGCGACCAGGGGCAGCTCCACCTCGATGCGGCACTCGCCATCCGCCGACCGCACCAGCCGGATCTCCCCGCCGTGGCTGTGCACTATGCCGCGCGTTACGCTCTCGCCCGGCAGCGCATCACGGTGGTTGTCGCCGGCCGCCTTGATGGGATCGGCGACATACCCGATCTCAACGAGCACGCGCCGCGCGAGCACCCCCGTGCCGATGGAAATGACCTTCTGGGCGGTGTCCGTGAGCGTCTGCTCGGCCTGCACCAGCAGGTCGAGAAACAGCCGCTCGATCTGGCCGGGCGAACCGACGATCAACACCGGCTGCGGGCACAGCGACAGCCGTATCGAGATGCCGCGCTCGCGCCATTGGTCGGCTCGAAAATCCACCAGACTCCTGAGCAGCGCGTTCAGGTCTATGCGTTTTGCTTCGGAGCTCGCCGGCTGCATGAACGACACCAGCCGGGCAACGATGTCGGAGGCGCGCCTGCTCTCGGCTGAGATGGCGCGCAGGTCCGCCGCGGCAGGCCCATCGACCTCCGCCGCCAGCACACCGGACAGGCGCGAGATGTTCTCGATGGGAGCGCGCAGCTCCTCCGCAACGCCCGATATCAGCCGCCCCACCGCCGCCAGTTTCTCGCTGCGGAACAACTGCTCGCGGATGGACTTCTCCTCTATCAGCCGCAGGGAGATAGCGATCTGGTTCGCCAGGTGCTGCACCAGGATCTTCTCGTCGGCGTTCAACTCACCCATCGGCCTGGGGCCGTACAACTCGAGGACGCCCACCAGCGCCGTCTCGGCGAACATCGGGATGAACATCACCGAAACCGGCTGGCCCTCTGGCCGTCCGTCCGGGAAGAATGGGCTCCGACGCGTGTCGGGGATCGTCATCAGCGCCTGGTTACGGAAGGCGACCGCCGGACCCACAGGCAGCGTTCCCTCCGGCCCGAACACCGGCACCGAGAACGGCGCGGCCTCGGCGGAGGGTTGGACGCGATCCAGCGCCTTTGTGGCGCGGTTGTACAAGTAGGCGTGCACGCCGCCGAGTTTGAGCGCGGGGCGCAACGCCGCGTTCATCTTGCGGACGATATCGGCCGGGGATGCCGCCGCGATCACCTCCTCCCCGATGCCGTGGAACATCCGGACCATCCGGCGCTGCGAGGAGAGCCTGCGCTCGCGCGACCACCACAGGCCCAGCGCCACGCCGAGCGCGCACACGCACAGCACAAACGTGGCCGGCGAGATAAGCCAGCGCTTCTGTATCAGCTCCACGGATTCGTCGTCCGGAACGACCACCTGGAAGTGGCCGTCATAGGGCGGCGTGGGCGCATATTGGGTAACTATGCCCGTCGCGCGAACGCGGTCTCCGCGTTCCACTCGCGCGAACAGCGCCGCTCCGGCGCGCCCCGCAGGTTGCGGCAGAAATACCCTGAGCGGGTTGTCCCTATCCCCGATGAGAAGGTACTCGCCCCCGGCGCCCTCGCTTCGCGCTATCACGCGCCCCTCGGCGGCCACCAGGAGCCCCAGGTTTTCCAGGCGCTGCACGTCTGAGGCCTGCATCTTGCGGGCCGCCGGCGCGGGTCCGCGAGAGACGACGTCCACCTGGGAGGCCGCTATCACCGGCAGCCCGGTGCGCCTCGCCACAACGCCGCGCACGACGATGCGTTCGCCCGCGCGCACCCCGGACAGAAGCCTCATGGAGCCTTCAACCACGGCCCCCCTTCCCGCATCGTCCTGGATGGCGAGGTGGCTGTAGTTGGCTATCGGGATGGCAGCGATGGAAACGGTGCCCTGCACCACCACCGCCCTGCCTTCAAGCGCTGGCGCGAGATCCGAACCCCGGCGCGCGTTCACCTGGTCGAGGCGCACCTGTACCTGGGCCGCGGCTGGAATAGCAAGCAGCGCCAGGCCGGCCGCGAGCCGCCGCGCTCTCAGTATGGATATTGCGCCGATAGCCAGGGCTCCAATGCTTGATCGGTGAAGTCGCGCACGCACAGGCAGGCTCCGGGCAACTCGGAGTGAGTTGTGGTCAAACCTACGACCCGCGCTCCGGCGGCACACCCCGCCTGCACTCCCGCGTGCGAATCCTCGAACACGATACAGTTCCGGGGCGGAACCGCCAGCGCTTCCGCCGCGCGCAAGTAAATCTCAGGGTCAGGCTTGGGACGGGAGACATCCCCTCCATGGAGCGTTGCCTCGAAATGTGGGGCCAGCCCGCTCTCGTTCAGAATGAACTCCAGGTTCGCGCGTTCGCAGTTCGTAGCGACCGCTTTGGGCACCTCGCGGTGCCGCTCCAGGAACTGCGGAAGACCGGCGACTAACTGCCGCTCCAATATCGGCGCCATGCGCAAGCGATACAACGCTTCTTTCTCAGCGCCGCGCCTTAGTACTTCCGCCTCCTCAAGCCCGTCTCCGAAAACGAGCCTGACAATGTCGTCGTTGCGGCGCCCGTACATGAGCTCATCGAAATCCTCCGGGGGCTCGACTCCGAAGCCTCCCAGGTACTCGCGCCAGCACAACGAATGCACGGGATTGGAGTTTACGATTACTCCATCCAGATCAAACAGAAACGCCAAGCCCCGGCGAACCGCGCCGCGTTCAGAGACATTTCGGACACCCAGGTCCGCATGGGCCGCTCGCAGGATCATATCACGAGTAAACAAAATAGGCTATAGTACTCTACTTACTCGAGTTCTGCAGTACTATGTCCTGGCGGGGATGGCGTTACACCCCAACGGGGGCGAACCGCCCCGTCCGCGCGGTGCCTCTGCGGGGCGAATACACGACGAAACTAAAAGCCCGTCCGGAGCGGCCTGCGCACTTCCCGATGCTATAATTCGTCCGAATGGACGTTTTTGAGGAGCTCGTGCGGCTCCGTCGCGCAGGCCGCAAGTGCGCCCTCGCGACCATCATCGACGCTCAGGGCTCCATCCCCAGTCACGAGTGCGCCAAGCTGCTGGTGCGCGATGACGGTTCGTTTGTGGGCACCGTGGGCGGCGGCTGCGTCGAAGCCCAGGTATGGGCGGCTGCGCGCGAGGTGATGGAGACGGGGCGGCCCAAGCGTCTTTCCTTCAATCTAGGCCAGGACACGGCCTATGAAAACGGCCTGATCTGCGGCGGCGAACTGGAGGTTTTTCTGGAACCCGTGTTCCCCGAGCCCCGGGTTTTCATCTTCGGCGCAGGCCACATCTCGAAGAGCCTCTCGAAGATCGCCTCGCTAGCCGGTTTCGCGACCGTGGTGGTGGACGATCGCGACACCTACGCTAACCGCGAAAGGTTCCCTGAGGCCGAGCGCGTGCTTGCCGGCGCGTATGAGGAGCTGATCCCGGCGCTCGAGATCAACGAATCGTCCTTCATCGTGATAGTCACGCGCGGCCACCGCGACGACCTGCGAGTGCTTCGCCGCGCCGTTGAAACTCCGGCCCGCTATATCGCGATGGTCGGCAGTAAGCGAAAAGTAATCGCGCTCGCGAAACAGCTCGAGTCCGAGGGCGTAACTGCCGAGGCGTTCGAGCGGGTTCACGCACCCATGGGACTCGAGATCGGCGCGGTTACACCCGAGGAGATTGCGGTCTCGGTTGTGGCCGAGATGATCGCGGTCCGCCGCAACGCGCCTGGCAACTGGCGCGAGGTCTCGAAATCACTGTTTGTGTCCGGAAAATTGAAGGCACAACCCAAGTGATCGCAGCCGTGGTACTAGCCGCAGGAGCCTCGAGCCGCATGGGGTCTCCCAAGGCGTTGCTGGAGGCCGGCGGCGAAACGTTCGTGGATCGCCTGATAGGCGTTTTTGCGGGCCGGTGCGAGCCTGTCATTGTGGTGCTCGGATATCATGCGGAGGCTGTGCGCGCCGGGATGCTGCGCGCCGGCGAGGCCGAACTTGTGGTCAATACGCATCCCGAAGACGGCCAACTCAGCTCGCTCCAATGCGGTTTTGCCTCGGTTCCGGACAACGCGGAAGCCGTGATATTCACGCCCGTCGATTGTCCCGGCTTCAGGCCGGAAACGGTTACAAAGCTGATCGATGCATTCCGCCGTACCGGCGCGCGTGCGGTGGTTCCGGTCTACCGCGGTCGACGCGGGCACCCGGTGCTGTGTTCCCGCGAGCTTGCTGCTGAGATTTCGGCTCTGCCGCCGGGGAGCCGGGCGCGCGATAGCGTCCACATGCCCGGCACGCTGTATCTCGAGGCCGGCGATCCCGGCGTCGTCCGGGACATCGACGACCCCGCGGCGTACCGCGAGTTTCTGGCGTCGGGTATTCTGCCGTGAAGCGCCCCCGCATCACCCCCTGGCGGCTTGTATTGGCTGCGATCGCGTGCATCGTCATCGCGGGCGTCGCGCTGCCGCTACTCGACGCGGGAGGCTTCAGGGATAGCGTGCGCCAGAGCCTGCGCGAGGCGCTGGGCCGCGATGTGGAGCTAGGCGACGTTCACCTTGATCTCTTCAGCGGGCCGGGTTTCTCGGTAAAGAGAGTTGTCATTTACGACGAACCATCGGCTGGAATCGAGCCGTTCGCGTATGTCGAGTCGCTCGAGGCGCGCGTCAGCCTCGCGAGTCTGTGGACCAGACAACTCGAGTTCGCGAGCCTCACTCTGATCAATCCGAGCCTCAACCTGGTGCGGCCGGAAGAAGGGCGATGGAATTTCCTGCCGCTCCTCGAGCGCACGGCCGGCGCGCGGCTTCCGAACATCCAAGTCCGCAACGGCCGCATCAACTTCAAGTTCGGCGACACGAAGTCGATTTTCTACCTGGCCAACGCGTCGATAGAGATCACCCCGCCTTCGACGCGGGGCGGCGAATGGAGCTTCCGGTTCGATGGCGCTCCGGCGCGCACCGATCGCGTCGCTCCGGCCTACGGAAGCCTGCGTGCGCGGGGCCGCTGGCGTCCCGGCGCAACCGGCGGTGGCGTGGTCGACGTCTCGCTCGATCTCCAGCGCAGTTCGCTAGGCGAGGCTATCCGTCTGCTTCACGGCCACGACATCGGCGTCCACGGCCAGGTGTCCGCGCGGGCGCGCCTCACTGGGCCAGTTTCGAATATTGGCATCACGGGCAGGCTGGAGATAAGTGACGTCCATCGCTGGGACCTCATGCCGCCGTACACCGGCTTCTGGCCATTCGATTTCACGGGCCGGCTCGACCTGTCCGCCCAGACGCTGGATATCGATACTTCGCCCGGCCAGCAGATCGGCTTCGCCGTCCGGGCCTCGGAGTTCCTGGCAAAGGCGCAATGGACGGCCACCGTCACGCTGCACTCCGCCCCGATCGCCCAAGCCGTCAGCCTGGCCAGGCAGATGGGCCTTTCCGTGCCGGAGGGCCTCGAAGCGGCTGGAGATCTCAACGGCGACGTCGGTTACTCGCCAGTGGCGGGCATCGCGGGGGTGCTCGGCGCGGAGAATGTATCCGTGCGCGCGCCGGGAGCTCCGGAGCTGCGCTTCGAACACGGGGAGCTGGTCATTGGCAACGACGCCGTACGCCTGCAGCCCACGTCGGTCGCGATTGCCGGGAGCCCACTCGGACGTCTGGAAGGCGAGTACTCCTGGCGCTCGGGGAGGTTCGACGCGATCCTCACCGCTCGTTCGGCACCGATAGAGGCCACTGCGGGGGCGGCGCGGATGGTTGGAGGCGCTCCGTTGCTGGAGCAGTGCTCCAAGGGAACCTGGCGGGGCATGGTCCGGTACCAGAGGCGCTCGGGCGAGGATCGCGGCCGATGGTCCGGCGTGCTCGAGGTGGAGGACGCCGAGATCGCGCTGGATGGGCTGGCCGCCCCGGTGACGCTTTCCTCGGCGCGCATCTCGCTGCGGGAGCCCGGGCTGGTGGTGGACCGCATACGCGGCGAAGCAGGCGGCATCGAGTTCACGGGCGACTACCGGCTGACTCCGGAGGCCTCCCACCCGCACCGTTTCAGGCTCAGGGCGGGCGCCGTGCCCGCGTCCGATCTGGAGGCGCTGCTTGCGCCCACGCTGCGCCGCCGCGATGAAGGTTTCCTCAGGCGCGCCCTGAGACTCGGACGAACCCGCGTCCCGGAGTGGTTGGCCGCGCGACGCGCCGATGTGTCGTTCCAGATCGCGGCGCTTGAGGGCGCGGGATTCCCAATCAGGAGGATGCGCGGCCGGATGCGGTGGACCGGGCCTAACGTCGAAATCTCGGGCTTCGCCGTGCAGGCCGGCGGATCCGCCTTAGCCGGCGATCTGTCGATCAACCTGCGCGGCTCCGTGCCCGCCTATCACCTCGAGGCGGACTTCAAGAACCGCAACTGGGCCGGAGGCGAGTGGGAAGGGAAAGCGGTGCTGGCGACATCGGGAACCGGCGCCACTTTGGTGCGCAATCTGAAGGGAAAGATCGACTTCTCCGGCCGGTCCGTGGAGATCTCCGGGGAACGGTTCAGCACCATCTCCGGCCACTGCGCGCTGGCGATGGCCGAAAGCTCGCCTGTCTTCACGCTCACCGGCCTGTCCGCCACCGCGGGCGACGAGGTATTTCAGGGGCAGGGCGGCACGGATGCCAGCGGCGTCGTGCAGGTGGAGTTAAGCGCGGCCAGCCGCGGGTTGCGGCTGACCGGCACCCTCTGGCCCTTGAAGCTGGACGCCAACCCGTAGCGGCTGGGCGGGGCCTGTGAAGCTTACTTCAGCTCCGGCACCGGCCTCGTAAGGCCGGCCGAGAGCGCCAACTGCGTGAGACCGGCGATGTTGTTCACGCCGATCTTCTTCATCATCGTCTTGCGGTAGCTGCGAACGGTCTGCAAGCCGAGATCGAGCATCACCGCTATCTCTTTGCTCGTCTTGCCTTCCGCCACCAGCCGCAGCACCTGGAGTTCGCGAGGCGAGAGGGTCTCGAGCGCGGGGGGGAGCGCCTTCGACTCCAGATCGCCCTTCTGTATGCGGTTCTGGACGCGGTCGGTTACTTCCGCGCACAAGTAGAAACCGCCCTTGGCTACCGTTCGCAGCGCGTCCACAAGGTCGTCCGACGAAGCGTTCTTGAGAACGAAAGCGCGCGCGCCCGACCTTATGGCGCCTACCACCGAACTCTCGTCGTCGTACATGGACAGAATCACGACTTTGCAGTCGGGACAATGCCGCATGATCTCGACAGTAGCCTCAATCCCGTTCAAGCCGGGCAAGCCGATGTCCATCAACACCAGCTCAGGCTTCAGGCGCTTGCACGCCTGAACGGCCTCTGCCCCGTTATCGGCCTCGCCGACGACTTTGAACTCCTCGCGCTTCTCGAGAATCGACTTGATCCCATCGCGAAAGATCTTGTGATCGTCGACGATCAAAATCTGATACGCCATCGGTTCCTCACGCGACCTGCCCCCCGGGGGTCGGGACCGGCTGAATGACTTTCACAATTGTACCCCTACCTGGGGCGCTCACAAGCGAAAACCGGAGCCCCGCGGCAGAGGCATGGCGTCGCATCAGCCGCAGTCCCAGCCCGCGCGGCTTTATACTTTCCGCGCGCGGCGAAAAACCCCTGCCGTCGTCGCGGACAATGAGCGACACCCCGGCTCGCGTCTTCTTCACAAAAACATCTATCCTCGTCGCGCCGGCGTGCCGGACCGCATTGTCCAGCGCGAGTTGGGCAATTCTGAACATCACCGCGGCCACGGCGGCATCCGGCCGGACAGCCGGGTCGCAGGTGACCGCTATGCCCGCCGGGACCGCCGTCCGGTAGCGGTCAGCGAGGCTCTTAAGCGAGGGCTCCAGGCCGGCGCGGCCCGCGGCGCACGGGTTCAGTTCGTAGCTCAGATCCCGCACGCGCCCGATCGCCGTTTCCAGCAGCCGCTGGATCTCGACGATGCGGCCGGATGCCGACTGAGAGCCCTCGGATATATCCATCCGCAACAGATCGAGCTGCAGCCCGATGGCGCTCAACACCTGCCCCACCTCGTCGTGGAGCAGGCGGGAAATCCGCGCGCCCTCGAGCTCCTGAGCGTTCATAGTCTCCGCCAGGAAGCCGGTCAGTTCCCGGTCTGTCGCGAACGCCATGTATGGCCCTACTGCTTTCTGGCGACAACCTTTCTCGCCGCGGCGGCGATGTTTACTGCGCGCATGCCGTATTTGTCGAGCAGCGCGTCGGGCGAACCGGACTCGGCGTAGCCGGTCAAGCCGACGAACTCCATCGGGCACGGCGCGGCGCTCACAACCGCCTGCGCGACTCTGACGCCAAGACCGCCGTCAACCAGGTGCTCCTCGGCCACGACGATCGCGCCCGTTTCCTTCGCCGCGCGAATAACGGCGTCCGTATCGAGCGGCTTGATCGAGTACATATCCACCACGCGCGCGGAGATGCCCTCTGCGGCGAGAATCTCGCGCGCCTGCAGGGCCTCGAACACCAGCAGGCCGTACGTGATGATGGTGACACCCGTGCCGGGTGCCGCCTCAATGGACTTGCCGATGGCGAACTGCTGTTCGGGACCGTAGACCACTGGCACCTTCGGCCGGCCCGTCCGGATGAACACCGGCCCAACGTGCGCCGCCGCCGCGCGAACCAGCGCGCGCGTGGCGAACTCGTCCGCCGGAGCCAGCACGGTGAATCCCGGCAGCGAGCAGGCGAGCGCCAGATCTTCGATGCTCATCTGCGACGGCCCGTCCTCGCCGATCGAGATACCGCTGTGCGTGCCCACGATCTTCACGTTGAGGCCCGGATAGGCCACGGTGACGCGAAGCTGCTCGAATCCCTTGTTGAGAATGAAGCAGGAGAAGCTCGATGCGAAAGGAATCTTGCCGCAGGAGGCCAGGCCGGCCGCCACGGCCACCATGTTCGCCTCGGCGATGCCGCAGGAAACGAAGCGGTCGGGGAACTCCTTGCCGAACAGGTGGGTCATGGTGGACTTTGACAAGTCGGCGTCCACCGCCCAGATACGCGGGTCCTCGCGACCCAGCTCGACCAGGGCCCGGCCGAACGCCTCGCGCGTCGCCATGCCCATCTTGATTTCGGGTTTGGGTGCGATCGACATGTTATGCCAGCTCCTTCAGCGCGAGTTCCTTCTCCTCAGCCGTGGGCGCAACGCCGTGATACTTCGGATTGTTCTCCATGAACGAAACGCCCTTGCCTTTTACCGTATGCGCGATGACGACGGTCGGCTTGCCCTTTGTGGCGGCCGCCTCGTCGAAGGCCGCCTTGAGCTGCGCCACGTCGTGCCCGTCGGCCTCGATCACGTGCCAGCCGAAGGCGCGCCACTTATCGGCGAGCGGCTCGAGATCCATGATGTCCTTGACGAAACCGTCGAGCTGAATGCGGTTGTAATCGACGATCGCGACTACGTTGTCCAGCTTGTGGAAAGCGCCGAACATGGCGGCTTCCCAGATCTGCCCTTCCTGGATCTCTCCGTCGCCCAGGATGACGTATACCCGCCCGGGGTTCTTGTCCCAGCGGTTCGCCATGCCCATGCCAAGCGCGATCGACAGCCCCTGGCCCAATGAGCCGGTGGAAGCTTCGAGCGCCGGAATAAAGCGCCGGTCCGGGTGGCCCTGATAGATGGACCCGAGCTTGCGCAGCGTCGCCAGCTCATCGGCGGGGGTATAGCCCGCTTCTGCGAACGCCGCATACAGCACCGGCGCCGCATGGCCTTTTGACAGGATCAGGCGGTCCCGCTCGGCCATGCCCGGATTCTTCGGGTCATGGCGCATGGTATCCCAGAACAGCGTGGTTACGATCTCGACGGCCGAAAGCGATCCGCCTGGGTGGCCGGACTTGGCCTCCGTGAGCATCTCGATTATCCGCCGCCGTAAGCGTTTGGCGGTCTGTTTCAGTTCGTCCACACT
>JBLNBX010000281.1:0-3730 GCA_050260275.1 bacterium
ATGGGATCGGGGACGTTGTTCATGTCTGGAATACCCATCTGGCAAATGCTGGTCAGCCAGCCGATCTCGTTCACCGTGGGCTCCACGACCTTGAGGGGCGCGACGCAGTTCGAGGGAAAGGTCGGGAACGGCTTGAGCACGATGTAATTCGGATCGCCTTGCGTGCGGTTCATCACGTCGATGGACTTCGCTCCGTCCGCAATCTTGGTGTCGAGATAGCCAAGGTTGGCGATAAAGCGAAGCTGACGCGAAGGCGCGAACATCGTCTCGAACTCAAGGCCCCAGACGGTAGCGTCGAAGTTCTCGTTCGCGACGCTCCGATCCACAACCTTCGAGACCTGATAGCCGCTGTAGTCGTAGAAGAAAGCGTCTGTGTTGAAGCGCAGCGCGCCGTCGAGGAGCGTGTTCTTCGCGCCGACTTCGTAGGCGTTGACGAACTCAGGCTCGAAGGTGGGACTGTAGTCGTACGGCAGGTACTGAAGAAGCGCCGGGGCCATGCTCACGCGGGGCGGGTTTGCCCCGCCGCCCTTATAGCCGCGCGAATAGAAGCCGTAGATCATCGTTTCGTCAGTCCAGGACAGGTCCGGCTTCCAGTCAAAGCCCAGACGCCCGGTGAATTCGCCCCAGGTTTGTTTGATGTCCGGCTCGGCCTGCAGGCCGCGGAACGAGGTGCCGAAGATGAAGATCATCGGCGTCATGAGAACCTGCGTCGGGTAGGGCGTGAACCGCTTGCGGTCGCGAGTATAGCGCAATCCGGCCGTGATCTTCAGGTTATCGGTTGCCTGCCAGTACAGCTCGCCGAAAGCCGCCGCCGAGCGGAGATGGTAGGGGTTGTAGCTGCGGTAGTAATTGTGCCCGTCCCCGGCAATGTGTTCGACCGGATTAGGATCGATATAGGGACACCCGATGTTCGGGTCCTCCATGGAAATCGGCGGATCCAACTCGGCCGGCCAGGTGAACGTCCCCCAAGGGGTGGTGAACGAACCGCCAGCCGCTATCGCGCACTTCGTGTAGTCGCCCTGGTGATTGAAGAGCAGCAGGGACAGCGCCGCCGCAGTGATCAGGTTGTACATCACGTAGTAGTCGACATCGACATCGAACTTCGTGAAGTTTGCGCCCGCGCTGAAATTCAGAGGGCCATCGAAATTCGACTGGATCCTGAGTTCCTGCGTGAATTGCGTGGCGTCGGCGCGCGAGATATCGAAGCCCGCCATCCGGTTCGTACAGCCCAGTTGCGGATCGCAGAAGGTGCCGCCCGGGACCATGCTCGCGTACGGGCTCTTGGCGAGCGGATCGTTGGCGTATTCCCAGCCGTTGACGGCGTAGAGGTTGCTGGTGTCGTTGAAGATAGGAAGCGTGTTGAACCGGTTGTAATCCTGGAACGAGTATGTGCCGTCGTTGTCGTAGACCGTCTGCGAAAATACCGAGATGTGGTCTGTCAGGTCCCACTGAAGGTTCAGCTGAACGACGTCCGCGTTGGCCCGATAAACAGGATCGCGGAAGGATGCGATCTCCCGCAGATTTCGCGATTGCTCGAGGCCGCCGTACGGGTCTTTGAGGTCAATGATGCTGACGGGCCGCGCCGACTGGTTCCACTCGCCATTCACGTACCGGGGACGATCATAGCCGATGGGCCAGAAGTCCGTCGCGGTGTACTGGAGGATCGTAAAGACGAATGGCATCGCCAGCCCGTTCGGCGTGCCGAACGCCGCCTCATCGTAGAGCGATCCGGGCTTGCAGCCCGTCGAAAACATCGCGCGCGAGAGGAAGGTAAGGTCGTCGCTCCAGGGAGAAACAATGTCCGTATTGCCCACCTTCGCGAGCCCATCGTCGCGGTGGCACAACTGCTTGCCCGTGCGAGAGCGGTTATCGTCTTCGTTGAAGCGTTCCCAGACGAGCTCGGCCTTGAACTTGTCGTTCGGCTTGAAATCCACCGTCGCACGCGTCGACCACAGGTCGCGTCCGTTGATCGCGTGGTTGGTGATGGTGTTGTAGTCGTAGCCGACGCGGTCGGTCAGCGCGCCCGCGATGCGGATGGCAAGCTTGTCCTCAACCAGCGGAACGTTGATCATCGCCGAGATACGCTTGGTGTGGTAGTTGCCTACCTCCCCTTTGACCCAGCCCGAGAACTCCCGCAGGTTGGCCTTGGCGGAGATCACGTTGATCACGCCCGCAGTCGCGTTGCGCCCGTAGAGCGTGCCCTGCGGCCCGCGTAGCACTTCCACTCGTTCGATATCGAAGTATTCCTGCTCGAAAAGACGGTTCTGGATGAGCGCCACGTTGTTGAAGCTCACCGCCACACCCGGGTCCGTCGATGCGGAAACCGCCTTGGTCCCGATGCCCCGGATCGAGAAATTATAGCTGGTGAAGTTGTTCTTAGAGAAAGTGACGTTCGGGATCGCCTTCAGGAGGTCGAAGCCGCCCTC
Source organism: bacterium (assembly GCA_050260275.1). Lineage (GTDB taxonomy): Bacteria > Acidobacteriota > Terriglobia > Bryobacterales > Bryobacteraceae > DATMXS01. Next base: position 2,427 of record JBLNBX010000281.1, read on the forward strand.
GATCTTCTGTTCCTCTAGCGTCTTTTCCGAGAAGGCGCTGATGGCGATCGGCACGTCCTGGATGTTTTCCTCACGCTTTTGCGCGGTGACGATCAGAGCCTGAACCGTGCCGTCAGCGCCGCCCCCCGCGGCGCTTCCGGACTGGGGGTCGGTAGCCCTCACGATCATGAAGGCGTCGGCCGTGCGCTTGTAAGAAAGCCCCGTTCCTTCAAGGAGTTGGTTCAGCGCCAGTTCGATGTTGTCGGCGCTGCTGACGCCAGGGCTCATCTTCGCATCGGCCAGATCGGGCGAAAAGATGATCTGTTCGCCGGTCTGGGAGCCCAGCTGATAAAGCGCGGTCGCCAGGGACTGCGGCGCGATTTCGATCTGCTTCGACTGCGCCAGCGCCGGCGATGCAAAAGCGACGGCAGCCGCCAGTGCGGCGCCGGCCAGCAACTGACGGCGATATGAAGTGAATCTGTTCACGGCGTGGCCCCCTTCTGTTTTCGGGGAGTTTCCATCTCCCCTCATCTTGAGTGAGCCAACGTTCGAGCCATACCCCACACTACTCCGGATTTATTTTTCCATCTTTCTCAATACGCCTGCAGATCGATGGCCAGCGGCGTGTTCTCGCCGGCGCGGGCCAGCCGATAGGCCTCGATCGTGCGCACGAAGCTGTCGACGTCGCCCGGCCGGAAGGTGCCGCTGATCGGCGTCTTCTCGATCGTCGGGTCGGCGATGACGATCTTCTTGTCCGAATACCGGTTCAACTCGGCGACCACCGCGACCAGCGGCTGGTTGTCGAAGATCAGGATGTCGCGTGTCCAACTGGTGTCGACCACCACGTTGGCCGAGGTCACCCGCCACGGCTCCTGCGCGGTCGCGACCAGCCGCGAGCCGGCCGTCATCTCCGTCGCCTCGAAATTCACCGCCCGCTGCGGCCCCTTGGCGGCGGGCTTGGCGGGCACCGGCTCCTCGACGCGGACCTTTCCCTCCACCAGCGTCACGGTGAAGGCGCCGTTGTCGACGCGCACGTCGAAGGCGGTGCCGAGCGCGGTCACCGTGCGCCCCGCCGCGGTCACCACGAACGGATGGCGCTGATCGTGGGCGACCTTGAAGAAGGCCTGCCCGCGTTCGAGGTAAACCAGCCGCCGGTCCTTGTCCGCCCGGGTGCGCAGGACGGTGTCGGTGTTGAGCGTCACCTCCGACCCGTCCGGCAGCTTCACCGTCTGCGGCCGACCGACGGCCGTGCGGAACGCCTCGTCCTTCAGCGGATGCGGGCCCGTCGCCACGCGCCAGCCGACCAGTCCGCCGCCGCCGAGTAC
>JBLNBX010000282.1:0-7988 GCA_050260275.1 bacterium
TCGATCTCGTCGATCTGCTCGTTCAGCCGCACGTCCTTGTCCTTCAGCTTCATGCGCTTCAGGTCGCGCGCGCGCAGCCTCTCGAACACATCGCGAGTAAGCTCCGTGCCCTTCGCGAGCAGGCGCTTGTTGGTCTTCTCGTCGTGCAGGTCGGCCAGCAGTTCCCTATCTTTCAGCAAGGCTTCGAGCCGCTTGGCGCGCTCGTCGTTGAGAATTCGCTTTTCGTCCTCCAGGTTCCTCCGCAGCTTTTCTTCGGCGGCCTCGAGGATCTGTTTGGAGCGCTCGTCCAGTTCCGCTCCCTTGCGCGAGAACACCTTGCAATCGACGACGGTACCCTCGATGCCCGGCGGGCAGTACAGCGACGCGTCCTTCACGTCGCCGGCTTTCTCGCCGAAGATCGCCCGCAGCAGCTTTTCTTCCGGAGTGAGCTGCGTTTCGCCCTTCGGCGTTACTTTGCCCACCAGAATGTCGCCCGGCCTCACCGTGGCGCCGATGCGGATGATGCCGCTCTCGTCGAGGTTGCGCAGGAAAGACTCGGCGATGTTCGGAATGTCCCGCGTGATCTCTTCAGGCCCGAGCTTCGTGTCGCGCGCCTCGATCTCGAACTCCTCGATGTGGATCGACGTGTAGTAGTCTTCCTTGACCAGCTTTTCGCTGACCACCACCGCGTCTTCGAAGTTGTACCCGCGCCAGGGCATGAACGCGACCAGCACGTTGCGCCCGAGCGCCAGTTCTCCGTGGTCCGTGCACGGGCCATCGGCGAGCACGTCGCCTTTCCTGACCCGCTGGCCCTTGGCTACGATCGGCTTCTGCGTGATGCACGTATTCTGGTTCGAACGCTTGAACTTCGTCAGCGTGTATATGTCCGCGCCGACCTCGCGCGAGAGCTGCCCTTCGTGAACGTTGCCCTCCACGCGAACGATGATTCGCTCGGAATCCACCGAGTCCACCACGCCCGAGCGGCGGCAGAGCACCACCGCTCCGGAGTCGCGCGCCGTCACCGCCTCCATGCCGGTCCCAATTAGCGGGGCCTCGGCGCGTAGCAGCGGAACCGCCTGGCGCTGCATGTTCGAGCCCATGAGGGCCCGGTTGGCGTCGTCGTTCTCGAGGAATGGAATAAGCGAAGCGGCGACCGAGACGAGCTGTTTAGGACTGACGTCCATGTACTCGATCTCGTCGCGGTGCTTCAGCGTGGTGTTGCCCGCCTGCCGGGCGTTCACAAGATCCGGCACTATGCGCCCGTTCTCGTCCAGTTCCACGTTCGCCTGAGCGATCGTGTACTTGTCCTCTTCCCACGCCGAAAGATAATCGCAGTGGGCTTCGAACTCGGCGGGCTGCTTGTTCTTCGCCGCGAGCACGTTGTTTTCGGCTACTATCGTGGCGCGGGCGACCACGTCCCCGACCTTGTACTTCGTGTCGCCGGGATTCGTGATCCGCACCTCGTCTACAACCGTGCCATCGACCACGCGGCGGTACGGGCTCTCGATAAAGCCGTACTCGTTGATGCGGGCAAAGCACGACAGCGACGAGATCAGGCCGATATTCGGACCTTCAGGGGTCTCGATGGGGCAGATGCGGCCGTAGTGCGTGGCGTGAACGTCGCGAACTTCAAAGCCCGCGCGCTCGCGCGACAGGCCGCCGGGACCCAGGGCCGACAGGCGCCGCTTGTGGGTGATCTCCGAAAGCGGGTTCGTCTGGTCCATGAACTGCGAGAGCTGGCTGGAGCCGAAGAACTCGCGAACCGCCGCCATCACCGGCTTAGCGTTGACCAGGTCGTGCGGCATTGCCGTCGACATCTCCTGGTACACGCTCATCTTTTCTTTGATGGCGCGCTCCATGCGGACCAGGCCGATGCGGAACTGGTTCTCGAGCAGCTCGCCTACCGCGCGAACGCGGCGGTTGCCCAGGTGGTCGATGTCGTCCACCGAAAGCGTCGAAACGCGGCGCAGCTTGAGCAGATACCGGATAACGTCGAAAAAGTCTTCGGGGGAAAGCGTGCGGTTGTCGAGCGGGGTTGCGTCGGCGCGTTCGTGGATCTTGATGTTGAACTTCATCCGGCCCACGCGCGAGAAGTCGTACTTGCGAGGGTCGAAGAACATGCCCTGGAAAAGCTGCGTTGCCGTGTCGAGCGTCGGCGGGTCGCCGGGGCGGAGCTTGCGGTAGATCTCGAGCAGCGCGTCGTTCTGTGTCTTGACGGGGTCCTTGCGCAGCGTGGCGGAGATGACCGGACCGACATCGTCGCGCTCGGGGAAGAACACCTCGAAGCTGTCGATACCCGCCTCAAGCAGGCGCCCGATGACGGCGCCCGTCAGCTCGTGGTTGGATTCGGCCAGCACCTCGCCGGTGCTCATGTCGACCACGTCTGCCGCTACGCATGCGCCTTCCAGATCGTTGGGAGCTACCTCGACCTGCTCGATCTTCTGCTTCTGAATCTCGCGAAGAACGCTGCCGGTGATCTTGCGGCCCTGCGGCACCACGATATCGCCAGCCCTGTTTTTGATGGGGTGCGACAGCTTGAGCCCCAGCAGATTCTTGGAAACCTGCCAGAACAGCCGGTTCTCCTTGATGGAGATCTTGTCCACCTGGTAGAACGTGCGCAGGATCTGCTCGTCGCTCTTGACCCCGAGCGCGCGCAGGAATACCGTGCCGTAGAACTTGCGCTTGCGGTCTATGCGGACGTACAGCAGGTTCTTGCTGTCGTACTCGAACTCCACCCAGCTTCCGCGATAGGGAATGATCTTGCCCAGGTAGTATCCCTGCGCCGCCACGCGCTCGAAGAACACGCCCGGCGAACGGTGAAGCTGGCTCACGATCACGCGCTCGGTCCCGTTGATGATGAACGTGCCGTTCTCGGTCATCAGCGGGATTTCGCCGAAGAAGACTTCCTGCTCCTTGATGTCGCGGACCGTTTTCTGGTTTGTCTCGGCTTCCTTGTCGTACACCGTGAGCCGGATGGTGACCTTGAGCGGTGCGGCGTAGGTCATCCCGCGCTCCTCGCACTCCGCGACGTCGTACTTGAGCTGCAGCCCCACCGGGTCCCCGCAGCGGTTGCAGAAGGTGACGATGTTCTTGTTGAACGTGCCGCAGCGTTGGCACAGCACGTCGCCGGCGTGGAACGGATCCGTGCGGATCGTCGCGCCGCAAAAAGGGTTGCGGCAGGGGGAGCGGAGGTGGTTCAACCCCGTCAGGGTGCCGCACTTGCACTCCCAGTTACCGATCGAATAGTCGACGAACTCGAGCTGGCTCAACCCGCGAAAATCGGAGATCGGGAAAACAGAGTTGAACACGCTCTGCAGTCCGATGTCCTCGCGCTCGCTGGGGAGCAGGTCCATTTGCAGGAACCGCTCGTAGGACTTCTTCTGTACTTCGATAAGGTTTGGGATCGGAATCGAGGTCTTGATTCGGGAAAAGTCCACCCTTTCCCGAGTGGCTCCGTTTGCCGGATTTTGCATTCTGTCTTGACTCCTGATTGCCGAAAAGGCTGCCGAACGAAAGCTCATGAAACCACGCCGGCTACGGCCCCGTGCACGGGTTCTCTGCCGGCCGGTACTCGAACGATGAAACGAGGTAGCGCAAAGGAAACGGGCAAGGAACTAAAGCGTTTAGACGCACCCCGGGTGAGGACGGACCTAAGGCGCAAAATAGGGATGCGAGGTTCTTGAACACTCGTCGCGGAATCTGCCCAGATAAGAGTCTATCAAAACGCCGAATGGCAAGTCAAATGCAGCGGAGCCCTGTTTCGCAACCCGCTCGGTAGCGCTTGGGACTCTACCCGGAGGCAGCGCACACAACCGCCTAAACCCATTGTTCTCTTCAATTTGGCGCGAAGCTCGAGCTGCGGAGCAAATACTAAAGCTGAACGTGGGGAACTTGGGTTGGTGCCGAGGCCAACGCTCCAGGTGCCGAAAGGCAGGATCCAGCCGATCTCCGGACGGGAAACCGCGCTTGAGCGCGGACCGAGCCGCCACAGACATAGGAATGGCGCTGCGCGTCTGGAGACAGATGGACCGGCAGTGAGAGGCCCCGGGGCCCGATGCCCCGGGGCACAAATCCGGAGGGTTACTTTACTTCGACCGTCGCGCCGGCGTCCACGAACTTCTTCCGTAGCGCCTCGGCCTCTTCCTTCGTCACGCCTTCCTTGATCGGCTTCGGCGCGCTGTCCACCAGGTCCTTGGCTTCCTTCAGGCCCAAGCTGGTAACTTCGCGGACGGCCTTGATCACATTGATCTTGTTCGCGCCGGCTGAGGTCAGCACGACCGTGAACTCCGTTTTCTCTTCAGCCGCCGGAGCCGCCGCCGCAGCGCCCGGCGCAGCAGCCACCGCTACCGTCGCCGCTGCCGCCGATACACCCAGCCGCTCCTCGAGCAACTTCACGAGCTCCGACGCCTCCAGCAGCGTCAGCCCCTGAATCTGTTCCGCAATTGCGTTGATGTCCGCCATTTCTTCCGAACTCCTTGGTTGTGGGTTGTGGGTTGTAGGCTGTGGGGGCCACGGACGCTTTCGCGTTAATCCCACGACCCACAGCCCACGGCCAGTCTATCCCTTGAACTTGTTCTCCTTGGCCGCCTGATCCAGCACCACGGCCAGGTTGCGGCCGACTCCGTTCACCGCGGCCGCCAACCGCTGCGCCGGGGCCTGGATCACGTAGAGCAGCCTCGCGATCATCTCTTCGCGGGAAGGCAGGGTTGCCAGCTCTTCAATGGCCTTTACGTCGACTACCCGGCCCTCCACCATGCCCGCCTTGAACGTGAAGGCCGGCACCGTCTTCGCATAGGCCGTGAGCGCCTTCGCCAGCGCCACCGGATCTCCGGAGGTGTAGGCCAGCGAGGTCATGCCCTGCAGACCCTTCAGCAGTTCACCGGCTTTCGTTCCCTCGGCGGCCTTCTCCACGAGGTTGTTCTTCACCACTCTGTAATTGCCGCCCGCGGCTCGAATGGCCTTGCGAAGCTCGAAATCCTGTGCCACCGTCAGCTTTTCGAAGCTCGTCAGGAACAGGTTGTACGTGTTCTCGAGTTCGGCGCGCAGGGCCTGAACTTCTTTTTGTTTATCGGATCTCTTTTTCATGTGGATCGGATCTCCCCGCGGGATGCTAGAGCACCCGGGCGTTGTACGGAGTCACGTCCAGTTCGATGCCCGGGCCCATGCTCGAGCACACCGTCGCGCTCTTGACGTACTTTCCCTTCGCCGCCGCCGGCTTCGCCCTCACTACGGCCTGGATCAGCGTAATCGCGTTCTCGACCAGCTTCGGAGCTTCGAAGCTCGTCTTGCCCACCGGCGCGTGGATGATCCCGGTCTTGTCGACGCGGAACTCCACTTTGCCGGCCTTCACCTCGCGTACGGCTTTGCCGACCTCCATCGTCACCGTTCCCGTCTTCGGGTTCGGCATCAAGCCCCTGGGTCCGAGAATCTTGCCAAGGCGGCCGACCGAACGCATCATGTCTGGCGTCGCGATGACGGACTCGAAGTCCATCCACCCGCCCTGGATCTTCTGAACCATGTCCTCGCCGCCGACGTAATCCGCGCCGGCTTCCTCGGCCTCGCGGACCTTGTCGCTGCCGCAGATGACGAGCACACGCTTCGACTTGCCCAGCCCGTTCGGCAGGACGACCGTGCCGCGGACCATCTGGTCCGCGTGTTTCGGATCCACACCCAGGCGCATGTGCACCTCGACGGTCTCGTCGAACTTGGCGAACTTGATCTTCTGGATCAGTGGAATCGCCTCATCCAGCGTGTAAGGCCGGGCTTCAACCTGCTGGACGGCGGTCTGGTAACGTTTTCCTCTGGTGCGAGCCATGTTCCCTCATTGGTGCAAGCGGCCCGGCGGAGTTGCCGGAACCTCCCACTGAGCTTGGTTTGTTAAACCCTCAGTGTAGCACGCCGCGCGCGCCTAGACTACGTCCACCCCCATGCTGCGGGCCGTGCCCTTCACGGATTTGATAGCGGCCTCGAGTGTGAAGCAGTTCAAATCCGGCATCTTCTGCTTCGCGATCTCCTCTACCTGCTGCATCGTGATGCGGCCGACCTTGCTCTTGTTCGGCGTGGCCGATCCCTTGGCCAGGCTCGCCGCGCGCTTGATCAGCACCGGCACCGGTGGCGTCTTCGTGACAAACGTAAAGGAGCGGTCGTGATAGATAGAGATCACCACCGGGATGATCAGCCCCTCCTGGTCCTTGCCCGACGTCTTCGCGTTGAACGCCTTGCAGAACTCCATGATGTTGACGCCCTGCGGGCCCAACGCGGTGCCCACGGGAGGCGCCGGCGTCGCTTTTCCGGCCGGGATCTGCAGCTTCACTTGTGCGGTTAGTTTCTTTGCCATTGCGAAATTCCTGGGGCTCTCAGGCCGCCTTCTCCACCTGCCCGAACTCCAGTTCCACGGGCGTGGACCGGCCGAAGATCGTCACCAGCACGCGCAGCGTGTTCCGTTCGGGGTTTACCTCCTCCACCTTCCCGGAGAAGTTTGTAAACGGGCCGTCGGTGATGCGGACCGTCTCGCCTTTTTCGAAAGTCTGCTTGGGCCGCGGCCGCTCGGCAGAGGTCGCCTGGCGGTATAGGATGTCGTTCACCTCCGTAGCTGAGAGCGGCACCGGCGTGTTGCCGCCCCCTACGAAGCCCGTAACGCGCGGCGTCGATTTCACCGCGTGCCACAGGTCGTCGTTCATCTCCATCTCCACCAGCACGTAGCCGGGATACATCAGGCGCTTGCTAGTCACCCTCTTGCCGCCCCGGACATCCACCACCTCTTCGGTCGGGATCAGGATCTGCCCTATCTGATCGGCAAAGCCGAACGCCTGGGCGCGGTTGCGGAGCGAGTCCGCCACCTTCTGCTCGAACCCTGAATAGGTGTGGATGATGTACCACTTCCGCGTGGACGGCGCCTCGGCGGTTTCGCCGGCAGCCTCTCCCGCGGGCTGTCCAGATTCGGCCGGCTCGCCCTCCGGGCGCTCGGGTTGCTCCCCGGCGGCTGAGTCGCCTTCGGGAGACTCCGGCTGCTCGCCTTCGGCGCGGTATTCGGCCTCTCCGGCTTGAGCTTCCTGTTCGCGGCCGGTGTCGTTCACCGGTTCGCTTTCGTCGTCGCGCGGATTGGGGCTGAATTCCTCTTCCATGGCACCGCCCTTACTGCGTTGTGAACATCTGGAACAGCCTGCCGATGATCCGGCTGAAAACCGTGTCGATCACGGCGAAGTACGCCGCAAACGCGAATACGGTGACGATCACGATGATGGTCGTGGACTGCACCTGCTTCCGGGATGGCCACGTGACCCGCTTCATCTCGTTCTGAAGCTCTTGAACGTAGTTCTTTACGCGGGTCGGCCACTGCCCCACATTCTGTACAAAACCTTTTGCGTCTGCCATTCTCTACCCTGACCGCCGAACCCGATCACGTCTCCTGACGCCTCCGGGCCCCGGAGGATCTTCGCGCGCGCTCACTCCGCCGCAGGATCGATCGGATGATCGGGGGACTCAGCCAGCCGGAAGCTGGCAGGGGCGGAGGGATTCGAACCCCCACTCGCGGTTTTGGAGACCGCTGGTCTGCCGTTAAACCTACGCCCCTGCGACGAGGCACTCGCCCCAAACGGCCGTGGCCGCCCGAGGCCGATAAGCACGCCCAATATTGTAATCGAAGTCCTGCCTTAAGTGTAGCGTGCCGGCCCGGGCATTTTCGCTGCCCGGTCCGGATCTTACCGGCACGTCCGATACCTGTGCTGCCCGTCTACTTTGTCTCGCGGTGCGGCTGGTGCTTGCGGCAGCGCGGGCAAAACTTCTTGAACTCGAGCCTCTCGGTTGTGGTCTTCTTGTTCTTTGTGCTCGTATAATTCCGGCTCTTGCACTCCTGGCACTGGAACGTGATGATATCGCGAGGCATACCTACTCCAGAATCTCCGTCACCGTTCCGGCGCCGACCGTGCGGCCGCCCTCGCGAATCGCAAAGCGCAGCCCCTTGTCCATCGCCACCGGTGTGATCAGCTCCACTTCCAGGTTCACGCGGT
>JBLNBX010000283.1:0-5609 GCA_050260275.1 bacterium
CAGCAGTGCGTGGATGAACTGAAGGCCGCCAGCGAGACCATAAACGCGGCCCGCGCCAACATCAACCAGGCCGAGCGGGTTCTCGAAATGACGCAGGCCAATTACAAGTACGGCGCGGCCACGACGCTCGACATCGTGGACGCCCAGACAGCGCTCTCAGTCGCGCGCACGAATCTGCTTCGCGGCCTGCACGACTATTCTGTTGCCCGCGCGAATCTGCGTTGGGCTATAGGCCGCACCCCGTGGGAGTAATTCACATGTTCAAACGCACCCTGTTTCCCGTTGCCGCTCTGCTCTTGCTGGCCGGCTGCTCCGAGCGGAAAGAGCCTGCAGCCGCCTCAAGTACGGAGGCGCCGCCCGTGCACGCTGCTGTGCTCCGGGTAGAGCCGCAGCCGTTCACGGTGACCGTCGCGCTGACCGGAACGCTGGTCTCGCCCGCGGCCGTCACGGTGAAAGCCGAGACTACGGGCAAGGTCCTGAAGTTCCCGAAAGAGGAAGGCTCACGTGTTGAGGCGGGCGAGCCCGTCGTCTGGGTCGACGATTCGAATGAGAAGATCGCGTTCGACCAGGCCCAGAGCGCGGTCGAGGTGGCGCAGGCGGCGCTCGAGCGCGCCAAGGTAGTGGCCGACCACAGCCAGTCCGAGTACATTCGCGCGCAGAACCTGTTGAAATCGGGCGGAATCACCGACCGCGACTTCAAGACGGCCGAACTCACCGAACGCGACGCCCGCGCTCAGGTGAAGCTTGCTGAGGCGCAGCTAGAACAGGCCCGGTCGCAGTTGGCGCACGCGAAGAAGATGCTTGCCGACTCGGTGGTGCGCTCTCCGATAGCAGGCATTATCGACCGCAAGCTTGTGAGCGAAGGCACCTACGTCGAGCCGCCGACGGCAGTTTTCTCCGTGGTGGATAACAGCCGCCTGGAGCTTGAAGCGATGGTGGCAACGGCCGACCTGGCGGAGCTCCGGGCGGGGCAGCGGGTTGTGTTCACGGTCAACACGTTCCGCGACACGAAATTCGAGGGCCGCGTGATCGAGATCAACCCGGCGGTGCAGGCCGACACGCGTTCAGTCAAGGTCAGGATAGCGGTGAACAACTCGAGCGGGAAGCTGCGGGCGGGAATGTTCGCGCAGGGCGAGGCGATAACCGGTGTGGTCCGGGAAGCAATCCTGATTCCGTCCGAGGCGGCGTACCGCGACGACCGCTCTTCCACGTCGTCGTACGTCTTCGCCGTCGAGGACGGCAAAGCCGTGAGGCGCGACATACGCATCGGGCGCGAGCGCGACTCCATGCTCGAGATCGTCGAAGGGTTGAAGCCTGGCGACCTCGTGGTGGCCCAGCAATCGATCGAACTGGCTGAGGGCGTGCGCGTAGATCCGCAGTTCGCCTCCAACGGAAAGTAGGCCCCGATGTTCCTGAGCGATCTCTCGATCAAGCAGCCTGTCCTGGCGACGATGCTCGCCGTATCGCTCGTCGCTCTGGGCGCGTATTCCTACCGCGAACTCAGCGTCGATCTGTTCCCGGACATCGAGATCCCGGTGCTGACGGTCCAGACTGTGTACGCGGGCGCGTCGCCCGAGACCGTCGAGCGCGAGGTCTCAAAGCGCATAGAAGAAGCGCTCAACACGATCTCCGGCGTGCGGCACATCCAATCGACATCGACCGAAGGTTTGTCGGTGGTGATCGTCGAGTTTCACCTCGGCACGAACATCTTCACCGCGCAACAGGACGCGCAGGCGAAGATAAACGCCATCCGCTCGGACTTCCCGCAGGACATGGAAGAGCCGGTTATCCAGCGCATCGACGTGAACTCCACGCCGATCCTCTCCGTGGCAGTGGAATCGAAACAGGCAGATATCAAGACGCTCTCGTCCATCGCCGACAAGACGATCAAGAGGCGGCTGGAGATCATACCCGGAGTCGGCCAGGTTACGATCATCGGTGAGGCGCGAAGGGAGATCCAGATCCTCGTTGACAGGGAGAAGCTGCGCGGGCTCAATCTGACTTACGCCGACGTGGCCGGCGCGCTCCGGCGCGAGAACATCGACCTTCCGGCGGGCAAGCTCGAGCAGGGCGCGCACGAGCCGCTGGTGCGCGTCGCAGGGAAATACAAGTCAGTCGATGAGTTCCAGAACCTCATCATTGCGACGCGAAACGGCCGGCCGATTTACCTCCCGGAAATCGCGCGCGTGGTGGACAGCATCGAGGACCGCACCAGCGCGGCACTCATAGACGGCGTGCCGGCGCTCTCGCTTGAGGTCATCAAGCAGTCCGGCGCGAACACGATCGAGGTCGCCGACGGCGTCTACCGCGCCATCGACGAACTGAACGCCCAGCTTCCACAGCACATCCGGCTGCGGACCGTGGTAGACAACTCAACGTTCATCCGCGACTCCGTCGAGGACGTCCAGGTGACGCTCATAATCGGCGCGTTCCTCACGGTCATGATCGTGTTCCTGTTCCTCAACTCGTGGCGGAGCACGGTGATAACGGGCATGGCGCTGCCTGTCTCGATCGTGAGCACGTTCATCATCATGGGCGCGCTCGATTTCACGCTGAACATGATCACGCTGATGGGGCTTTCGCTGGCCATCGGGCTTCTGATCGACGACGCGATCGTCGTGCGTGAGAACATCGTCCGCCACATGCACATGGGAGCGGACCACTTCACGGCGGCGCGCGAGGCGACGGCGGAAATCGGCCTGGCCGTGATGGCCACGACCTTCACTATCGTCGCGGTATTTGTGCCGGTAGCCTTCATGGGCGGCATCATCGGGCGTGTGTTCTACCAGTTCGGGATCACGGTAGGTTTCGCGGTGCTGGTATCGCTGTACGTCAGCTTCACGCTAGACCCGATGATGTCCTCGCGCTGGTACGATCCGGCGGCCGATCCGTCGGTGCCCCGGTCGTGGGTCGGACGCAAACTGCAATACCTCAACGACCAACTCGACCGGCTGCGTAACACCGTGGCAGTTGTCCTCGGCTGGTCGCTGCGTCACCGCTGGACGGTGGTGTTTATCGGGCTCGCGACGATCGTGGCCAGCGTGGGGATTTTCGGCCAACTCGGTTCGGCATTCATGCCCGACGCCGACGAGGGGCAGTTCCGGGTCAGCTACAAAGCCACTCCCGGGGTCTCGCTCGACCGGTCCATTGATATCGCGCGCGAGCTGATTGCGGAGATCCGGAAGCACCCCGGCGTAGCGTACACGTACGCGGCCATCGGCGGCGCGACGAGCCCGGTCAACGAGGGCAGCATTTTCGTGAAGTTGACTGAGCGAAGAGGGCGCCCGCACCAGCTCGACATCATGGCAGACATGCGCGCCCGGCTGCAGCGCTTCCGGGCGCTGCGGACATCGGTGGGCAACGCCGATGACACCATGGGCGGCCAGAAGCCGATCCAGATCAGCGTACGGGGCCCGGACCTGGCGCGCATCAATCAGATCAGCGAGCAGTTGATGAAGATCATCCGCGAAGTCCCCGGCGCGCAAGACGTAGACACCAGCGAGGAGCAACCGCGTCCCGAGGTGCGGGTGTTGGTCGATCGCAGGGCCGCGGGCGACCTCGGCCTCGACCTCGGCACGGTGGCTTCCACCGTGCGGGGCCTGGTAGCCGGGGAGGTGGTCTCGAAATTCGAGGACGCCGACGGTGACAGCTATGACGTGCGGCTGCGCGTGAGCCCCTCCCAACGAGTGCGAGCTGAGGACCTGCTATCGCTGGACCTGCCGGGCAAAATGGGCCTGGTGGCGGTGCCGCTGTCGCAGGTTGCGCGGATTGACTCTGGCGGAGCGCCGTCGAATATCCGCCGCCTCGACCTGGTGCGCGAGATCCGCATCGGGGCGACGCCTGAGGGCCGTTCGCTAGGCGAGGTGGCGAACGACATCACCGCGCGGGCCAACGAGCTCCGGCTTCCGCCCGGATACTCGATCACCTTCACCGGCGATTACGAAATGATGATGGAGAGCTTCGGGTATGCAGTGAGCGCCCTCATTCTGGCCATCATCCTCATCTACGCGATTCTGGCATCGCAGTTCCGCAGCTTCCTACAGCCCTTCGCGATCATGCTCTCGCTGCCGCTATCGCTGATCGGCGTCGCGGGCGCACTGTGGATTATCGGCGACACGCTGAACATCATGTCCATGATCGGCATCATCCTGCTGATGGGCCTTGTGACCAAGAACGCCATTCTGCTCGTGGACTTCGCAAACGTCCAGCGGCGGGAAGGCGTGCCACGGTCGCAGGCAATCATCGAGGCCTCCAAGGTGAGGCTGCGGCCTATCTTGATGACGACGCTGGCGATGATCTTCGGCATGCTGCCGCTGGCGTTCGAGCTGGGCGCCGGCGCCGAATTTCGGGCGCCCATGGCGCGGGCGGTGATCGGAGGCCTGATCACCTCGACGCTGCTGACGCTAGTCGTCGTGCCGGTTGTGTATACGTTCCTCGATGACCTGGGCGAGCGCATAAAGCGCCGCCTGACGAGCAAACACCCTGTGGAGGCGCGCGAGGCTATCTCGGCGGCAGGAGACTAAGCGAATCGCCCCGGACGCGGCGCGCCGCGGCGGCTACAGCGGCCGGCGGCGCCCGCAAGTGGGGCAGAAGCGGTCCTCGTCGTTGAGGCGGGTGCCGCAGGCACAGGCCGGGCGCGGATCGGGCGGAGGCTGCGGTTTGGCGGAGCGCGGATGCGCGGCGCTGCCGGCCACGGCCATCAGGACGCGAAAAGGGAACGCGATGACGGCGGGCGCAACCTGGAGTGCGACGCGCGCGACGTAAGCGCCGGCCGGCATCAGCCATGAAGTGCAGCCGGGGTGCGTCAGGCGCCCCATCTGGCCCACGCGGAAGTGCCCGCGCGTGCCGCAGACTGGACAGCGGGCCTCTGTGAACTCGCGGAGTCCTTCCGCCATAGCCGCCCTGCGGCGGCGCCGCGGCAATGCGCGCCGGAATTCCTTCAGAGTTTGCTCAGGGATGAACTCGGCCGTGCTGCACAGCCGGTACCACGCCTGTTCCGCCTCTTCCACGCCGCTCCAAAACAAGAGAAGACTCCGCTCTATGCCGCGCGGTTGATGTTATCCATGCGCCGGAGCTGCCGGATGGTGTCGAGCACGCTCCGGTGCTGTCCCTATCCACTGGCCCGCCCCCTGCCGCAAGCATAACGCAGGCCGCGTGGTTCAGATGGTGAGCGAGGATATCTCCACGCGCGAGCGCACGCCCTCGACGACCACGATTCCGCTCTCGGTTACGTGATGGTACTTGCGGTCGTTCTCCAGATCGTAGCCGATCACCGCGTCCTCGGGTATGTGGATGTTCTTATCGATGATCGCCCGGCGAATTCTGGCGCGGCGCCCGATATCGCAGCCGTCGAAAATGATCGAGTTTTCCACGACCGCGCCCGAGTGCACGCGCACATTGCGCCCGACAACACAGTCCCGGACGACGCCACCGGCCAGGATAGTGCCGCCGGAGACGACGGAGTTGATGGCCTGCCCGCGGCGGCCCTCCTCGTCGAAGACGAATTTTGCGGGCGCGTCCGGGTAGCCGGGAGTTATGAGCGGCCACTGGCGGTTGTACAGATTCAGCGCCGGATCTACGGAGCGCACGTCCATGTTGGCTTCGTAGTA